>JBBQSE010000196.1:0-14004 GCA_038214195.1 Planctomycetales bacterium
GTCAATTGCCCAGTCAGCCGTTCCAGCAATTGTGCCCGCGTGTCGGGTCTGGAAAGCGCCAAATACAAATCTGCACTTGTCGTTTGCGGCACCACAACCTTCCGCAGAGCATCCTGAAGGCGCCCGAACCGTGTTCCGTCGAGATCCATGCCCGTCTCGGCTTCAGCCAAGATCCTCAACTGCTGCCATGTTGGCGCATCGATCAAAAGCTGGTCTGAGCGATTTGCATTCATCGATGTTTCAGCGGTCAGGAATTGCAGCATGGTTGTTTTCGAATTGCGAAGTTCAGTTTGTTTTTCGGACCTGGGGCAAATTCTGCAGCGCTGACATTTCTTCATTTGCAATCAGCTTTTCCGGATCCAGCAGGCGAATGACCAGACCGTCCCGATCCACGAGTCCTCGCATGAATCCGGATTCCGCGCCGAGCTGACCCGCAGTCAGGCATTCCTCCATGTCGAGATTCATCAAGTCCATCGCTTCATCAAATTCCACTCCAATCAGCCGCCCATTCCGGTTCAGGCAAACGATGTGAGGTTCGTCGGGACGCTCGTAATTCGCCATTCCCAACCGTTCCGCAGCACTCAACACCGGGATCAGGTGACCACGAACGAAGACAACGCCCCGAACAAAACTTGGGCACTGTGGCACCGATTCAATCGGCAACGCGGGGAGAACCTCCTCGACCCATTCGATCGGCAGTGCCAGCAGAGTCGCACCGAGTCGAACCACCAAAACGGTAGTTTCTGCCGAATTCCCCAGCGTGGTCGATTTCGTCATGACAGGCCTTTCGATTTCCCGACCTCAATTGACAGGGATTCCATTGCAATTCAGAACTCATGCCGACGGGCCACGATCATGATCATTCCCACCGCAGACTTCGACCCAATGTTCGCCGACGATGGAATTCCCTTCGGCCTCAAAATGCGGCAATACATCCAGCGTGAATTCTCCAGGGAACTCGGCCCGTATTCGGGACTAGCCGCGACCGAAAAAGGACTCGACGTGATTGCCGCAATTTTCTTCCCACAGGACACAAGGGCGAATTCCCACAGCGACGCCGCCTGACGCTCGAAAATCTACAACTGTTAGCATCATGAGCGCGGTGGTTGAATATTGCAAGTACTCGTCTGCATTGCGCTCGGGCCTGGTTTGTGCGTCGCGCAGACTGGCCGACTTCATAAAGGTCCTTCAGTCGCTGGTGTTCTCTCAACCAGCAAACAGTTCGCTCGCTGGAATTACCGACCCCGGTGCGAACAATGGTGCTGGAGGAGAGTCGATCCCGTACTCGCTGCACTCGCGATACAGTCCAGCCGACGGGCTGCGATAGACCGCAATCGATTTGCTGCCGGGCAATACGATCCAGTACTCTGGCACAGCAGCTGCGGCATAGATCTCGGCTTTCTGCCGATCCATCGCTTCGCTATTCAATGCCACTTCGATGACGAGCTTCGCGGACGACGGATGAAGTAGCCGAAAATCGTCCGGTGTTCCCAACACGACCGAAATATCAGGTTCGGGTTCCGAATCGTGCAAGGTGAGCGGGTCTTCCTTGCGAACCTGGAGGTCACTGCCAACAATCGAAGTGAGCCATTTTTGGAGAAAAATGACCATCCAGGTATGGAGCGGTGACTTCGGCATTTTTTCTACCACGATTCCGGATAGCAATTCAGTTTTTTCAGGAATGACACCCATTTCATAGAGTCGATGATACTGAGTCGGCGTCAAACGAACGGCCGCCGCCCGGACCTCCGGAACATCCAACACGTTTGACATCGGGAAACCTTTCGCTTTTCGAAGACTGTTCGCCATTGTCGCAACATAGCGAATCGACGGAGTCTTTGTCCAACGGCCCCCCTTGCCGACTCGTCCTGCAGGAGCCAACGTTTTGAAATTAACATCCTCCTCCCAATCATCGCCTCCCCGGTCGGCTTGTCCGACCGGAAGGAAAAGTTTCACGTAACACGCGGTCGGGTGGCCGGGGTTGGAGCGCAGCGAAACCCCGGTGACCTGAGATGTGGCCCCCCGAATCCGGGGCTTCATTCGCTCCGCTTCGTCCAGCCCCGGCCACCCCGCCGCGAGAAATACGGGCAAGTCGGTTGGCGGAATCATATTTCCAGTGGCGACATTCTGCCAAATGAAGGTACGATGCCAGCATGATCAAGCTGACCCCCGAACAAACGGAAGAAGTGTTTCGACATCCGGACGGCGTTGAGTGCCAGGCTGATGGCTCGGACCAGATGTTTGTTATTGTAGACGCCAGCATCCTCCGGCGAATGCGAAGTGCCCTCTACACAAAAGAGATGCACGCTTCGATCGCTGCAGGCATTGCCGACATGGAAGTTGGTCGGATGATGACGGCTCAGGAGGCGGATGCTTACGTTCGAGTTGAATGTGGATTTCCAGCACCCAACGAGTCATGAAGTTTCGCGTGTTAGTTTCAAAGCGCGCCGCTGACGACGTCATTCGCAATGCCAAGTGGTGGGCCGCGAATCATTCGCAGGATAAAGCTCTCGAATGGCAGATTGCGATCTTTGAAAAGATCTACTCGCTCGACGTGATGCCAGAATCAAAGCCGTTAGCGTTTGAAAATCCCGACTTTCCGTATGAGATTCGAGAAGCACTGTTTGGACTTGGATCACGCCCGGGCTATCGCATTCTCTTCACGATCATTGACGGTACAGTCAACGTGCTCACCGTCAAAGCAGCCGAAGAAGACTGGATCACTCCAGATGAGCTGCGATAGTCTGCAACTTACGCGGCGACTGGCCGGGCGAGCCGACATGGGGCGAGAGCGAAGCCGACCGATTGGCCACCTGCTGGCTCGCCCAGCAGGAGCCAACGTTTTGCAATTAACATCATCACCCCCAAACACCGCCTCCCCGGTTGGCTTGCCCAACCGGAACGGAAAGTTTCGATTGAACGGGGAAGCGAAGCACGCTGAGGTGAATTCTTTTTCAGTCTCGGAAGAGTGGCCGCGAGCGGTTTGAGTCATCGGATTTCGACCGATTGTTGTTCGTGGGGAGCGTCGGTTCATTTTCGTATCACTCGCAAGCGATTGGGAAAGCTGTCCGCGTTGGTAGTCATCGCATGAGTGAAGTTGCGTCCATGCACGGCGATGTTTTCTCCTGAGCCAAAGGGGTCGCGCGAATAGACAGTAACAACGTCTCTCCCAATGACCTTGATACTCGTCTTTAGATAGCCGACACATTCCGCCTTCAATTGAAGCACATCATCCGGGCCGATGCCATCAATCGTGAAGCGACCCTCGTTGTCAGTGGTCGTGCCTTCGATCTGTGTGGGAATCCAATCTAGGCCGTGGAGTGCAATGTTGGCAGGCCGTCGGGAGGCCATGAGTGCTTCCCTGTCGCCGGGAGCTATTTCCAACTTGGGAAGCGGGATGCTCGACGTCTGCTCAAGCCATGTATTGAGCTCGGCCGTTTGCGCCCGCGATTGGTCATTCACTGTCACCTGAGCACCAACAACCGGACGTCCCTGCTCGTCAATGAGTCGTCCGCTGATGGACGTTCCCTGGAGCAATGGAACGAATCCGAAATAGTCGTCGGTGTGCAGGGTTCTGGAATCCGTCGCTAATCCTGGGGCTGAAAAAGTGACCAGCAACAGTGCTTCCCAGTTCGCATCGGGTGTCTCCCCTGCTGTCAGACGCTTCGGAATGAATCGACGCAACTGCTCGGGTATATCGAATGAAAATCGCCCCTTGCCATCGGTCTTAAACTTGTTGACTTCCTCAAACTGATATCCTGCATTGACCTCTGGAATTGGCGACACTTTGTAAAGCGTGATCGTGGCATGGCGAACTCGCTTGTAAGCAATGTCCGCCCGGTTGGATCTCCCATGACCACCGACCCATCCCAGCCTTTGAATGAACTGGGGAGATCGGTTTCACCTATTGTTTCCCAGACTGTTCCCGAGATGTCATACTGGTGAAAGTCTGGAAACAACATGACGGCAATGCAAATCATCATCGCGGCCACTGCCACTGCTGCGGAAGGCCGACGACTTATCATGAGAAAGATTCCTTTAATGACGTAATAGATAGGATTGCCACGCCCCGAAGTCTCGATGTCTTTGAAATCCGGAAGTGAGATTGTTGTTGGCTGCTGCACATGAGCCAGACAATCTTCCAGCAAGCCGCCCACCTGTTTGGCAGACTCAAAACGATCTTCGCGGGATTTCGAAAGCAGCTTCATCACGATTTGCTCCAGCCATTCAGGAATGTTGTTGTTGAGTTCGCGGATTGGCCGTGCAGTATCGTCAGTAATGCGGCGGAGGACGGCGTAGCTGGTTTCGGCTCGGAACGGTGGATGGCCGGTGCAGAGGGCGTACAGTACGCAGCCGAGGCTGAACAAATCACTGCGGCCGTCGATTGCTTCGCCGCGCACTTGCTCGGGCGACATGTAGTGCGGCGTTCCGGGATGGAATCCGCTGCGCGTCAAACAGGCGTCGTCTTCGGCGCGGGCCAGGCCGAAGTCGGTGAGCAGGGCTCGTTCAACGCCTTCGTCGAGCAGAATGTTGGATGGCTTCACATCGCGATGAATCAATCCCTGAGCATGTGCTGCGGCGAGTCCCCTGGCGGTTTGCATGCCGATGCGAAGGATTTCGCAAATTTCCAGCGGCCCGTCGCGATCAAGTCGCTGCTGCAACGATCCGCCAGCAATGTACTTCATCACCAGAAACGGCGGCTTCTCCGGATCATCGCCCGATTCGACGTTGTGAATCGCAACGACATGTTCATCCACGACTGCGGCCGCCGCGCGGGCTTCGCGAGCGAAGCGTTTGCGTGCCGATCCGTTTGCGGCCAGATACGGAGCCAACAGTTTCACCGCCACCGGTCGATTCAATTCGGTGTCCCAGGCTTTGAACACCACGCCCATCCAACCGCTGCCGATCAGGCGTTCGACGTCGTAGCGACCGATGCGTCCGAGCATCTCGGGATGAGACGGCGGTGATAACAAGTGCTGGGCCATCGACTCGGTCCAGGCTGCTGCTTTTGTAACATGGGCTCGATACCTGGGGCGTGCTTCGGCGTCAATGGAAAAGTCATCGGCTGCGTTGTCCTTCGCGAGCCAGTGTTTCGCCTCGCTCCAGTCATCCACGTCCGCCGCCAGTTGCACCAGTCTTGTCTGGCAGCGGTCACACGATTCCACATGTTGGGCCACTTGACGATGCACGCTGCTGTCATCGTCTGCATCCAGCAACAATTCCAGAGATTTGTCATCACATTTCATTTTGTCCAATCTCCTCGTACTGTGTCACCAGCTGTCGCAGCCGCTTCATCACGCGAGTGCGAGCGATATAGATGCTGCCAACACTTTGTCCAAGCTGCTCGGCCACATCATGAACCAGATCATCCGCGTCGGCTGATTGGAAGCCCCGTCGTTGTGCCAGGCGAAATACGACCGGAGCGTAGATCTCCGTGAATTCGTCCCAGGCGGCCATATCCGCTGCATCCCGCAATCGCAGAATCAGGCTGGCTCGTGTTTCAGGCGGACTGGGATGCATGTGAACCTGCAAATGTGATGGCTTTTTCGCTCACTAAACACACTAAAGACCCAGCCAACGCCCGATTCTTTCACGAGGTTCAGAAAAATCACGGTCTCCGAACGCAGACTGCGGCATTTCTGGTTCTGCGCGAAATGAAGTGCGCGTGTCAGAAATCGCGGATGTGATGGACTCGCGGATGTGATCGGGAAGTGTGGCAAACCACACAGGCCTACGAACTCTTGAAAGCCCACTGAAACACTGCGATTCGGCCCAACGGGCCACAACATGTCAGCCTGGAGCAACGCCCCAGGTTTTGTGGGCAGCAATGCGTTTTGCCCTGAAAGGGCTACACAAAATCGCATTGTGGAACCCTTTCAGGGTTCGTGTTCGGATGGTACGTGAACCTGGGGCGGCGTTCATCCGCATCTGCGGATTCTCTTGCCCCAGGCTGATTTGTGCGAGCCTTTCAGGCTCAATTACAGCATCCATCAAATACAACTCGTTTGTGGTACGGGGCCGACCATGCACTTCATTTCGCGCAGAACTCGTGTTCTTCCGTTTCAGCACAATAAAAAATCCCCGTGTGTCGATTGGCACGACCTCCCACTTGTCAGGTTCGTCCCTGAGCTCTCTAACCTGATCAAGGGTCCGCACGGCGCTGTATCGGTGCCCCGTATCGATCACGATGTAGTCCGTATCCGCAGGCACGCCAGGCTGATAGTTATTCACCGCGCGAACGTAGTCACTGTAATCGTACGATCGGTCAAAGTGCGTCAGTCGCGTGTGGACATAGTCTGTCGAAGCAACTCGGGAATGTGCCGGAAGCACGGCCAGTACTTTTTGAAATTCGGCAGCCCGATCACCGGGAACATACAGTTGTGCGTAGCCAAAAGGAGAGATGCCTGACCAGAAGGTGGTGCCGACGGGCATGAGTGATCCCGAAATCCCCGTGCAGGCCGCACACAAAAATGCGAGTCTCGCCGCTGTGACTGGATTCTTGATTTGCAGTTCCGACAGCCACCGAATAATTTCGGGGCGGGATGCTGATTTGCTGCCCGCGCCGTTTGTTCGCTTCAAGCTTGCGGCCGCCGCCCAGAACAGCACTGGCAGCAGCGGAGCGTGAAAATGGTGATACGGGATCGGCGGCAGCTCTGAAAGCCCCGCAACAGCTTCCGCGCCGGAACTGTTTCCCAGTTGAATCAGACTCAACATGGCAAACGTGGCGGCACCCGCGCACAAATAAAGCGGTCGTCTCAGCGGACTCAGGCCAAGTGGAGCGGTCAGCACCAGCACATAAAACAAAGTCCGGAGACTCAGGAGTTGTGCCAGGACTTTTCCTGGATGACGCAGCGCGGTGCGGACCAGGTCGCCGGGACTGTTGCCCAGATCTCCGAAATAGCGACTGTAATGAACTACTTCGCCCCCGCGAAACGCTGGGATGACCATTAGCACTGCCAGCAACACCCAGGCGACCGAGAACACGGTCAGTCCGATGGTCCAGCGGGCAAAGATTCTGGAATCGCCGTCAGCAGCCGTGTCGCGCCGTGAGATCAGAAACAGAACCGCCCCGATTGATCCGACGACCAGAGCAAAATCTTCCTGCGTCGTCAGTGCAATCAAGAAACACACTGACGATGAGATCAATCTGCGTCGCTCCGCAAAATCAATTCCCCAGAACAGAAACGGAAGCCCGTAACAACTTGGTCGCAGCGTCTTGAGATCAATCGCGATGTCCAGAAAGTGCATCGGAAAAAACAGCAGCCATGCCAGCGCCAGCCACATCGCGGCTCGGGAACTTCCCGAATGACGTTTTGCGATCGAGAATAGTGGCACGACACAAATTGCCAACGAACATGACGCGACAAGTTCCATCATCAAATACGACGGCCAGATCATGTGCAGAGGCAGCAGCAACAGGTGAATGACTTGAATGTGTTCGCCGACGAAAAGTCCCTGATCCAGATAGCTGCGAAATCCCTTGCCGTGCCAGACATTCCAGAGATGTTCTTCGTACATCGCGGAATCTCCGTGCGGCACGAGTAGCCCAGCGTAAAGTCGTTCGTTCATCCAGAACGATGTGGCTTCCCAGCAGATCGCGGCCAGCAGGACGACAAGAATTTCCCGATGCCGAAGAGCCCACTTTCTACTTCCGATGGGATCAATCGAATGACTCTGATCGCCGCCAGCGCAGGAATCCCAAAAGCCGTTCAGAGACAACGCTGCAATCATGGCCGCAAACAGCGGTGTCGTCAGCTGCAGGAAACTCAAGAACGCCGGATCAATGACTGAAGTCGCAACCAGCCATGCGATCAGCCACAGTCCGGCCAGAAGCCACGGCCTTGTCATTGCGGCGATCGACAACTGCCATGCTGCGGCAAACATTCGCCAGGAAAGCGGCGTTGCCAAAGACCGTGATCGACGTAAAGCAACGCCCGCTGCGATGACTGCAGCCGATGCCAGCGTGATCGCAAGTCGAATGGCGACGGACAGCCACGATAACTCAATCTGTGGGTTGCCCAGGATGGCTGAGTTCACTGTTCCGCCAAACGCAGAAACGACGTGGCTCCCAATGTCCGCAGGCCAAAACCCGTCGCTTAGTCGAATCTCCGTCAATATGATCCAGACCATGCTCGCTTGCAGCAGAAAGCCGATGCCTGCAAGCAGCAGAGCTGGCGTTGTCTTTAACCGTGCAGGTCTCACAAGAATCCTTCGCGTCTATTTAGAATATCTTGCGTCCCTCAAATGGAATTACTCTCGTTTGCCCTGAGCCAACGGCGAGGTGCTCCAGCTCGATCTGCCTCGCCGCTGGCCTCTGAGGTTGCAGCTGTATTAATACCAACCCGAAGCGGGAGCGAGGCAATACGTTACGTCTGCCCTTCCGCGTGACGTTTTCGCCTCGCTGGCGCTTCGGGTTAGTGTTTTTACCTGTTTTTTTCTGTTGATGACGACCGTAAGTCAAGACTTCGCAACTTCAAAACCGTTGGCTGGGGTCAAACGACTGTAGGAAATGGGGCGGGTAGGCCAATCTGGGTTCCGATTTCAGTTTAACACCATGCCTCTCGCCGTGTCTTCCCGGTCCTCCCATGCTGCCGTCCTGCCTCAATCACATCTTGACCCAGTTTTCAAGAACCAAGACTCTACACCGCAGAGCGACCAGTGTCGCGTTCCCGTCTAACTCTGCGCGCTCGCTTTTCAGAATTTCCCGTCGCTCGTTCCTCTCCCAATTCAGATCCCCTCCCATGTCGTCAGTCCGCCCCCGGATTCTCAGAATCTGGCCCGCGCTGCTCTTGAGCTGCGTGATGGTGACGGTATACGGCTGCGCGACGACTGAGTTTACTCAACTCCGTGAACGGCCTCATAACCCGCTCGCCCACCGCATGAACACCACCGCATTCGGCGTGGTCAAGTACACCGAACGCACGGATCTGTTCCTGCGTCAAACCGGATACCATGGCGCTGCCGAATTGAAGGGAATGATTCTGCACACACAGCGTTTTCTGGATAAAGATCATTTCCACGAAGCGAGTCACGCGCTGGCTGAACTCAAGTATCTTGGCGCTGAAGCTGCAAAGACTCACGACATTCAACTGGCCTCGGAATTGTACTTCGATTCCGCCAGATCCGCCTGGCGCTATTTTGCAACTCCGGACAGCGGAGGGCGGCAACCGGATCCGAATGATCCGCAGCATCGTGGCACTGCGGAAGTCTACAACGCCAGCGCGGAACGTCTGTTACGGAATGCCCAGATCGAACACAAGGTGCAGTTGGGACAGTCGATCACGATGCCGATTACCCAGCGGCAGCTTCATTTCGAGATCCCGTTCGCGTCACGGCTGCTGACATCCGATCAACTGGGAGAGTTCGAATTTGTTTCGGACTATGAACTTAAGAATCTTCGCAGTCGAAACGCGACCGAAGGACTGGGTGTGCCAATCATCGCGATTCGACGAAAGGCGGAGCAACAGATCCCTGTCGAAAAATACTACACTCAGGGCATGAGCTTCGCTGCCACACTTGTCCTGCGTTTTGATGATGGGGCCCCGCAGGATGCGCGGCTGCAAATCTTTGATACGCGGGAATCCGATGGCATGCTCCTCGGCGATACGATCATGCCGCTGGAAACGGATGTCAGTACTCCGCTGGCCCGCTATCTGAGCAACAAGGATATCAGCCTGCTGGACACGTGGGGCTACATTCGGCCGGATCGAGCCGCCAAAGTTTCCGGCTTATACATGGTCCAGCCCTACGACCCGGATCGAATTCCGGTGCTGATGGTGCATGGTGTCTGGTCCAGTCCCATGACATGGATGGAAATGTTCAACGACTTGCAGGCCGATTCTGAAATTCGCCGCAAGTATCAGTTCTGGTTCTATCTGTATCCGACCGGTGAGCCTCTGGCGTTTTCTGCGGCGAAACTGCGGGAGGAACTGCAAAAAGTGCGGCACGATTGTGATCCGTACCACCGTAACAATCGACTGGATGAAATGGTTGTTGTCGGGCACAGCATGGGCGGACTCATTTCTCAGATGCTGACGATCAACAGTGGCGATCGACTGTGGAAATCCGTCAGTAAGAAACCTGTCGATGAACTGCACGCCGACAATGAAGTGAAGTCCGAAATTCGCCGTGTGTATTTCTTTGAATCCAATCCATCGGTTGATCGCATTGTCACGATCGCCAGTCCGTACAACGGAAGTTCGTTTTCCAATCGATTCACGCGATGGCTCAGTGGATCGTTGGTATGGCTGCCGACAAAGACGTATCAGCTCAGTCAGATCGTCTTTGAACAGGATGAAAAGAGCTGGTGGGATCGTATTTCCTCGCAGCGCACCATCGCGGATTCACTGACCAAACATTCGGGCGTTTTGAAGCTCATTCGCGAAACGCATGTTCCGCCGGACGTAAAGCATCACAACATCGTCGGTGTCATACGAGGGAAATCACAAGCGGACTGGACGGATGGCGTCGTCGCGTACCGCAGCGCGCACTGTGAGGAGGTCGCGAGCGAAAAAATTGTCCATGCCGCCCACAGTTCGGTGCATCGGCACCCGGATGCCTCTGCGGAAGTTCGCCGCATATTGCTCGAACATCTGCAGGAAACTCAGCGACGGCGGTTCCCGGTGATTCCAGTGAATCACACCGCCGAAGCGGTCCGAGACTACCGCGACACGAGGCAGCTTATGCCATAGATTCGACTGCGAGTCGAAACGGCGAGCGGCATGGAGTCAGCCATCCGCGTTCATCGAGTTTTGAACCGCACTTGAACGATTTCCAATCAACGGTCCGTGACGGGGCTGGGAATGGGTATGTAAAACGGTCAATCTTTGGTCGAAACGCTAGACAATTGTGGGGATATGATTGGCAAGTTGGGCGATCTTAGCCCGCTGGCGGGCCGTTGTTTCCAATCGGGTGGCACTTCCACAAAGTGGTAGTGTGCCACAGGCGCAAGAAGCTGATGTGAGCGTGGTCTTTGCACCGCAAACGATTGAGATCTTGTTATTGCTGAGAAGATTTTTCGACCGTGAGGTATTTCCGCGTCTTGAACTGACAGCATGTCATCCTTGCGTGTGGGGTGTCAGCCGAATGGGGACAAACGAATGGGGGCTTTATGAAGTATCCGTCTGCCTTCATTCGTCTGACAAAATACTCGACGCAAATCGTTCGCTGCATTGGACAATCGGGCAAAATGGATCTGATCTACAGTCAACATCTTGGATTGGGTTGCCGGCGAAGCCCGCGCCGAGAATCAGTATTCTTTCACCAAGGCACGTCCAGCGGGGGCCTCTGATCGCCGCGCGCCCCGGCGCATTAATCCGATCCACCGCGAACCTTTCGGCTCTGCCCGTGTCTTCTCCTCCAGAGAGCCTCCGAACCGCCATCAGCATTCACCGTTGATCTGCCCAGTTCGGACCATCGCCGCTGACCGTGTCGTCAAATCCAAAATCGCCCATTTGCTGGCAATTTTGCGGATTTGACACAGGATTCATTCAGATTCATGGTGGAAACACCACCTCAGGCGGCCTCTCACGACAGCATTGCGGGCAACATCGCAAAATCGAGACCTGTGTGTCACAATATCGTGACCCCGTCTATTCACTCAATCGTTGCCCTGCCCCATCCGATTTTGCAACTGCCCCTCGCAGGGCACAAGGAACCCCATGAGCGACGCTCAAAACCTTTCATTAGACGATCAGATTCTGGCCGTCGTCAACGCCGTCGAATATCGACCGGTCACCCAGTCAATCCTCGCCAAATCACTGGGCGTGAAGAAGAAGGCACTCCGCGATTTTGGCGATGCACTCGCCCGCCTCATTGAGGCTGGAAAACTGCGGCAGGACAAGCAGGGACGCATTCGAGTCTGCGGTTCGTCCGGCCTGGTCTCTGGTGTGCTCCGAAAAATCAGCAGCGGTGCCGCGTTTGTCATTCCGACAGAAAAGCCGAAAGGCGAAAAGGCGGGCGATATTTATGTCTCGGCCCGCGATTGCCGCGACGCTCAGACCGGCGATGATGTCATGGTCCGAATCACGGCAAAACGCCGAGCCGCCGGACAACGCTGTGGCGTCATCGAAAAAGTCCTCGAACGCGCCACCAGCGTTTTTGTCGGAACGTATTTCGAATCCGGCGATCAGGGCTTTGTCCGAGTTGACGGCACTGTCTTTGGATCCGCCATTCATGTCGGCGATCCCGGCGCGAAGGGAGCCCGCCCCGATGACAAAGTTGTCATCGAGATGCTTCGTTTTCCGACGGCCGATCGGAAGGGTGAAGCTGTTCTGACGGAAGTTCTTGGCCATCGCGGCGATCCCGGTGTGGACACCATGAGCGTCGTCCACAGCATGGGCCTGCCATATGAATTTTCAGAAGCCGTCCACGACGACGCGCGGCGTCAGGCCGATGCCTTTGATGAAACAAATCTCAAGGGACGCGAAGATCTCACCGCCGAAACCATTATCACCATTGACCCCGTCGATGCTCGTGACTTTGACGACGCCATCTCACTCAAACGGTCAGACAACGGACACTGGCATCTGGGAGTTCACATCGCCGATGTGGCGCATTTTGTGACGCCCGGCGGCAAGCTGGACGCGGAGGCCCGGAAACGCGGCACCAGCGTTTATTTGCCAGGGCATGTGATTCCTATGCTGCCCGAACTCATCAGTAACGGCCTCGCCAGTCTGCAGCAGGGACAGGTGCGATTCACGAAGACCGCCTTCATCGATTTCGATGAGACCGGCACAGTCGTCGGCAGCGACGTAGCCAACTCGGCGATCCGCGTCACCCGCAGATTCGCCTATGAAGAAGTCATGCCGATTCTGCACAACCCGAAAAAGTCATTTGACAACGTCACGCCGGAAGTTAGGAAACTGCTGCAGGACATGTTCGGACTCGCAATGCTCCTTCGCCGTCGTCGATTCGCAGAGGGCGCGCTACAGATGGGGATTCCGGAAGTTGCGATCGACTTCGATAAAGAGGGCGCAGTTTCTGGAGCCCATCAACGGCATCATGATGAAAGTCATGAGATCATTGAAGAGTTTATGCTGGCGGCCAATGTCGCCGTCGCGACGATTCTCAGCACTCGGGGCCTGCCGTTTCTGCGACGCGTCCACGCCGATCCGGACGAAATCAAGATGCGAAACTTTCAGCAGTTCTGCCAGGGCCTTGGTCTGACGCTGCAGAAAGCTCAGGACCGGTTTGAAATCCAGCAGCTGATCCACAAGGTCGAAGGCAAGCCAGAACAGCGAGCCGTCAATTTCGCGTTACTCCGCAGCATGAAGCAGGCTGTTTACTCGCCCGACGACATGGGCCATTACGCTCTGTCCGAAGAGGACTATTGCCACTTCACCAGCCCCATTCGCCGCTATCCGGACCTGACCATTCATCGACTCATCGGACAGATCGCCGCCAAACGTTCCGCGACTCCGCAGCCGATTCCGGAACTCATCGAACTTGGCAAGCACTGTTCACTCACCGAACGTCGAGCTGAAAAAGCCGAACGCGAACTGATTCGCGTCAGGATGCTGCGTTACATGGCTGAGCGTGTCGGCGAAGAAATGGATTCGATCATCACCGGAGTCGAAAGCTTTGGCCTGTTCTGTCAGGGCATCGAGATTCCGGCCGAAGGCATGATCCATCTGAGTGCCCTCAGCGACGATTTCTACGTCTTCGATCAGGCTACCCGCAGACTCACCGGCAGCAAAACGCACCGTGAATTTCGCCTTGGCGACCCCATCCGCGTCGTCATCGCCGCCGTCGATATCGACCGCCGCCAACTTGACATGCGCGTCGCCGACTCCTCACCGACCAGCCGCCGCAAAAAAGTCCGCCCACCTTCCGAACGCGAACACCAAAGCGCCGTTCATCCGTCAGCCAAAAAGCAACAGGAGTTCCCAAAGCGCGGGAAGCAGCGAGGCGATAAGAAAGGCTCCGGCAATGTGAAGAAATCCAAACGCGGACGGAAGCGAAGTTGACGGTAAATGTAGGACGGGCACTTCTGCCCGTCGAATT
>JBBQSE010000197.1:0-13999 GCA_038214195.1 Planctomycetales bacterium
TCCCATAAAGCTCGGAATGGCTGGCCGCCGGGCCACGTTCGGATTCGATGCCGCAGACTGCTGACCTAATGGTTGCTGCGCCGAATCTCCCTTTAGGCGGATGCGTCCCGCCTGTCCGGCAACCAGAATCACAGCACCAAACGCCAGAAACATGATGAGGTCCATACCGATCGTCTGGATCAGAGCACGTTTCATTTGCGCGGGCGTGAGGTTCGACTTCTTCTGCGGCAGAGCGTCTGAATTTTCAGGAGTCGCGTCCGCAGTTGTCGTTTCCGTTTTCGTTTCTGACGAAGTGGGACTCGTGGCAGCATCGGACTCAGGATTTTGGGATTTCGATTCCGTTGCTCCTGCTTCACTGCCATCCGCCTCCTGCGTTTCGATCGTAGCGGTAGTCGTCGCACCGCCCACGTTGACAGGAACGGGATCCGGAATGATCGCGTTGATCAAAACCAGCCCCACCAACAGGATCGACAGCGAAATGGCGACGATCGTGAGCGCAAGTGGAATCCGTAACACTCCGCGCTGAGCGGCTGGCAGCGCGTGTCCGGTCTGACCATAACGCACGACCCACATCACGATCATCGCCAGACTGCCAAACGCCGTCAGCAGAAACATCATTGCGGTGATGGCTCCGCCAATCGTGGGATCTTTCGCGGCCGCAGCGGCTTGAGCCAGGATTGGACTGCACAATGACATGATATGACGGCTTCAGAAGAGACGAACAATCAGGAAGTAGCGGAACTCGCGAGATTTTCGGACGCAGCAGTTTCGGTGCCATTCCGAATTCTCACAAATCCGGCGACTTTTCGAACAAAGCTCGTCGGCGATTTTTGGCGAACCCTCGACCAGTGCCTCGGTTGGCAATACCATCCCGCCGAGTATCAGAACGCGGAGTCCCTGCCTTGTCGACCATTCTTGACGAAATCCTCGCCCGGAAACGCCTGGAAGTTGTCGCTGCGCGCGATCGCGTCGCTTTTGACGTCCTGGAAGCCCGCCTGGCGTCTGCGCCTCCCGTACATGGTTTCCTGGCCGCACTGCAAGCCGCTGAAAAACCGGGGCTGATCGCGGAGGTCAAGAAAGCGTCGCCGTCGGCTGGCCTGATTCGTGCCGATTTTGATCCAATCGCCATCGCACGCCAGTACGAAGTCGCTGGAGCGACCTGTCTGAGCGTGCTCACCGACGAACATTTTTTCCAGGGACACCTCGACTATCTGCGCGATATCCGCCAGATCGTTCGTATCCCAGTGATGCGCAAAGAGTTTATCATTGATCGCTATCAGATCGCCGAAGCCCGTGTCGCCGGTGCGGACTGTGTTCTGTTGATCGCCGAATGCCTCGATGATGTCGAGTTGAATGATCTCTATGGTTACGCCCGAAGCCTTGGCATGGACGCATTGATTGAATTGTACGACCTCGAAAACGTCCCGCGCGTGCTGGCGACGGGAACCAAATTGCTGGGTATCAACAACCGTGATCTGCGAACATTTGTTACATCTCTGGAACATACGTTTCGAGTGAAGCAGCAGATCCCGGACGATGTGCTCCTGGTCAGCGAAAGCGGCATCAGCACTCATGCGCACATCCAGCGACTTCGTTCTGAAGGCGTCGGCGCGGTGCTCGTCGGTGAATCACTGATGCGACAATCCGATATCAGTGCCGCTGTGAAAAGTCTGATAAACAATGAAAATTGATTTTGCCCTCGTTCCAGGGCTCCAGCCCTGGAACGCACTGCCCCGGAGGCTCCGCCTCCAGGCCCGCAACGGGAGGCAGGAGCCTCCGTGCAGTGTGTTCCGAGGCTGGAGCCTCGGAACAAGTAAGAAACTCGAATCTAATCACGAAAAACTCTTCCCATGACCATCGAACACATCCTCGTCATTCCAACGCCCGTCTTTCATCAGGTCGGCCATTTTCAAGGATTCAGCAGCGACATAGATCGCTACCTGCAGGTGATTCTGGACCCTCAGCACGCCAGCTACCGGCCTCGACCGGAGATGGAGCAGGATCCCACGTTCAAGCAACTGATCCCGTACTGCGTGTTTCGGTGCAACGGAGAGATCTTCTTCTATCAGCGTGGAACGGCTCAGGGAGAAGCAAGATTGCACGCCAAGCGATCGGTCGGCGTGGGTGGTCATGTCTCAACCCTGGATCTCGATGGCGTGCAGACTCCGTATCTCGAAGGAATGAAACGGGAGATCGAGGAGGAGGTGGAGATTCAGGCAGACTGGACAGAAAAGTGCGTTGGGCTGATTAACGACGATGAAACAGAAGTTGGGAAAGTTCATCTTGGGATAGTTCATATTTTCAATTTGGACAAACCCAAAGTTCAGCCCCGTGAAAAGTCGATGATAAACGCAGGATTCGCACCACCGTCAGAATTGGTGCGTCAAATCGATGAATTTGAAACGTGGTCTCAGATCTGCCTCAAGTACCTTGCAGAGCTGGAAACTCAGTGAAAAACGCGAATTCCCGTCCGGGGACGCATTTTTCAAAGAGTTGTGTTGGCCAGATCAGAACGCGGGCATGATGGATCATGCCTGGCTGATCCAACTTCGGCTTATTAACCTGGTCCGGCAGAAATTGCCGAAGCGATTCAAGGGAGTGAACGATGAAAACACTTTGTGCCGTAATGCTGCCAGCGCTGCTCTTGCTTGGTGTCACAGCGAATTCTGGATCCGCCCAGGACGCTCAGCCGGAAGTTGTGCCAGCTCCGCTACCCGGTCAGATTTCCGAAACGGAACTGGGAGAAATCCTGGCGACTATCGGACTCAAGCCCACCAAGACGGAGCAGCGTTACGACTTCGCCTTCAAGACCAGCTATCGGGGTGAAGAGTGGAAGTTTTCCATGTCTGCGGTCCTGAGCCGCAACGGTCAGTCTTTGTGGGTCATGGCATGGCTGGATCAGATTCCTCAGACGGCCAGCGAAGTGCCTCGCACGGCACTCCTGCGACTGCTTGCCTCAAACGACCGCATGGGTGAAGGCAAGTTCTTCGCCTACATCCCCAACAACAAACGCTTCGTTCTGCAACGCGTCGTCGCCAATCGCGACATGAACAACAAAAAGATTATGGAATTGCTCCAGGATCTCGCCGCCAGCGTCGCTGACGAATATCCAACCTGGTCAGTTGCCAACTGGACTCCAAAGGCAGACCAGCAGGTCGCCGAAGGCGACGGCAGCGACCGTCCCGCCCCGCAAAACCCAGCTTCGGCCAGCCGATCCGGTGCTCCCGCAGCGAACATCAAGACGTCTGAAGCAACAAACAAGTTCGACGGCAAGTCTGTCAACTGAGTATCGGCTGACTACGATTCCAACAGGCTTCCAGTGTGCCGTGCAAAATGCGGCGGGCTGGAAGCCTTCTTCATTTGGTCGGTCCGCCAAATAAACGACCCTGCGACTGATTCCAACAGTTGAGGGGCGATATTCCAGACAATTACCAACGGCGAACGTCGGTCGCGTTCGCTGAGCGGCAGTGTATGACCTCCGCAATCTCTCTGACTGATAGGCAAGCTTGACATGCGGAAATACTCAAAGGCTCTGGATGGCCTTGTCGTCCTTGAAGAGCCCTTTCACGATTGCGACGATTTCACGGCGAGCCTTGTCGAAGTCTTCACCGCCCACCGGCTTCTCGTTGTGGAAAACCACCATGAGGTTGCACTCAAAACAGAACAGAACGTCAATTGAGTCTGATTCATGTTGAAACTGAACACGGACACCGAAGTCGGGAATGCAGCCCTTCGCATAGTCCCAGTCGTAGTTCGCTGAGTCGAGCAATAGCTCACGTAGTTCCATTGCAGCGGAATCAGAAACGTCTAACGGACCAGCGGTCATCTCGTAGTTAGCGAGCAACGGATGGTAGGCCGCTGGTGACTGAATGCGGAATGCCTTGACAGACGTTGCGTTCCGCACAATGTCAATTCCATTCTCGCTCCCAAAAATGGCTGTGAGGTTGCCAACCGGTTTGCCGCAGCCAACTGCGAACAGCAACAATAAAGCGACAAACGCACGAAGCAGGGCTTGAGCGACCATCAGCTACTTCCTCTCCACAGGCTGAGTTTGTTTCGCCACCATACCTTGAAACGCCACAAAATACCGGTGGCCAAATTCGCGGTAGGACTTCGAGTCGAAATGCACCTCGTCGCCGCGATGGGTCAGGCCGTCTTAGTTGACGAAGGCCGTGTTTGGCACGTCATCGGGCAGACTCCGATGGACGGCATCGACGGTTTTCTTATCGTCACTCCAGGGACGTTCGGCAAACTGCCCCAGCTGACCGGCGATAAATGGCACGTTTGCAGCGTCGAGTTCTTTTCTAAGACGGGCGATAAGAGCGTGCAGTTTTTCCTTGTACACCGCGGCCAGCTCGGCTTTTGAATCCGATTCGCCCTGATGCCACAAGATGCCCTTCAGCGTGCCTGATTTCAAAGCGAATTTGGTTTGTGAATCACCTTTTTACTATGGCGTATTGCTGTATAATCAGACGCAGGTTGTGGAAGCCTGTCGTTCTTGAGGATTGGAGTTGTCCATGTTGCCAAATGCAGCAGTCGCGCGGACGTTCGCGGACCATCTTGTTTTACTGGGCGGGATTCCCGCTGATCGCGTTCATGCCGATCCTCCGCCAGGCTCGGCGACCATCTGCGACTGGACTGCCGCAGTCGATCGCGGTGTTGTGTGTGAATTGGTAGACGGAACTTTAGTGGATCGACCGATGGGCTTTTATGAATCTTTGTTGGCAAGTTGTCTGATCGCTCACCTGTATGCAGCCTCCGACAACGGTCGGCTGGGAGTGACCAGTGGCGAACAGGGCTTCATCCGGCTGGGAGAATCTCAGGTTCGCGCCCCCGACGTTGCGTTCTTTCTGCGGGCGAATTTACCTGAAGGCCGATTGCCTTCCGAGCGCGTGCCTGCGATCTGTCCCGACATTGCCGTGGAAATCTTGAGTTCGTCAAACACCATGGCGGAAATGGCGCAAAAACGCAAAGAATACTTTCAGGGCGGCTGTCGACTCGTCTGGATGGTCGATCCCGGTGCCCGTAACGTCGCCGTCTACCGTTCACCGTTCCAGGCGGAAATCGTCGGTTGGGATTCTTATCTCGTGGGAGGCGAGATTCTACCCGAATTCAGAATGCTCGTGTCAGAATTGTTCAACGAGGTTGACGGGCAATGATTGTGTTTGCCACGACAATTCGATGCACACCAATCCGCTTCAAAACTCTCGCCCCCTCTCTTCTCACCGGATCCACAGATGAAGCCTGTCACGTGCCTGCCACAGTTTTTGATTTCCATGCTGGTGTGTTACTCGTCGGCATTGTTAGCCCAGGATTCCAACGACACTTCGTTCGCAGACTTCCAGAAGGAATTCGAAAGGACTCAGGCAGGATTGCTGCAGAAGTATTGCCTCGATTGTCACTCAACCGCCGAAAAGCAGGGTGAGCTGGATCTGGAGCAGTTTCATTCGGTCGCCGACATGCGGCGGGACGTCGTGCCATGGCAGCGCGTTGTGGAGATGATGGATGATGGCGAGATGCCGCCGAAGGATGCGAAAGCCCAGCCAACAAAAGCCGAACATGTGGCGCTGCGAAACTGGGTCCGCAGTGTGCTGGATGCCGACGCAAAGGCCAACGCTGGCGATCCCGGTCCAGTCGTGCTGCGGCGACTGAATAATGCGGAGTTCAACTACACCGTTCAGGATCTGACGGGCCTCCCGCTCGAACCAGCACGCGAGTTTCCCGTCGATAGCGCAGCGGGCGAGGGATTCACAAACGTCGGCAACGCGCTGGTGATGTCGCCCGCACTGGTGCAGAAGTATCTCGATGCGGGTAAGGAAATTGCCAGCCATGCGATGCTGCTGCCGCATGGGATTGAGTTTTCTCCGAGGACGACATCGAGAGACTGGACCAATCAACGGCTCGAAGAGATTCGCAGGTTTTACGCTCGCTTCACCGACAGCGGCGGAGCCACGGCGGTGAATCTGCAGGGCATTCAGCTTGAAACCAACGGCGGCGGGCGTTTGCCTCTTGAACAGTATCTCAAAGTCACGATCACCCAACGCGCTGCACTGCAGAATGGTTCGAAGTCCATTGCTGATGTCGCCCGCGAACATTCGCTCAACGAAAAATATCTGGCCACCCTGTGGAATGCTTTAAACGGCAAGCAACCATCGCTCGTGCTCGACATGGTGCGGTCTCATTGGGAATCCGCCAGTCCTGACGACACGCCCGCACTCGTCAGCACAATCGCTCAGTGGCAGCAGATGCTTTGGCGTTTCACTACGATCGGTCACATCGGCAAGCGGGATGGTCCGGTGGCGTGGCAGGTTCCCGTGCAGCCGCTGGCGACGCGGCAGGAAATTCGCATGAAACTTCCCGTGCCACAGGACGGGAAAAATATCACGCTGTACCTTGCGACCTCCGATGCCTCTGACGGAAATGAACATGATTTTGCAATGTGGGAGAATCCTCGCTTCGTCGCACCGGGGCAGCCGGATCTTTTGCTGCGCGACGTTCGCAACTCGGTCGCCGCGTTGACGGCTCATCGCGAGCAGGTGCTTTCAAGCGCGGCGGCGTGTCTGAACGCGGCGGCAGAAGCGGGAGCATCGGCGGACGCGGTGGCCATTGATAAACTGGCTCAGAAACATGGCGTTGATCGAGCTGTCCTCGGTTCATGGCTGGCGTATCTGGGTGTCGGCGCGGGGGAAGCGAGAATTGATTCCTACATCACTCAAAAGGCCGAGCAAGCTGAAAACTACGACTTCATCAAGGGCTGGGTTGGCCCGGACGCCTTGAGTGTGGTTGCCAACTCATCAGATACCATGGTGCGAATTCCAGGTGACATGCAGCCGCACAGTATCGGTGTACACCCAACGCCAAAACTGCGAGTGGCGGTCGGCTGGAGAAGTCCGATCGCGGGTGCCTTGCAGGTTACAGGGCGGGTCCAGCGGGCTCATATTGGCTGCGGCAATGGAGTCACATGGCTTGTCGAACTCCGCCGCGGAAATACTCGTCAGCGGCTGGCTTCGGGAACCGCTGGCGGCGCAGAGCAGCACACATTTGGTCCGTTTGAGAATTTCGCCGTGCAGCCGGGAGACCTGCTGTCGTTGATCATTGGACCTGGCGATGGAAATCATTCGTGCGATCTGACGGCGATTGATTTGACACTCACTGCTTCCGAAGACCGCGAATGGAATCTTGCCAAAGATATTTCGCCTGACATCCTCGCGGGCAACCCGCACGCGGATCGACTTGGCAACACCGGCGTCTGGCATTTCTATAGTGAACCGGATTCTGGTGGCGGAGCGGACTCGATCATTCCAGCGGGATCCCTGATCGCTCAATGGCAGGGCGCTCCGGATGCGGAATCGAAGAAGGAGCTCGCGGATAAGTTGCAGGCGTTGGTGACAAGCGGCCCCGGTGACATTCCCGCCGAAGCACCGGATGCCGTGCTGTATCGCGAATTGACGTCACTCAGCGGGCCGCTTTTTTCCGCATTGCGAAAAGAACTGCTGGCGAAAAACGCGGATGCGGATGCGCCAGCGGAATCTGCCTTCGGTCTGGATCCTGCGTTGTTTGGTCAGCACCCGGATGGAGGACCAGTTGATGCGGCCAGTCTCTGTGTGAAAGCTCCGTCTGTGCTGGAAGTTGTCGTGCCCGCTGATTTTGTAGAGGGATGTGAATTTGTCGCCACGGGAGCGCTCGAACCCTCAAAAGGAGCTGAAGGCAGCGTCCAACTGCGTGTGTTGACATCAAAGCCGGAACAACTTTCCAGTCTTGCCGCCAGTGGCGCAACCTCCAGCGGTGGCAAATCGACCTGGTCGGACGGCGACAAACCGGTGAGCTATGACACACCGATTCTGGTCGCAGAAAACAGTGCCACTCGTAAGCGTCTGCTGTCTCAGTTCGACGAATTCCGCCAGCTGTTTCCAGCGGCACTCTGCTACACCAAGATTGTGCCGGTCGATGAAGTCGTCACGCTGACGCTGTATTATCGGGAAGACAATCATCTGAAACGGCTGATGCTGAATGATGCGGAAGCGGCGGAACTGGATCGACTCTGGGACGACATGCACTTCGTCAGCCGAGACGCGCTGGCTCTGGTGGATGCTTACGACCAACTGTGGCAGTTCGCAACTCAGGACGCTGATCCGAGTGCGTTCACTCCCATGCGCGAAGGCATCATGCAGCGGGCGGATGAGTTTCGCCGCCTGCTCGTGGAGACGGAACCTGTGCATGTTCAGGCGGTGCTGGATTTTGCCAACCTCGCGTGGCGACGTCCGATTTCTCAGTCCGAAAAAAAACAATTAACTAAACTGTATGACCGTCTGCGCGAACAGGAACTGAGTCATGATGCCGCGATTCGCGCGTTGCTCGCGCGGGTCTTCGTCACGCCGGCGTTTCTGTATCGCGGCGAGCACGCTCAACCGGGAACACAGGCCACAGCCGTCAGCGACTGGGAACTTGCGACTCGACTCAGTTATTTTCTGTGGTCGTCGCTGCCCGATGAAGAGTTGCGCAACGTCGCTGCGACCGGAACCCTGCATCAGCCGGACGTACTCCGATCGCAGATGCAGCGCATGATGGCTGACACCAAGACCCGGCGGATGGCGATTGAATTCGGATGTCAGTGGCTGCATATCCGGGACTTTGATCAGTTGGATGAAAAGAGTGAACGGCATTATCCGGAATTCAAAGAGCTGCGGGCGGACATGTACGAAGAAGCGATTCGCTTCTTCGAAGATCTGTTCCGCAATGATGGCTCGGTGTTCGACCTGCTCGACGCGGATCATACCTTCGTCAACGGTCGCCTGGCTCAGTTCTATGGCATCACAGGTCTTGGAGGTGACGGCTGGCAGCGAGTCAACGGCACCAAAGGAGTCTCGCGCGGCGGCATCCTGACGATGGCGGCCACGATGGCGAAGCAATCCGGCGCGTCCCGCACCAGTCCCATTCTGCGAGGGAACTGGGTGTCCGAATTCTTGCTCGGCGAGAAGCTGCCACGACCTCCGAAAGGCGTGCCCGTTCTTCCCGAGGAAGTCCCAGCCGACCTGACCGAGCGCCAGCTGACGGAACGTCACAGCGGCGATCCCGCGTGTGTCAAATGTCATCAGCGAATTGATGTCTACGGATACGCTCTGGAAAAATTCGACACAATCGGTCGGCTGCGGGCGGAAGACATATTTGGTCACGAGATCGACGCCAACGCCGTACTTCCGGACGGCACGCCGATCAATGGAGTCGATGGCCTGCGTGACTATCTTCTGAACACGCGACGCGACGCTTTTCTGCGAACATTTTGTCGCCGATTGTTAGGGTATGCTCTCGGTCGTTCTATCCAGCTTTCCGATGAGCCGCTGATTGACGAGATCATGACTGTACTCAAAACTCATGAAGGGCGATTTTCGCTGGCGCTGGAAAAGATCGTGCTGAGTCCTCAGTTCACGATGATCCGGGGTGCGAATCGCGTCCAGTAGATTCGTCATCCAGCAGGCGATCGAATCCATTGAACCCGCCGTTTCTGGCAATGAACGTGAGAACGCGCGCGACCAGTTGAGCATTTTCGTCGTAACGTTCGCAGCGATGGCAAATCCGCAGACTTCCGCCAGCTGCCAGTGCTTCGCGCCAGCCCGCTGGCAATCGACAGGCAAAACTTTTTCCGCGAACGACAATCAACGGCTTGATGAACGAGTGATCCATCCCGTCGAGCCAGTTCAGCGGGCAACCCTTTGGCTTGAAGAAATCGCTGGGACCAGCGAGAACGGTGTCCGTCGGAATCAGCAGGCGGATTCGTTTTTGTGTGGCATACTGTGCAACACTCCTCAGGCCCATACGAATTGTCTTTTCGGCATGGCGATATGTGTGCAGGCCCTGTTCGCCCGGAACAATGACCACGGCATGAGCACCCAGATCAGCCGCCAAATCGATCGAGCGTCGGGCGTCATTAGTGGCGGACTCAAACGACATTCCCATTGAACCAGTGAATCCGCCGGCAAAACCAAGGCAGCTGACGGTGATTCCGGCATCGGCCAGGATATCGTGGATGACATGTTCGCCAATGAACAAAATCTGCTGCCGACGCACACAGACATAACGGACGCCGCGATGATGGAGTTGCTCCGCCTCGCAGATCATGCCTTCAGCGGAGATGGACCGCAACGGATAGGCGACCGCGATCCGTGCCACGAGCGGCAGCGAGTGCTGGTCTTCCAGAAATACATCCATGTTTGTCAGTTGTCTCCGTCAGAGGAGTCACCCGCAATCCGGTGGCGTCACATCCGAATTACAAAACAACGCCGCCACTTTGCAGGATCGTGCTTCCATTGCCACAAACTGTGGGTCACTGTTTGATGTCGAACAGTCCAGCCTGCTGTAGTGTGAAAACACGATCGACTTCTGTAAACCGACTTTACTGACAAATGAGACTGATATTTTCGACATCCTGTGCGTTTCGAAGATTGCATTGATGTTCCCTTGACTTGCTCCAGCGCGAACTTTAGCCACCGCAGGCCGTCCCTGACGGCTGCAATTCGCAGTGCCAGAGATGCAGTCGTTCACTTTGGTTAAATCCACAATGCCGGTAGAGGTGTGTTGCCGAAGTATTGGTCGCATCCGAGAATGCCCGAACCATGAGTACAGCGGATTCACCATGTTCAGGAATTAAGTTCAGCAATTTCGGCACACGGGAGATCAGACGCGAGGCGACATGCTGCTTTCGAAACACCGGAACTACGCCAATGTATTCGATGCAAACCTGTGTTTCGCTGGCCGATTGCGAACTGGAGGATCTGGCGGATGCAGTCGCACAGGTCATAACTCCGGCGATATCGCGCCCAACCCGACAGACAAAAACACTGGCTTTCATCTGCTGCCACTTCATCAGCAGGTCAGCAGCCGTCGGTCGAGGCAACGTAGTCAGATCGTCACTGCACTGAAGAATTCTGTCAAGGGCCTGCTGAAGTACGCGTGTGGAAACAGATACGGCGGGCGAAAATTCAAGACGATTCAAACTGTCCGGTTCCTTGTCAGACCAGAGACCATGAGAACCTGTTTCCGACGACACCTGTTGCTCCGATCGGCTGAGTTCGGAAGTCCGCTCCCACTGCAGTATTTCGGCTGCCTTAACGAAACCAAGTGCTGCGAGCGTTCTTCCAATGTTGTTGCCTTCTGTTGATTCGTCCTGCAGATACTGAAGGCTGCGGAAGCCGTCTGCCGTAGTCTGGAGCTTTACCTGCTTTAACAGTTGATCATACAGGGCGCGACAGACTTCCTCCGATGCATCCAACAGCACGACCGGCTGCGACAGAACCACCGTGCCAACCCGATCCCGGGTATAGCCAACTGCGGCGCACGGGCGATGATCATAAAGCAGAACAATGCCAGGAAACGCAGACGACCGAGCAGGCTCCTCGCAGACAGCGGCATCAGCATCCTGCCGCTGCCACAGAGATTGCAGATCACCCGAAAGGTCTTCCGTTGCGTGAAAGGAAAAGCGATTCAGATTCGTACCTCATTGTTCATCGCCGTCAGGCGATGCTGTAGAGAAACTTCCTATTTCGACTGTCCCGGTACGCCCCAATCGGCCTCGTGATCAGCACAAAAAAACGGCCACGACATCGTCGTGGCCGAATATTGTAGAACAATTGTCTCAATTGTTCCTTGTTCGGAGCGTCGGGACATTGAGCAGGAACAATTGCAGCAATTGTTCCAACGTCCAACCCCGGACGGCTAATCAATAACGATAATGTTCCGGCTTGAACGGGCCGCTGATTGGCACGTTGATGTAGGCCGCCTGGGCCGGCGTAAGCGTCTCCAGCTTCACACCCAGTTTTGCCAGATGCAGCCGCGCCACCTCTTCGTCAAGTTCTTTCGGAAGCAAGTGAACGCCGACCTCGTATTTTGCTGACTCGTCCCACAGAGCCAGTTGGGCCATCACCTGATTCGTGAAGCTGTTGCTCATTACGAACGACGGATGCCCTGTAGCACAACCAAGATTCACAAGCCGACCTTCCGCCAGCACGAGCAGCGCCTTGCCGTCGGGATAAACGTACTTGTCAACCGGGCCTCCCTGATCGGCGGGAGTCTTAATACGAATCTTCTTGATGCTCTTGCTGTTGTTCAGGTAGGCGATTTGGATTTCAGAATCAAAGTGGCCAATGTTGCACACGATGGCCTGATGCTTCATCCGATCCATGTGCTCACTGCGGATGACGTCAACATTGCCGGTCGTCGTGACAAAGATGTCGCCCAGAGACGCCGCTTCTTCCATCGTCGTGACCTGATAGCCTTCCATGCAGGCCTGGAGTGCGCAAATTGGATCAATCTCAGTGATGATGACACGCGCCCCGAGTCCGTCCATGGCATCGGCGCAGCCCTTGCCGACATCGCCGTAACCACAGATGACCACCACTTTGCCGGCAATCATGACGTCGGTTGCCCGCTTGATGCCGTCGGCCAGCGATTCCCGGCAACCATAGAGGTTATCAAACTTACTCTTGGTCACAGAGTCATTGACATTGATCGCGGGAACGGCCAGCTTGCCAGCCGCGTGCATCTGATGCAGGCGGTGAACGCCTGTGGTCGTTTCTTCCGATAGCCCCTTGATGCCTGTGAGCATTTCTGGGAACTTCTCATGCACCATGACGGTCAGGTCACCGCCATCGTCCAGAATCATGTTCAGCGGCTGGCCATCCGGGAAAATCAGGGTCTGTTCGATGCACCAGTCGAACTCTTCGGCACTCATGCCCTTCCACGCATAAACCGGAATCCCAGCAGCGGCGATGGCGGCGGCGGCGTGGTCCTGAGTGGAAAAGATATTGCAGCTTGACCACTGCACTTCCGCGCCCAGAGCGGTCAAAGTTTCGATGAGCACTGCTGTCTGGATTGTCATGTGCAGGCAGCCAGCGATCCGGGCACCCTTCAACGGCTGCGACGCGCCATGTTTTTCCCGCAACGCCATCAGCCCCGGCATTTCGATTTCGGCAATTTCAATCTCTTTACGCCCCAGATCGGCCAACGCAATATTTGCAACTTTGTAAGGAAGGGCGGCTACCGTACTCATGAATTCACTCTCGCTTGAAAAAAGGAACGAAATCCAACGAAGAACCTTCCGCAGGGCTCCGGCAGATTTAACAGCCAAAACGTTCAGTTTGCGAACTAATCCGTTTGGCAACGGGGCGCATTGAGTCCAAACCTTAGATAATCGACCGACGTGAGGCAATACGTTGATGCCTAAACTCAGTGTTTTCCGCCATTTGAGGCGAAATTGACCGTTCGGATCTCGTCAGCGTGAGGTCATCGGGTGCGGTTGTGAGATCGGGCCTTCGGGGCCGTGACTGAAGTTGGAATACGGCAACTGCACAGGCACCAGGCCGCTTCCGTCGGCTAATGGTACTTCTTTCACCACACTCCTGATTGGAATGTTTGCACGAATCGGCAAGTCGCCGATTTCCAGACCGGAGTCAGAAGCCCAGCCAAGGTGGCGATCTGAATTCAGATCGGAGGAATCTCGAATGGCGTCCTCCACATCCGGGTCAGTGCGAGCTTCGATCAGTTGGTGATAAAGTGTTGCCACGACATTTTTCCATGGTTCTGTGAACACGGGAATACCGTTGGTGACTCCATTTGAAAAACGCTGCGAATAAACGTTGGCTGAAAAATAGATCCTTCCTCCATCGGCAGTCACAACAGATCCATGATAACCACCCAACCCCTTTACAGAGTCGGCCTCTTCAGTTTCCGGAAAAATGTCGAGTGTCTCAAAAGTTCGGGCACTGGTTTGTTCACGCTGCACATTCGCGGCTCCATTGTCAGTCGTTAGAACAGTTCCAGGCGGCAGCAGGAAATTGAAGACCGTATTTGCGAGATCAAAGGAATTGAGAAAACCCTGTCGGTGAAGATAGGAAACATAGTTTTGAATGTCGCCGCGAGTGACGGTTTTGGGCGTATAGCCGACAAGCGGATGCGACGGCAAGGCCCTGGAACTTATGGGCTGGTTGTTATAGTATTGCAACAGCAC
>JBBQSE010000198.1:0-13843 GCA_038214195.1 Planctomycetales bacterium
ATTGATCGAAGACGAAATTCATGAGGCTCGGCTGGAGATCATTGACGCAAATCGTCAAACTGTGGTGGCTGTGATTGAGATCCTCAGCCCCACGAACAAAATCGTCGGTTCACGCGGTCGGGCCAGCTACGAACAGAAACGCAAAGAGTTCATGACCTCATCGACGCATCTGGTGGAGATCGATCTGCTCCGCGACGGCGAACACCTGTATTGCCGCGAACTATTGCCGGAAGCCGATTATTATGTGCATGTGTCTCGGCGAGGCGACCGGCCACGAGGAACGGTCTGGCCCATTTTGCTGCCTCAGCGACTGCCGGTGATCTCGATTCCGCTGAACCCGGAAGACCCGGATGTCGGGCTCGATCTGCAAACGGTCCTCAATATTGCTTACGACCGAGCGGCTTACGATATGGTCGTCGATTATCGCACCGACCCCGTGCCGCCACTACGCGGACAGTCGATCGAATGGGCGAACGCCTTGCTCCACTCGCAGGGAAAACGTGAGTCCTGATGCGTGGGAGCGGCTGATTGAGATTTACTGCCAGGGACGCAGATCTGAGGACAGATCTGCCTACGTAGCCCGACCTGTCTCAGGTCGGGGTCCAAGTGTATGGCGCAAATAGTCGGTAAATCATTTCCTGCCGATCGCTTTACTCGTCGTCCCAGTTGTATTGGGCGGGCGCTTTACCCGAACTCTGAATGACTGTCGCTTCATTCAGCGTCGGATCATCCTCGGTGACGCTTTCCAGCTTAACGGTGAAATTCCAGTTGTCGCCGTAGTCGAAAAAGAAGGTCATGGCGGCTTGTTCGGCCAGTGGCAAATCCTGAATCGCGACTTCGTCAGCCCAGGCACTGGCATCGCGGATCTGCGGGCAGACGATTTGGACGGACTGACCGCGTCGGTCACGATATTCGAAGTGATACAGATGATCGTTGTCAAAATCAAACGCCTGCAGAATGGCATCCGCCAGTGACTCCAGCGACAACTCGCCGGGTATCGCGATGCGTCTCCACGGCTTTCCCAGAGACACACGCCATGTGTATTTCCCAGCACGGATTTCCGGCTCGGGCAATTCGAGATTCCGCTTCCATTCCGGAAAATATAGTTCGAACATCGGCTGCAGGATGCCGGGTTTTCGTGCCGCGACCTCTGAGAGCTTCGTATGACCAAAGACGATGCTCTTCGTAAAAACATCCTTCATTGCACTGCCGAACGGAAGCAATTCGACGCGCGAAAGTTGTTGATTCTGTCCGTCAGTGGGAGGTTCATATTCGGTACTCACCCAGCCAAAAGCATCCATCAGTGAAATCACAACAGCATCCATCGCACCGCAGACGATACCGTATCGTGCGTTTGAATCCTCAAGCCGGAGGACGGGTCGCCGAGCGAATCTGTTAAAGACACCCGTCAGCGAATTCCTGCAGTTGTCCGACCACCGATCCCGTTCTCCGATTGTTTCTGTACTGGCATGAATCAGCCAGTGTTCAAAAAGCGTGAAGTATTGCTCGGTCGGGTTCAGCTGACGCCACAGCATCAGCAACTCCGGATCGAGTGCCAACGTACCGGATGGAGGAGCACCGATCCCTATTCCGATTCCCGTCGTTCGGAGCAACAAATACAGACCGTTTAACAACGGAAACGATCTCTGCTGAGGACGCTTTAACCGATGTGCCACAGGCCGCGTCATCTCAGAATTCAATTTTTCAAGACCACGTTGCGGCAGCAAATAGTCCTTGCTGGTAGTTTTCACGCCCCGCTCTCCGACGAAATCGAGCAGCGTTTCAAAATCCTGAAGAATCGAGCCGGGACGATCGATGTCAATGGCCTGTGTGCGAAAGACCTGTTGCGTCGTCTCCGTAAGTCGCAGCCCCGCAGGGCTATCGTTTGCTTCGATGTTTTTCATGTGGGTTCTTCGTAACGGTTCCGTATTCTGGCAGTCTTCTCGAATGTTACGCGAACAGCCACGCGACTGCGACTCCATCCGGCTCGCCCGGATCGGTGAGCAAAGATGGCGGGCTAACCAAAGCCCGCGACAAACGCTCGCTCAACCCCATCCGCCTGGCGCGGATTGGTGGACAAGATTTGAAACTGCTCGCTGACGATCAACCGTAGTCACATCGAGCGATCTCATTCACCATCCGCATCAAACGGATGGGGTCATCTAACAACGTGACGGCGGCAGTTGCCAGCTCTCCATCGGATACACCGATCCAGGCGAGGTGGATGGGGTTTCAACGGATCGGGTGCTTTATTCCCCAAGGATACCTGCCGCAGCCGCTGCGTAGCAATTCGAAATCACAACCGCACTCGGAAGGCCCATGCCCTGCCGCTCGCCTTTACGACATTATCTTCCACATCGGCTGAGCACCCTCGACGCCAACCAGTGAGTTGTCGAGGCCGCCGAAGAAGTACGTGAGCTTTTCGGGACTCAGGCCCAGCTGTGTCAGAATCGTGGCGTGCATGTGTTTGACGTGGAAGACGTCTTCCACAGCTTTGCTGCCGATTTCGTCGGTTGCGCCGACTGTGGTGCCGCCTTTGATGCCGCCGCCGGCCATCCAGATCGTGAAGCCGTAGCTGTTGTGGTCGCGGCCGCTGCCGGTGGCGTATTCCGCTGTTGGCTGACGTCCAAATTCTCCTGCCCAGACGATGAGCGTATCCTTGAGCAAACCACGGGCTTTCAGGTCGTTGATCAGGCCCGCAATTGGCCTGTCGGTTTCACCGGCATGAAGATTGTGATTCTTTTCCATGTCCGTATGGGCGTCCCAGTTGTCGTCGTTGTGGGCTCCGCCGGAATAAATCTGCACAAAGCGGACACCACGTTCGACAAGTCGGCGAGCCAGCAGGCACTGCCGTCCGAATTTTTCACTCTTTGGATCAGTGAGACCGTACTGTTCCTGAGTCTCCAGCGTCTCTTGAGAAATATCAACGGCCTCCGGAGCCTGTGACTGCATCTTATAGGCCAGTTCGTAGCTGGCGATGCGAGCTGCGAGGTTGCTGTTGTCCGAACGCGTTGCGAAGTGATCCTCGTTATACTTACGCAGCGTGTCCAGCAGCTGACGTTGCGAGTTGCCCGCCAGTTCAGACGGCGGAGTGAGATCCAGAATCGGATTCTTGCCGGAACGCATCACCGTGGCCTGGTAAGTCGCGGGCATGTAACCGCTGCTCCAGTTCTTCGAACCGCTGATCGGGCCTCCGCGCGGATCCAACATCACGACGAAACCCGGCAGGTCTTCGTTCACGCTGCCCAGGCCGTAGTTGGCCCATGAGCCGACACACGGATGACCGCTCAGAATTCGCCCCGAGTTCATCATGAGCATCGCGGATCCGTGAATCGGCGAATCGGCTGTCATCGAATGCACAAACGCGATGTCATCGGCGCAGGTGCCCAAATGCGGAAACAGGTCACTGATCCACTTGCCACATTCGCCGTACTGTTTGAACTTCCAGCGAGGTTCCACGATGCGGCCCTGATTGCGGTGACCGCCTCGGCCAAAGGTTTTCACCTCAATCGTCTTGCCGTCCATGCCGTACATCGACGGTTTGTAGTCAAACGTATCAACCTGACTGGGGCCGCCATACATATAGAGAAAGATGACGTTCTTCGCTTTCGGGGCGAAGTGTGGTTCTTTGGGTGCCAGCGGATTGCGAAATTCCGTGACTCCATCGGCCGCCACGGCCTGACTGCCCAAGAAGCCATCGCGGTCCATCATTGCAGTCATGGCCAGTCCGGCGAATCCGGATCCGGTCTGCCACAACATTTCACGCCGGGTGCGTCCACAAAAATTTTGAGTCATCGTTCGTCTCTCGATGCAGGATGCATGGTCTCAGTGATGTCGCTGCGTTCCGTAGGTCGGGTCTCCAGGCCCGACCACGAATACTTCGTATCAAAGACGAGCCTGGAGACCCGTCCTACAAAAAAATCGAAAACCGTTTGGTCACACGAACGCAACAATTGATCTTACACAAAGAAGGGCTGTCTCAGTAGGACCGCTTTCCACCACCAACTAAAATGCTCAGGATTTCCAACACCCCGTAGCCCGATCTGTCCTCAGATCGGGAACCTCGCAATAGTCGCCCAACTCTCCGAAATCGCCACTGATAGACGACCGGCAGAAACAAGTCTGCCAAATATGCAACCACGCCGAAGGAATCCGACCTGAGACAGGTCGGACTACGTCGGCAGATCTGTCCTCAGATCTGCATCCTTGGGCATGGTCAATGGCAATCGAGCCGCCTGCCTCACAGACTCGCCGAAATTAACTCCTTTCCTGCCGATCGGCATACCGGCGTCTCCGAACCGGACACGGTGTGTCCGGTGACTATTCTGGCCGTTACCCCGGATTCCCCCGCAACGTCTTGATTGTGCCTGCTCCGTTGAGCACAATACTGCACTTCTGTCCTGGTGTTCCGGAAAGTGGAGTTCGGTATGGTGGAACGAGATCGTTCGTGGCAAATCATCCTAGTTGGCGTGGCGGCGTTTTTTGCAGTTAACCTGCAAGCGATGTCCGACCAACCGCCGGGCCTTGGGCCGAAGGGCGACCTGACCTCAATCGAATTCGAACAAGCCGGATCGACGACGCTGATCGGGCAGAACGCGCGAAAACAGCTGCTCGTCACCGGAGTTTACTCCAGCGGACAGCGGCATGACCTGACGCACGATGTGACGTATTCGATTGATGCGCCAACCGTGCTGAGTGTCGATGCCGAAGGACTTGTCATCCCGTTGACCGATGGCACGGCGACGATCACTGCGAAAGTCGCCTCAGGACAAACCGCGACTCTGATTCTCACCACCTCGCGCTGTGCCGAAGAATTGCCCGTGAACTTTGAAAACGAAATCGTACCCATTTTCACGAAACTCGGATGCAACGCGGGCGGGTGCCACGGGAAGGCGGACGGACAGAACGGCTTCAAGTTGTCGCTTCTCGGATTTTATCCGAAAGAAGATTACGAGTATCTGGTCTACGAAGATCGAGGCCGTCGTGTCTTTCCTGCCGATCCCGATTTCAGTCTATTACTCCAGAAGCCAGGCAATATTTTGCCGCATGGCGGTGGACAGAGAATGTCTCCCGGATCGTACGAATGGGAACTCGTCGCGCGGTGGATTCGCCAGGGCACGCCGTATGGAGCGGAAACCGATCCAACGCTGGAACGGATCGAAACTGTTCCCGCCGTGCGCGAAATGAACTTCAAGGCGAAGCAGCAACTAGCGGTGATTGCCCACTACAGCGATGGATCGACCCGCGATGTGACTCGACTGGCGTCGTATGAAGCCAACCATTCGGAAATGGCTCTGTCGAATGCCAAAGGACGCATCACGGTCGAAGATGTGCCCGGTGAAGTCGCCATCATGGTCCGCTTTCAGGGCAACGTGAGTGTCTTTCGAGCCATCATTCCGCAGGGCCTCCCGGTTCTTGAAACGCCACCAGAAAAGACCTTCATCGATCAGCTGGCGTTTGCCAAACTGCGCCAGCTGGGTATTCCGTCGTCAGGCTTGTGCGACGACGCCACGTTTATTCGTCGCGTCTCCATCGATATCGCCGGGCGATTGCCGACCGTTGCCGAAGTCGAACAGTTCCTCGCCGATACCGATCCGAACAAACGCGACCGGCTGGTCGATCGACTTGTGGACAGCCCCGGCTATGCGGACTACTTCGCCAACAAGTGGTCCACAATCCTCCGCAACAAACGCCGCAACGGCAACGACATTCCTTACACGTACAAATTCCATGCGTGGATCCGCCGAGCCTTCCGCGAAAACATGCCCTACGACCAATTTGTCCGCAGCGTATTGACGGCGACAGGTGATCCAGAAACACATCCGCCGGTCGCATGGTATCGCGAAGTTAGAACATCGAATCAGCAAATCGAAGACGTCGCTCAGCTGTTTCTGGGGATGCGGATGGCGTGCGCCAAGTGCCATCATCATCCGTTCGAACGCTGGAGTCAGCAGGATTATTACGGCTTCGAAGCATTCTTTTCTCAGGTCGGCCTCAAGAACAGCAAGTTCAATCAGAACGTCAATCAGCAGGACATGGTGTTCCTCAAAACCAGCGCGCCGACGGCGAAGAATCCCCGCACGCAACTGGACGTCAAACCCGCTGGTCTGGGCGGCGAGACTCTGGAGATCTCGCCGTACGAAGACGCGCGCCAGTATCTGGTGGACTGGATGGCCGCTCCGGAAAATCCTTACTTCGCCAAAGCTCTGGTGAATCGCTACTGGAAACATTTCTTCGGTCGCGGCATCGTCGATCCGGAAGACGACATGCGCGTCACCAATCCGCCGTCCAATCCGGAATTACTCGAGGCTCTGACAAAACATTTCCTCGATCACCAGTTTGATCTGAAGGATCTCGTCCGCACGATCTGCAAGTCGAGCGTGTATCAGCTGAGTTCCGAACCGACCGAATCGAATAAGTCGGACCAGCAGAATTATTCCAGCTTCTACCCACGCCGCATGTCGGCGGAAGTTCTCTACGATTCGGTCAACGCGGTGGCCGACACGCCGTCGAACTTTGGCTCGATTCCGCAGGGAACCACGGCCGTGCAGTTGCCGGACAATGGCTTCAACAATTACTTCCTCGAAGTGTTCGGCAAGCCCGAAGCCGAAAGCGCGTGTGAGTGTGAACGGTCTGTGGAAGCAAATCTGTCGCAATCTCTGCATATGCTGAACTCCGGCGACGTCCAGGGTCGCCTCCAAAACGGCCAGGGCCGCGCCGCCCGCTTTAACCGCGACCCCGATCGCCCCGATTCCGACAAAATCCGCGAACTGTATCTTGCCGCGTTCGCTCGTGAACCGCGACCCGAAGAATCGGCGTTCATCCTTACCCGCATCGCCGACTACCAGAACAAACAACAGGCCTGGGAAGACGTCATCTGGGCGATCCTGAACGCCAGAGAGTTTCAGTTTGTGAAGTGACCTCCCATGCCATGGCTCCAGGTTTACGACCCCCTGAATTCGCAGTTCCTGTCCACGCTCGTCGCGGCAATTCCCATAGTTGTGTTGCTCGGACTGCTGGGCTGGGGACATGTCAGCGCGCACAAAGCGGCGGCGGCGGGATTGGTCACGGCGCTGCTGGCGGCCATCTTTGTTTTCGGGATGCCCGCGACGACAGCATTGGCGGCGGCGGCAAATGGGGCGGCGTATGGACTGTTCCCGATTGGCTGGATCGTCGTGATGGCCATCTTCCTCTACGCCCTGACCGTGGAGACCGGACAGTTTGAAGTGGTGAAACGATCCGTCGCGACACTTTCTCCGGATCGTCGCATTCAGGCGCTGCTCATCGCCTTCAGCTTCGGTGCCTTTATCGAAGGAGCGGCCGGATTTGGAACACCCGTCGCCATTTCGTCCGCGCTCTTAATCGGAGCCGGATTCCGTCCTCTGCAGGCCGCCGGCATGGCGCTGATCGCGAACACGGCACCGGTGGCTTTCGGCGCGCTGGGGACACCGATCAAAGTGCTGGCCGAGACATCTGGAATTGATGAGATGCTGCTGAGTCAAATGGCGGGACGGCAGTTGCCATTCTTCTCGCTGCTGATCCCGGCATGGATGATCTGCACGATGTCGGGCTGGCGCGGACTTCGAGGAGTCTGGCCTGCAGTGCTCGTCTGCGGTGGAAGCTTTGCCGCCGTCCAGTTCTACACCGCCAACTACCTCGGGTCTCGCCTGGTCGATGTCGCCGCCGGACTGGCGTCGCTGATCGCGCTCACGTTGTTTGTGAAAGTGTGGCAGCCCCGAGTTGTGTGGCGATTCGAAGACGAAATTGCCGAAGGCAAAGCTCCTTGTTCCGAGGCTCCAGCCTCGGAACACACTGCCCCGGAGGCTCCTGCCTCCACTGCCGAAGAAGGAGGCGGGAGCCTCCGCGCAGTGCGTTCCAGGGCTGGAGCCCTGGAACGAGTGGAGGTTGATTCGCGCGGCGCTGTCATCTCCGCATGGTTTCCCTGGGTCCTGCTATCGCTGTGCGTCTTTGCCTGGGGCCTCGGAGATGTGAAGACCTTCTTCGATCAACACACCGCGACAAAGTTTGCGGTGCCAGGTCTTCATCTGCAGGTGCAGCGCAACAAGGAAGTTGCCGTGGACGCCAAACCAGAGGCTGCGGAGTTCAAAGTCAACTGGCTCTCGGCGACAGGCACGTCCATTTTCACTGCAGCGGTCCTGTCCGCGATCTGGATGCAGGTCGGAGTCTGGCCGTTCTGCCGAATTCTGGCCCGCACGTTCTATCAGATGCGATTTCCGCTGCTGACGATTGCGCTCATGCTGGCGATCGCGTACGTCACGCGCTACAGCGGCATGGACGCCACACTGGGACTCGCGTTTACGCGAACCGGCGTGCTGTATCCGTTCTTCGCCGCGATGCTCGGCTGGCTGGGAGTTGCGCTAACAGGCTCAGACACATCCGCCAACGCCCTGTTTGGAAGTCTGCAACGCATCACAGCCGAGCGTCTGGGACTCAATCCGATCCTGATCTGCACAGCCAACAGCACCGGCGGAGTGATGGGCAAGATGATTGACGCACAAAGCATCGTCGTGGCCGCCGTAGCGACAAAGCAGACTGGCAACGAAGGCGAAATTCTCCGCTTCGTCTTCTGGCACAGCGTGGCCCTCGCGTCACTCATGGGCCTGCTGACGCTGGCGCAGGCGTACTGGCTCACGTGGATGGTGCCGATGTAGCCGTCTCGAGGGCGTGTTGGAATAGTGGGCTCACCTTGGTCCGACTTAGGATCGCTCGATAAATAAGTGTCCGATCAACCGGACTTGGCGTGCGGTTTTCAGGCCCAACGGGCCGACTCTATGTTAGCCCAGGGCAACGCCCTGGGAAATAGTTCCACACGACGATTTCCTGCCCCAACGGGGCGGCACCAATTTTTTCAGTGGCCAGCTCGAATCTGTTTAGGTCCGCCCCGTTGGGGCTTTTCGTGCTTGAAATCCCCAAACCCAGGGCGTTGCCCTGGGCTGACTTATGGCTGGCCCGTTGGGCCGGAACGCAAACGGAATTGCACTCAAACGCTGCATACTGGGCCGCATCGAATTTCAGCGACACACACACTGCGGATGATTCAATCACGACTGTAATTCTTCGAGCGATCCTTACTTGAACAAATGCATCACTTGCCACGAATTCGTTTTTGACGAGAATGACCCTGGTTCGATACACTTAGGGTGGCCTCTCGCCCCAGAAAAAGAACTCTCTGAAGCCGTTGTCGTGAACCTCACACTTTCACTCTCTCCAGAAGAATCCGCCCAACTCCAGCGCCGAGCTACGGCAGCAGGAACCAACGTCAAGACGTTCCTGCTGCACGTTGTGCAGGATATCGACGCAATCGACGAATCCTCGGTCAGCGACGTTCCTTACGAACAATGGCGGCGCGACTTTCACGAATGGCTTCACGGACATCGGTCGCGGAACATCCAGATGGATGACAGTCGAGAAAGCATCTACGACTGATGCGGATTCTGATCGACACGAATGTTCTGCTGCGGTCGGTCGAACCAGGGCACCTCCACTATCAAAACAGTGTGGATGCCATCGACATTCTTCGTCGGTCAGGACACGAACTGGCAATTGTTCCGCAAGTCCTTTACGAATTCTGGTCAGTGGCAACCCGCCCGCTGGTCAACAATGGACTGGGCATGAGCCCCGCTGACGCACACACGGAAATTGCAGCCATCAGGAAGCTATTTCGCCTGCTGCGGGACGAGAGAGGACTCTATTCCATCTGGGAGCAGCTTGTCCTGTCGTTTGGAGTCAAAGGAAAACAAGCCCACGATGCCCGGCTTGCGGCAGCTATCGCGCTTTGCTCACCCATGTGCGGGCTTCGGACGCCAAGTCGGGGGCGGAGGATTCTCGGTTGTCGGCGAAGTAGTAGCGTTCGATTTGCGTGATCGAGCGCGTCAGGTCGGACTTTGACTGCGCGGAAAGGCCGTTGTTGCGTTCGATGTTTTTCAACAGCGTCAGGACGCTGAAGGGTGTGATGTCTTCCGGAACGTGCCAGACTGCTGCGGCCTGAGGCTGGGATTTCGGTGACGCTCGCCAAAGGAAAAAGGCACCGACGCCAGCAGCAAAGATCAGTGCGAACAGGACGCCGCCGTAAAGCAAGGCACGGCTGGTTTGCGGCTTGTCGTACGTCTGCTCCAGTGTCACGACTTGCTCAACGGCTTTCAGGTCTGCGTCATCGTAGCGCTGGTAAAGGGATTCGCGCGGCTCGACCTTCGCGGAGGCGAACTGGAATTCCCGGGCTGTCTTTGCCGCCTGATCCTTGCGGTCCTGAAGCGTGACGGTCCAGAGATGCTGTGAAAGAACGACGGGCTCGGAGCTGGATTCGTCGAATTTCGAGACCGACAGTTTGTTGTCATCGACATTCTTCACTTCGAAATCCGCGAACGACAAATCGACCAGCTCATCGAGCGGCGGGATGATGCCTTGGCCGACGGCTTTAATTTCCAGCGTCAGCTTGCCGTCTTTGGCTTCGCGTTCATCCAGGGTTTGGGTTAAGCCAAGGTCACTCAATGGACGGGAGTCGCCGCGTTCGGGGCCGCAATCGACAGAGATCGCGGCGGATTCCACGGGGAGCACGACGTAACCTGTCGTGTCGAGAAAATCCAGATCCAGCCGCACGGGAGGAATTCGGTCAATCTCCGGGCCACGAGCTTTCAGCAGGACGTAGGCATACGGAGTCACGCGCCAACCGAGTTCCGCATCCGAACGCGAATTGATGGATTCCGGTTCGAACGTCACGGACTGAACTTCGAAATGTTCGTCGAGCGCTTCGCGAGTCGCCTTCTCGAATTTGTCGCGATAGTCTTCGTTGGGGCGACCGTTGTTGTAGAAGTAGCCGCCGCCGGAATTCTGATTCTGCAGGTAACGGCTGAAGCCACCAGACTCCCGTTCGATGGCTTTCGTATGCCGGATGCTGACTAACATGCCAAACGGCTGCGAATGGCCGACTTTGGCCGTTCCGTCGATTTCCGCCTTGAGTTGAATCTCTGTCACCAGATCTTTGTAGTAGTCGAAGACCTGCTGGGCTTCACGCGCCTGAGGCCGATCGCCCGCCAGCTTGAGACCTTCGCGCACATAGCGAAACTTCACAGCCGGATTCACGGTACTCATCCGCGCGAACAGATCGTTGGCAAACATGTCGCGGTGCCGTGTCTGCAGCTCCTGCGGCAGAGATGAGAAGACTGATTCAAGTTCTGCCATCTGATTCAGCATCGGGCTGCGATCCTGAGTAATCTGGCCGATCGAACAGTCGCCCAGGGCCGCATAGAACCACGTATTGATGGCCTCGACTGTGTACTCGGTTTCTTTCAGGTCGCTGGATTTGGCTACATAGCTTTCCGCAGCTGAGCGAAGAGTTTTCAGGGCCGCTGTTCGCTCTTCCGTGAACGTCGCGGACTTCGCAAGGTCGTTGCTGTAGTTCGCGAGGTCGTGCAGCAGTGCGCCGTGCGCCATTTGCAACTGCCAGTTGTCCGGATGTTTTGCCAGTGCGTTGGTGCAGAGTTTTAGCGCCGTGTCGTAACCCTGCATGACTTCGGCTTCGATGTCTTTCTTCTTGCGATTCGTGCCAGCGTCCTGCTGCACCTGCGGTGCACGCCATACGGAACTCAGATTGTTTCGCATGGTCTGCAGGAACGATGCGAGCGTTTCAGGCTGCATGTCATCGACCGAGCCAAACACGGCCTGCATGTCGTCCTGGCGGTAGACTTCAGCGGAACTGTGGACCTTGGTAAACGCGGACGAAATCCATTGCTCGTCGATGTCGGTTAACGGCAGCTTGCGAACTCGCTCGGCCCACGTTGCCAGTTCATGGAGGCTGCGTTCCTGATGACTGCGTGTCAGCGGGATGCCATTGAGTCGTTCATTGTATCCGAATGAAAACATGTACATTCCCGTACGGCGGCGGGAACTGTTTGGATCGTGGTTTTCGGCCCAGACGCTAAAAAAATCTCTGACGAGTTCGCGGGCGTCGTCCGGATGTGTTGGAGCCAGGGTTTCGATGTAGGGAAACGCATCCGATTCTTCCTTCACCCGCAGGTGCAACCGCGCCGTGGCCATGGCAAATGTTGGGAAAAAAGTCGGTTCCAGATACTTCAGCCATTTGTCCGATGGACGGGCATCAAGAAGTTTGCCGGCGGGGATCGCCTGAGGCATTCCGTTCTGCATCTGTCGTCCGAAACTCACCGTTTCACTCGTCCAGAAGTAGTTTCCAAACTCATCCCGCTGCATGCGCGGTCCACGGCTGGTGCTGGTGTCGTACAAACTGGAATACACCGCTTCGCGCAGCCAGTTGACGGCCATCAGGTGCAGTGCGGGTTCCCATGCGTCGATGGAATCGGAGGCGTGCGTCAGGACGGCTTCGACGGACGTCTGCTGGAGCTTAAGCGTCGCCATACGACTATCAGTGTCGGAGTTATTCTCAACCATGTTCTTTGCGGCGGCCGCGCCGATTCCGTTCAGGATTCTGCGACCGCGTTCGGACTGCTCAGTAAAACTGTCGGCGAGCCATTTTTGTCCCAACTCTTCGCGGAGTTTTGGTACCAGCTGCACGGCGCGGCGGAGCGCTTTCTGGCGGATACGATCCCGATCGGCTTCGGTGAGCTCACCCGGCTTCAATTCAACCACCGCTGCCGGAGAAGACTCAGCGGCTGGCGCTGCTTCGACGGGAACTGCCGTCTTCGGTTGCGTTTCGAGAATACTCTGCACGGCTGCCCAGGACGCTTCCAAATGCGCGCGATCGGCCTTTTTTTGATGCAACGCCAGCAGCGTATCCGACAGAAGATCAAGGGCTTCGAGATCGCTGTCTTTCTGTGCGACATCCAGCGGAGGCAGAAAATCGATGGCTTCATCGGCTCGATTGGCGGCAAACAGAATCTGGGCGGCCACGCGTTTAGTGAGCTTGTGCTCCGGCACTTCTGCAGCAGTATGTTCATGAATGGCGGAGGAGAATGCATAGTTGGCTTCGCCCTCCGCATTGCAGGCGGTAACAAGTTGGCCCAGCTGTGACGTCTGTGCCTGCGTCAGGGCTGGCTTCGGGCAGAGTTCTCCGATGGCAATCACATCAATGGCACGAATGAGGTTGCGTTCGCCGATGATCTGACCTTCGCGATTTCGAGGCGAATCGGGGGTCCCCATGATGAGTGATTGCAGCAGCTTGTTATAGATCGCCGTTCGGTCCGCTTCAGAAAATTTCCCCAGCAACTCGCCGACCTGCGGCCAATGCGCTTTGGTAACCGCCAATTTGAGTTCGGCAAGATGCTGCTGAAATTCTGCGATTGCCTTTTTAATGTCTTCCGCTTTCTTCGTTGCGGCTTCGGCAGCAGCCTTCGCAGTTTTTTCTTCTTCCGTCAGTTCCTTTGCCGGATCTTCCATGGGAGTCTCACCTGGCGTCGCAGGCGCTTGAACCTGCGCGGGCTGTTGCCCATTTGCCGGTTGCCCTTGATCTGGCACCTGCGACTTCATCGCTTCTTCAGGAGGAAGTGCCCAGGCTCGAAGAATTGACGAAGGGCGACGATCGAAATACAGCTGCTGCAGAATCTGTTGCTTCTGTTGGGCGACTTCCGGGACGTCGGATGATGCTGTTGCCGCAGACTCCTGCGACCCGGCTGGGCCTGCTGCGACAGGCTGCTGTTCGGCCACCGGAGCGCCGTAAACAGAATCAGCCTGCGGCACATTCACTGATCGGAAAGCAGATCCTGAAGGCCTCAACACCGGAACAGAGTTTTGCGCGATCAGAAGTTCGGTTCTGAACAGGACGCAAACGAGTGAGAAAAGAACAACTGGCCGCATGGCGATGCACCTGAGTCAGAGGAATAGTCGTGGGGGGGGGCGCCCCCCACAAAAAAGA
>JBBQSE010000199.1:0-13827 GCA_038214195.1 Planctomycetales bacterium
GACATGACATCGGACCGCTGACCGCTTCGGAGATTGATCCCGAAGGGCGAGTCGAGGTCTCCGGCGGAACCTGCACTGCGAATGCTGACGGGGCCAGAGCTGTCTGAGTCTATTCCTGACGTGGAGTGACTACTCGTCGTGCATCGGCTCATTTCGGTATGAGGGTTTATCGAGGGCGTTGAACTTGTCCAGAGGCTGTCCGGCATCAGCATGTTGGTCGCAGGTGATGGTGACAAAGTCATGCTGGATTGCAGTCGAGGACTCAGGTTTCTGGTCAAGTGACCACAACCAGTCCAGCGTGGCAACAGGCGATGACAATCAGAATTATCAGCACTGCGGAGCACCAATTACTGGGCAGACAACCCGGCTCACTGAAGACGCGTCGCAGAAGTTTCCAAATGCTCTTCAGCGGTCCCGGGATTATCCCCAGAGGCAAAGTCCAGTGCAACGGTTTCATGGCCGTTAAGCGCCGATTCCGGCGACACGAAGAGCACAGGAATCGAACCATATCGGTTTCGATTGCCGTCGCCAGATCAGGGCGGCAGTGGATGGAAGTGGCGACTTGCTTGTCAAAATGCTGCGGCATCCAGAAGACCCGGGGCAAGGGAAGGAAACGCAGAAGGAAACGGAGGTTAAAAAAACTCTTCGAAGGAAACAATCACAGGAAGTAGACGCGGGAAGTAAACAAACCCTTGTCCCGGTGGGGGCGTTCAACCTGCTGAAAATGCGGGTGACGAACGTGCTGTTCCCAAATGATCGTTCCATGCCTCAAGGTGTGGGTGAAACAACGCCGTCATCCGTGATTGCTCGTTGCCGGCGCCGAAAGTCCGGTCAGACTTGTAACGATTGCAGGTCGGGCAAGACAAGCAGAGGTTTTCGAATGAGGTGGCTCCCCCCAGCGAACTTGGCAGGATGTGTTCAAACTCAAAGGTCACGACCGTCAAAGCTTCGGGCGTCATACAGTATGCGCAGTGATCGCGAAAGTGGGCTCGAACCTGTCGGCGAAGATCCAGGGGAACATAGACACTCACGCGCCGGTCGCCTCAGCTTGCTGACGCAGCGTGTAGCGGGCTCGTGTCTTGACGATTGTCAGTTGATCCACTCTGGCCAACAGACATTCCAGCTCCGCCTGCCCGGACTCATCGAGTTCATTTTCCGCGTTCTGCGCCAGCAGTTCGTCCAGACGATCCTGCGATGCCGGTGCCAGACTACTGTTTGCCAGCGCTTCCAGTTCTGCGTCGCTCAGGCTTGTGAGTAATTCAACTTCTGAATGCATATGCCGTGCCCCGTGATTGCGTTGTCGTCGAGAGCAATGGTTCGAATTGACAATCATTCTGTCCCTGACCAGTTGCACTATTGTCCGGTAAGATACGAAACTTGCAAGCGCGTTTACACACGCTCGGACTTGCCCACATTTTGTTGCTCCATTCATCGTGCAATTGAGTGGCTTGAGAGTGATGTAGTGGACGAGGTTACGAGTCCTTCGCCGTTCGTTTGCTTGTGTGAAACATCAGGACTCGTGGCCTCGTCCACTACATTCGCATCAGAACATATGAGGAGTCCGCCCAGATCCAAAATCTCGGATTATGGTTCATCCGTTACCGCAATTCCGGAGGGTGTTTGCCAATTGCGACCCATGAACGGCGGACTCGGATCAGTTGAGGTTGGTTCATTCTCAACGTGTCTATGGTTGCCGTGCCGGAAGGCGTCAGGCCGATCAATTCCGTCGCAGCCTCGCTCCATGAAAAATGGGTTCTTCTCGAAATGAAGTGCGCGGTCGGGCTCGTGCCACAAGCGAGTTGTATTTGATGGATGCTTTGATTGAGCCTGGAAGGCTCGCACAAATCAGCCTGGGGCAAGAGACTCCGCGAATGCGGATGAACGCCGCCCCAGGTTCACGTGCGTTATTGACATCACGAAATAAAACGTTGACGATGGCTGCAATGCGTTGTACACTTTGAAAGCGTACGACAATACGACAAGGAGATTGCTATGCCCCGAGAAGCCGTGAGTGAAAACAGTCGAGTCGCCCTGCGAATTCGTCCAGAAGACAAAGCGGTCATTATGCGTGCCGTTGCCTTGGCACAGACTGACATGACAGATTTCATTCTTCGTACCGCGTTGCGAGAAGCTCATTCCGTCATCGAGGAACATGAAAACGTCAAGCTGACGCAACGCGATAGTCGCCGTGTCCTGGATCTTCTGGAGAATCCTCCGGCACCCAATGCGAAACTGCGTAAGGCGGCTCGGGCTCTGCCGAAGCTGCCATGAATGTTTCGGAATGGCACGAAGAGCCAATTTCTAAGAAACATGATCGTGGCTCGTTTGACTGTGGGGAACCGGCCCTCAACGAGTTTCTGCAGCAGCACGCTCGAAAGAATCACGACCGGGGGGCTTCTAAAACGTTTCTGGCGATTTCGAACTCAGACAGCCAAACGATTCTTGGCTTCTACAGTCTCAGTCCGGCTTCGCTGGAATATGCGATCACGCCGGATATTTTGAAAAAAGGGTTGGCCCGATACGATGTGCCCGTTTTTCGACTCGCTCGCCTGGCGGTCAATCTCTCCGTTCAGGGAAAGGGTGTTGGCGGGCAATTGATTCTTGCCGCCGGCCGACGATGCCTGCTGGCGGCCACCGAAGTCGGCGGCGTCGCCATTTTGATTGACGCAAAATCGACTCGAGCTGCTAAGTGGTATGCGTCTTACGGGGCCATCTCGCTGAAAGACGCTCCTCTGACTCTGGTGTTGCCACTGACAACAATAGCAACCGCGCTCAAAGTGGACATGTAAATCGAACGTCGCTTGTACGCTAGTGAGCCAGCTTGAGTCCGATCACTCTGCCCTTTCCAGATGGACGCTGCGCTATAGCGGCAGGAACCCGACGAGGCGTTAAGGGGACGCAGCTCAGTGATTCAGAAATGAGTTGCGATTTGCTTTTTCCTTTTTTGAACGGGGCAGTGAAGAGTCCGCTCAGCTCCAGAATCTCGGATTGTGGTTCTTCCGTTACAACAATTCCGGAGGGTGTTCGCCCATTGCGCCCCATAGACGGCGGACTCGGATCAGTTGACGTCGGTTCATTCTCAACATGTCTATGGTTGCCGTGCCGGAAGGCGTCAGACTGATCAGTTCAGTCGCATCCTCGCTCCATGAAAAATGGGTTCTTCGCGAAATGAAGTGCGCGGTCGGGCTTGTGCCACAAACGAGTTGTATTTGATGGATGGAGTGATTGAGCCTGAAAGGCTCGCACAAATCAGCCTGGGGCAAGAGAATCCGCGAATGCGGATGAACGCCGCCCCAGGTTCACGTACCATCCGAACACGAACCCTGAAAGGGTTCCACAATACGGTTTTGTATAGCCCTTTCAGGGCAAAACGCATTGCTGCCGAAAAACCTGGGGCGTTGCCCCCGGCTGACATGTTGTGGCCCGTTGGGCCGAATCGCAGTGTTCCAGTTGGCTTTCAAGAATTCCTGGGCCTGCGTGGTTTGCCACACTTCCCGAAGACATCCGCGAGTCCATGAAATCCGCGATTTGTAACCCGCGCACCTCATTTCGCGCAGAACCTTGTTTCATCAGGCTGGCAGTGCAGATGTTTTTCATCGTGGTCAACGGTTCCAAACTTTGTTGTTGTGACAATCAATTAACGGCACTCAAGGAGGATGCGGCGGTATCGAGTAAGTGAAGGAGTACCGCTGTCTGAAACCTGCAGGATTACATGCAGCGACTTCCCGCGAGCGTTCGTCGGTACTTTTAACGTCGCTTTCGAGGCCGTGCTGTCTTCAACTGCGACCTCGCCGCGATAGGTGCCAGGTTCCGGATAGTCAAACCAACGATACGACAGCTTGTCGCCATCCGGATCGGTTGTGCCGCTTGAATCCAAAGTTAACTCGGCTCCGGCCTCGGCTGTGAGTCGCAGAACATCTTTTGTATCGTCGTTCTGGCAGTGGATGATCGGTGGATGATTCGCATCGGCGACGTCTTTGACCACGCACCAGTCGAGTCTCGCGCGAAAGTCGTTTTGCAGGTGATCAGCCCAGCGCAACGCGGTATTGTCGCGATTGGTCTTGCCGTTGACTGAGTCCTGTTGATTTGCCCAAAAGAACTGAGGTCCGCCTGGGCCTTGCTTGTTCAACGGGTCTCCGTCACGCGGCCCGTAACGACCGGCCCATCCGCCCCATGTCGGTTCGTTTGGATCGCTGAGTCCCGTCGGAATCAGATACACGAACGTCCAACTGTCGCCTTCTTTGGGAGTGGTATAAAGCGCGCCAAGCGGACCGTGATTCTTCAGCACGTCACGGTCGACGTCGAATCCTCCCGCCCGTTCAGTCAGCGGTCGGAAACGGTGATACCAGCGACCGCCGATATCCGGATAACCAAATTCAATGTGCAGCGAGATCAGGTTCTCGTGTCCCTGCCGAGTGTGTCCCGCTCCATCGAGACTACATATGCGAAATTTTCCGACGAAAGCCTCGAATGACAATCGTATCACAGATATCCCTTCCCTTTTCACGTTTCAACGCAGCGGATTGGAGTGTTTTCTGATAGCGGGCAGGTTTACATGCAGTACGGCCTCGCCCGGAAACGGTGCAGTAAATTCACGCGTTGCACCTCCGTCGGTTGCGTTCGCGGTGGTCAGCGCATGGGCCACATTGAATCACATCACACTGGGGCAGGTTGTTGTCGATGCACGGTGTTAAGTATTTTGGGCGTAACGAGATCGCGGCGATCCCGAAATCGCTGGATTTGATCGAGGTTTCCGGCGGAATGGTGACGATTGACGCGATGGGCTGCCAGACAGAAATCATCGAGAAGATCGTAGAGAAAAAAGCGGACGCGTGCATCGCTGTGAAGCACAATCAGCCGAAGCTGTATGCCGCCATTGAACAGCACTTCGACGATCTTGTCGAAAGCGATTTTGAAGCTGCGAAAGTTCGCTGGATGGACTCGTCAGAGAAAGGACATGGTCGTGAAGAGTCCCGCACTTATGCGATCTGTCCTGTCCCTGAATCCGTCAAAGATCTGGAACGATGGAATTGCGTGCGGGCGATCGGCATGGCGACAAATATTACAGTTCGCGACGGCAAAGAACACACCGAGATTCGGTATTACATTCTGACTCGATATGTTTCCGGCAAACGTTTTGCGGATGCCGTCTACCTCGCAAAAGTGCTGTTCGAATAACGACTTAACACGCAATCGTCCTGTAACGAAAGTCGTCAAGACTTTCGAATGAATGCACGCGGTGCCGAAAGTCTTGACGACTTTCGCTACGTCTTGTCCTCTCCGTATTTGGGATCAGGGCGGCGAAAACACTCCGTTCGTTTTACGAATGCCAACGTTCGCCAGATATCATCCCCGCCCTGTTCGGTAAACAATCGCAATCGTGCAGCGCCAGACAGCAAGCAACCTGTGAACGGATACGGGACAAGGATCCCGCAACGAAACGAGCAGCGCACCTTGAAGTCCAGGCTCGACTCCTGCGATTCGCACGCGGTACATCAAACGCGCCTGATCAGAGTTCGATACATCTGCTGTCGAGCGCTGATCAGTTGGCGTGCCATATCGCTCGGAACTATCAACAACCGCTTACATCGCAGTCGATCGCCGAATGCGCTGGCATTCATCCGAATTATGCGATAAATCTGTTCCGCCAAACATTCGGTACAGCGATGACGACCTTCATCACCCAGCACCGTCAGATAGTGGTTGTCCGACTGGACCAGAAATGCCTTAAGGCGGCCACTGTTCAGAACATGGTAAACCAACCCTCCGTGTGATGCTCTGGATGTTCGTGGCATTGCCAGGTAACGTCACTCGCCGGAACAGTTGAGGACAACTGTTCTACAACGAGCTACTTCAGCAGATACCGATTGGCAATAGTGATCCCGCTCAGCATGGCGCCGACGATGCCGAGGAAGCCCTGGTCGGTGCCGCAGAGGTAAAGGTTTGGAAGCGAAGTTTGGCCATTTACAAACTTCTTCGGCGCTCCGTAGACGCAGCCGTTGAGATGTCCGGTGAAGCGGCGAATCGTGCGTGGCGTGAAGACGTCGGTGTCGATCACGTGACTACGAAAATCCGGAAGGTGCTTCAGCGCACTCTGGATGATCTGTGAGTTCCAATAGTCTTTCGCCGCCACGTATTCTTCTTCCGGGAGGTTCAGCCAGTAGTTCGGATCCGCCAGAGCCGTGATCCGAATCCGTCCGTCAGACAACGGTTGCGAATAGTCAAAGTTGTTCGGCGAACAGACGATGCCGCTTCGCAGATCCACCGGGACATTAGGACGTTCGTAGTGGAAATCCTTCGTGTCACTGTAGAAGACAATCGTGTCATGGTGGCCAAGGCTCGCCGGTTCGCAGTCCAGGACGCTGATGGATTCCACGAAGGAGATATCGCCGGGCTCCGGCTTCATCACGGGTGTATTGGGATCGACCATTCGCATGGTCTCAGCGGCACCGGCGGAGGACAAAATGTTGTCGGCTTCGATTTCAGTTCCGTCATCCAGCAATACCGATGTGGCCTTGCCGTTGGACTGTCGAATTTCACGGACGCCAGCTCGAAGTTTGAGATGCCCACCCAGTGATTTAAAGTGCCTCACCAGGCGTTTCAGGATCAGTCGAATCCCATCGAAGGGCCTGCCGAAACCTTCGTGAAAGATGCTCTTGAACATGATCACAAACTGATTGAAATCCATGTCATGCGGCGTCGCGCTGCCGTAAAACATTAGCGGGCAGAAGATCATGTCAACCAGCAGCGGGTCGCGAATGTACTCCGAGACGACCTGACGAGCGGAAAGGACTGATCGATCAAGATCGAGTGCGTCGTGTTCTGCGATTCGCGTTACCAGTCTGCGAAATCCATCAATCTGCTGAGGAAACGCGGCGGCAATCTGCTCCACAAAAAAGTTGAACTGATTGGTGAAATGCAGAGCGCAGTCGGGAAAGACGATTGATGACCGCAGCTGAGGGCGAAGATCAAAGTCTTCCCATTTCATCCGCAATTGACGGAGCAGCTTGCTAAGCGGTCCCTGTTTGGTACCCGGTTCCGCGTAATTCGTCACGGCGTGCAGACCGACGTCGTAGTTGCGATTTCGCAGGCGATAGAACGAATTCAGACCACCGATCGTGGTATGCCGTTCCAGAATGCAGACGCTCTTTTCGAAGTAGGCCAGACGCACGCCAGCCGACAGCCCGGACATTCCTGCACCGATAATGACAGTGTCATAACGCACAGCAATAACCTCTAGCCAGCCAGCAATCAATTCAAGTCAGGACTCAGACAAGTCTCGACGGGCAGAAGTGCCCGTCCTACAGTCGGTGGGTCGATTTCTGTTGCTGGCCTAAGCGCCGACCGTAACATCTTTCAGCCGAGGTTCCAGGTATTCAACCGTGCCGGCCATTGTGTTGAGATTCGAGTAATCCTCTTCCGGAATCTGGATGCGGTACATTTTCCGCAATTCCATCACGATGTCCAGAAAGTCCATGCTGTCCAGTTCCATCTGTTCGCGGAACGGGCGTGCGTCATCAAGTTCGGAGAGATCCTCATCTGGAGCGATCTTCTCCAGAATTTCCAGAATCACTTCCCGAATCTGCTCAGACGTCATCAATCCACCCTCTCGACTTTCGATCGGATGCCGTTGTGGCAATCCGTCATTCCTCAAAAAACTGTCAGCCCTGATACTTGCGGACAATGACAACCGAATTGATGCCCAGCATACCGAATGAATTGTTCAGAATGCAGCGCACTTCACCCAATTCTCGCGGTTGATTGACAACAAGATTCGGAAGCTCGCATCTGGGATCCAAATCATCGAGGTTGATTGTAGCGTGGGCGACCCCATCGTCAAACGACGACAAATTGCCAAGCATCTCCAAAGCCCCGGCAGCCCCCATTGCGTGCCCAATAAAACTCTTCGTGTTGTTGATCACAGCCTTGCTGCCTGCGAAGACTCGCCGCAGGGCAGTTGCTTCTTCGATATCACCCTGTTCAGTGGCTGTCGCATGGCTGCTGACAAGGTCAACGTCATTCGCGTTGATGCCCGCACGTTTCATTGCCAGCATCATGCACTCGGCCTGACGATTGGCATCCGGCAGAACGAAGTCTCGTGCATCGGAATTCATGGCATAGCCGATGATTTCGGCATGAATCGTCGCACCACGGGCCAGCGCATCCGGGAGTCTTTCGACAGTGCAGAGTCCGCCGCCTTCTGCGACAACAATGCCGTTGCGGTTCATATCAAAGGGACGACACGCCTTGGTGGGGTCTTCGTGAGTTGCCAGTGCTCCCTGGGCCGCAAAGCTGGCGAAGATTCCGAACGTGTGGATACTCTCTGAAACCCCGCCGGCGATCGCAATATCGACCTCACGAAGTCGCAGCATCTGCGCTGCCTGAATAAACCCAGCATTTCCGGCGGCACAGGCTGCTCCCAGCGTCAGATGAGGCCCAGTGATCCCCATGTTGAGCGTGACTTCACCCGCAGCGTTATTCGCGACAGTTCGAGGATTATGGTGGTGCGACCAGACTTTTGTGTCGTACTGGAACTTCGAAATCTCGTAGATTTCGTTCTCGGTCTCGACATTGCCATGCTCGGTGATTCCGATGTAGACGCCTACGCGGTCGCGAGCGACATTCGGCCAGTCCAGGCCCGAATCTCGAACAGCTTCGTTGGCACAATAGACAGCGATTGAACCTGCTCGCGTGCCCCGGCGAATGTCTTTCTTTTTCTGATAGCGCAGTTCTTCGAAATTGCAAACACCGGCCAGCACTGGCCCCATGTAGCGTGTTTCGTAATTGACGACACCAGACTTCCCGGCCAGAAGACTCTGGCGGAATTCCGCCAGATTGTTTCCGTTGGGGGCGGTCAATCCAATCCCGGTGATGACAATTCGATCCTGGTCCGACAAAAGATGACCTCAACGTCAATTGGAGCCACGGAACGCCGAACGATCCCTGCGAATTCGGCATTTCTCCAAAGAACTGTGCGAAATCTGGCTCCGCAAAATGCCTTTGAAACGGCGGGCAGAGTATCTGGATGGCCAAAACAAGACAAGCACTTGGACAAGTTCCTTATTTCTGCGACGAAATCCAGCGTTTTTGTAGAATACCTGCGACTCCCGAATCAGGACACACCGCAGGCCAACTGCATGCCGGTAATTGACCTGTTCAGCCGATCCCTCTGTTGCCGAACCAGGATTTGCGCCTGCTCCATCGTAACCGCGACGAATCGAACCGACTGTCCGGGGCGCATCTGTGCCGCAATTCCAAGGTCAGCAGTGATGACATGTCCGATTCGAGGGTAACCGCCCGTCGGCGCGCAATCAGCCATCAACAGGATCGGATTGCCGTCAGGTGGCACCTGGATCGTGCCGGGAGCAACTCCTTCAGTCTGTAACTCTTCCCGTTGCGTCATGGTCAGTTGGCGCCCCGTCAGTCGAAATCCCATGCGATCCGACTGTGACGAAACGACAAAGTGAATGTCCTGAAGATTTCCCCATTCGGACGTTATCAGCCATGAAGCGTGCGAACCGGGAACGATTCGAAGAGTCGCGATGTCTGAATTCGGCAATTCCTCCGGACGGACAAACCACCGAGGTTGCCAGATGGGTGAAGTCTGTTCCGAGTCCTGCGTCAGGAATTCCATGAGACAGCCGCTCGACTCCGAAACATCGCCAATCGGCAACTCATCCCCGGCCGCCAGCATGCGACCACAGTGCCCGCCAAAAGCCGCGCGAAGCAACGTCGATCGACTGCCGAGGACGATCGGAACATTTATGCCGCCTGCGATCGCCACGTAACACCGGCAACCGCGTCGCGCCGCCTGAAATCGAATACGTCCACCTGACCTAATGACGATCGGACAGTGCTGCGCGACTGCCCGCTGGCTGCCATCAGCATGACTGATCACCGGTTGCATGTCGGCACCAGTAATCGCGATAAGGCGAGCGGCAGAAACAGTTTTACCGTAGGACGGGCAGTTCTGCCCGTCGAAGTCCGCGACGGGCAGAAGTGTCCGTCCTACAGCGGGTAATTCGTATTCTGCCGCTCGCCTAAGTGGGTCATCCACAAATTCAATTTCATCTCCCGTGAGCGTCATTTCGAGCGTCGCTGCGTTGCCAGGATTCCCCACAAGTCGATTCGCTAACTCATGCGACAGCAAATCCATCGCGCCGCCGACCGGGATTCCGAGATGTCGCAGGTGCTTTCGGCCTCGATCCTGGATGGTCGTGCAAAGTCCCGCGCGAAGAATTCGAACGCGACTCATGCGGGGCCTCGATATTCATCAAACTGGACACGATCGATTGGTACAAACCGAACTCGGTCACCAGCGGTCAGCAGACACGGAGGATCACGCTCCGGATCAAAAAGCCGTACTGGAGTTCTGCCAATAATGTTCCATCCGCCTGGTGTTTCCAGAGAATAAATGCCCGTCTGATTGCCTCCTATCGCCACAGAACCCACCGGCACGCGCAAGCGCGGCGACTGGCGTCGAGCAGTATGCAGCTCCTGCGGCAATCCCGCGAGATAAGGAAACCCCGGAGAAAATCCGATCATCTGCACGCGATAATCCGTGCCGCAGTGAATTCGAATGACATCATTGGGCTGCAGCGCATGAGCAACGGCAACGGCATCCAGATCCAGAGCAAATTCAGATTCATAGCAAACCGGAAACTCGATCGGCGAGTAAATTTGATCCTCCTGTTTGGGAACCTCCAGCCGCACAGAAGCGATCCGCTTTTCTACCTCATTGCATCGGATCACTCCCGGATCATAGTGGACAGTCAGTGACTTGAACGCGGGAGTTACGGCATCAACGCCGATGATCTGCAACGCAATCAGATGCGCGGTGGCATTCTGGACGGTCCGCCACGCTGACGAATCATCCAGCGACCGCCAGGCGACAATCACGGCGGAATCTCCCAATGGCTCGATGGTCATGGTTGTTGCTGGCTGCTGCTTGTGCATTACTCGCCTCCCACCATAAAGTGATGGGCCATCGTTGCTGATTTAGTTTGGGATTGCGTTCGGGGATCGCCCTGATGGCAACGTTTGCATTTGCGGAAACAATAACGGCAGACTCGGAAAGCACAACATGCCACCTTCTTCGAAACATCACGTCTATCGCGGCTTTCGGCGTTCATCCGGAATCGGCGCTCTGCCAGGCACGATAGATCGCGGCGCGGATCCAATTTCGGAAAAGTGCCGCCTGACGCGAATCTCCTATAACGCTGAACTGGCGGAAGAAGAAGTCATCGACACGGTCGCTGAACTCAACGAAGAGGTGCCCGAAGATCGCGTGTACTGGTTTCGCATGGAAGGTGTTGCCGATCCGGAAACGCTCCGGCGGCTCGGTGAAGCCTTTGAAATTCATCCCCTGGCTCTGGAAGATGTGGTCAATACGCACCAACGCTGCAAAGTAGAAGACTACGGCGACCACCTATTTGTAGTCATTCGCCTGCCAGCCCAGGCAGCGAATGGAGACCTGACGACGGAACAGGTGAGTCTCTTCATCGGCGACGGATTCGTCGTGTCCATCCATGAAGGCAGCAGCGCGCTCGAGGTTGTCCGTGAACGGATCATGACCGGGCGGGGACGAATTCGGGAATACGGCGCAGACTATCTGGCGTACACAATTCTGGACCTTGTCATTGATAATTATTTCCCAATCATTGAATCAATCGGAAATCGTCTGAATGAAATCGACGAGCAACTGGAGTTCGGATTCAAACCGGGCCAGCGGCTGGAGATTCGCAATGTCCGCGCCGATCTGTTGCTGTTGCGAAGAACAGTCTGGCCGCAGCGGGAAGCCATTGCGGCCCTGATGCGTGACGATTGCACTTTGATTTCGGACATGACACGAACCTATCTGCGGGACTGTTACGACCACACCATTCAGCTCATGGACGTCATTGAAACTTATCGCGAACTTTGCGCCGACCTGCGAGACTATCACCTCGCGGAGATCAGTCTTCGCAGTAACGAAGTCATGAAAACGCTCACCGTGATCGCAACCCTGTTCATGCCGCTGAGTTTTATTGCGGGATTCTACGGCATGAATTTCCATTACATGCCGGAACTCCGGTCAAGGATAGCCTATCCGCTGACGATCACGACGATGCTGACCGTCGCGGGCAGCTTTCTGGTGTGGTTCCGGCGGCGGGGATGGATCTAGTTGGACAGCGCCACTTTATCCGAAGTAGTAGCCCGAAGCGTCAGCGAGGGAACGAGTTAGGCACAATCCCTCGCTCACGCTTCGGGCTGCAAAAATGCACGGTTTCCGCCAAAAATGGCGCTGTCCAACTAGGATCGATTCAGAAATACGCGGGTTAGATTTTGCCTTGCGATTCAGCCAGCCTCGACCACCCCGTCGCGCGTTCATGACGACTGATGCGTTACTCGTGGACGTAGACCCACGTCCCGATCCGTTCCGTCCAGTTACCCTGAATTGTCTTTGGATAACTCTCGGACGGCCAATAGATAAAGCGATCAAAATTTATCCCGCCGGACGTACATTCGATCCGAAGTTCGTAAGAGTCTGGAACAGGCGAAATGTCATTGTATCCACTGGGGAACGTGAAAGTTGGATATCCGATGAGGCCCGTCCGGGGAACAGAAGGAACGTATTGTGGCACCAGTTGGCTAAGCGAATTTGGGTAAACGCCATTGTCGTCGCGATAGGTGTTCAATGCAGCGATAATCGGACCACCATTCGCCGACGCGCGGGTGAATGCCGTTGTTCGACGGGCGCTGCACCAAACCAATATGCCAAGATATCCAACAGCGAAAAGAACACACACGGCGGCCTGCGCGAGATTCAAAAACGCAACGGAACGCCGACGCCAGTTTGCCGCCGCCCGAATTGCGAAGACAAGGCAGGCTGGAATCGCCGCGCACAGCGCTAAGATCGTGAAATCTCCCGCAGACAGCATCATCATCGAAGGGTAGTTAAGCACAGCGGGCGCAGACCACAAACATATGTCCTGCGAAAGAAAAAAGAACAGGAGCAGAATTGCTGACGAACGAATGAGTTTCGAGATTTGGTTCACGCAGGGTGCCTAACAAACACGATGCCAGGCATTGTGAGAAAACGTCTGGCTACTGACGCGATCGCGACGCAGCGGGCGGCCATTGTTGGGCGATCAATCATCGCTCATCGTCTGCCGGGATTGATGAAAGTTGCTCGATTCTGTACGAAAACGCTCCGAGTAGCGAGCCTTCGTCTGTCTCATGGCATTTGGTGCAATTGGCAGTTGCGCGGATCGCACCTACCAGACGGATCGCGGACTCGTCAGCATTGAATATCGCAGCAAGCTGCGTGTTCGCCTCCAGCTTCGACAGCAACGCGCACTTCAGTGCGTCCGCAGATCGTGTTGGCACTCGAACGAGCCCGGCTGGCCAGCTGGCGATTCGTGGGTTCGTGGCTTCGGATCGATGTTCAAAGACAACGGGCACCTCGCGCTGTCAAAGTTATATCAGTTCGAAAGAGGACAGTTTCCACAATTCCAAATCAGCAGTCAGCGCCGGAAGATCATCAGCGAATTCATCAAACGACCGTTCTCCGGAATCTGGTTCTTCGCGAAATGAAGTGCGCGGTTGGGCTCGTACGACAAACGAGTTGTATTTGATTGAGCCTGAAAGGCTCGCACAAATCAGCCTGGGGCAAGAGAATCCGCGAATGCGGATGAACGCCGCCCCAGGTTCACTGATTCTATTTCACAAAGACCACATTCGCTTCGTCGCCGCCCGCCTGGATATACGCCACAAGGTCCAGAATCTCGTCCTGTGAAAACGTGATCAACAGACTCATAGGCATCGTTGAGGTCAGCGATGGTTCCA
>JBBQSE010000200.1:0-13777 GCA_038214195.1 Planctomycetales bacterium
GCCTGACGTTTCGTTCGCAGGAGCGAACGACGACTATTTCAAGTGATCACTTCAGCGATCGACTGGGACTCCGGGAACGGGTTCGCTGGTTGCAGATGGAATGTCAAAGTCAAAATCGACGCCGATGCGTTCGTAACCGCCGGTTCCTGAGAGCGATGCGAGACCTTCTTTTGTCAGTTCATGTGCTTCCAGAATCTTTGATTTTTCGATCGTGACATCGCCCGGGATATGAGTGCTGCTGCGGGCGACCCCGGTGTTCTTAAAAAGGCGACTGAAGTACGGGATCTTGTTTACGATCGGAACTCCCTGTTCCCTTCGGGTTTCGGTAACGAGGACGACATCGGACAGCACGATTCTGTCTCCGACAATTTCTTTCACGGTGCCAGCCATGACGGTGCTGTGGAGCACGAGTGCGTCGCCCGCATCATGTGGCATTGAACCACTCAGGATCTCAACATGCTGGCCCGGCTGCAGTTGTTGCGGATCCAGTTCGCCCATGGCGACACCTACATGGAAAAAGTGGGCCTCTATTTGATTCAGCTCGTGCATCCCCATTTCAGGCGGTTGCTCTTTGTGCAAATTCTTATCTGGGTCTGTCTGGACGAGCGCGCAGCCGGTGACGGACATCGAGAGGAGTGCGAACCCAAATTCAGCAACGAGCATTTGCCACATGACGTCATCCTTTCCGGCGTGACGACAACGCCCGCATCAACAGTTGCGGACCAGCGGCTTTTACCCGATTTCAACCGGAGGCAAACCGATAATTGTGCATCCAGCCAATCAGATCTGGTTCACGCCCGAAGGGATTCGGCAGAAACTGCCGAGGCCTTTGCGGAACAAATGCATGAGCCGATGACCTTGCTGGACGTCGATAGCATGTATTTGGCAGAACCGGACGCTAGCGCGTTCCGGCTGATAAGACAACTATAAACGGAATGTTGCTTAATCCCGGCCAGGTCGTTTCAGGGAATGGGGATCACAGATCGTGCCGTACATTTCCGGTCTTCGGTCGGCCATGCGGTCAATCATGTGTTTGCCGGGGACGCGTACGATGAGTTTCGCACGGGCGGCGGCGGGATCGATGTCGGCGCGGATGATGCCGGGAGTGTTGTCGTCAATCGACGTGAGTGTAGCACCGTGCGGGTTACAGATTCGACTTTTGCCAATAAAGCGGAATCCGTTTTCCGTGCCAATCCGATTTACGGCCGCGAAGTAAACGCCGTTCTCCATAGCGCGTGTATTGATCGAAAACTGGGCCATGTAATCTCCTCCCGGAGGCCAGTTTGTCGGCAGGAGGATCAAGTCGGCCCCAAGGAGCGCGAGGACTCTGGAGGCTTCCGGGAATCCGCCATCGTAGCAGATCAACATTCCAATGCGGACACCTTCGACTTCAAAGACTTCGAAAGGACGATCTCCCGGCGTTGTGAACCGATCGACGCCTAAATAAGGCAGGTGGACCTTGCGATAACTTCCAATGAGACCGCCCGGCCCGATCAGCACAGCGGTGTTAAAAAGCTGCGTGCCGGACTTCTCCAGCATCCCGCAAACGACAAACGTGTTCAATTCTTTGCAAAGTCCTGAGATACGATCTGTCGTCGGCCCTGGGACGGATTCTCCGTAAGTCATCGCGTCTTCAAGCGAATCGAAACAGTAGCCCGTGTTGAAGCATTCGGGGAAGATCGTGAGTCTTGTGCCCTGAGCCACTTCGGCACGCACATGACTCTCCAGTGTCGCCAGATTGGCGTTGATGTCACGAAAGACAACGTCTGTTTGAATACCGGCGATCCGCATTGGGGTTAGCTTTCGAGTAAATGACGGCTGAGTCTGGCGACTTCTGCCGAAACAAGGCCAATTTGACGATGGTTTGGAGAAAAGTTGTAACGATGGCAACGATTCTGTGAAATCTAACGGGATGCCGCGTCGATGGAAACAAAGGACGAACGAGATGCGCCGAATGCAGGCGACGATCGTCATCGGTAGGCGATTTGCTTACCGAGTTGTCACTGTCGAACGAAAGTAAGATCCGTGAAGACAATCGCAGGACGCTCCGGAATACTGTTGACACTTTTCGCAGCAATCGCGTCGAGTGCCCTCCTTACCGGTTGTCAGACAACAGTCGGCGGACAGACGCTGCCTTCGCCCGACTACCTGAGCGACGATGTTCAGTATTTCCCGGCAGGACCGGAGTTTAAGCTCACGAACCAGGTTGAGGCCGCTCGCAGAGCCGCTGCGGAAAAGAAAAAACTTGAACAGGGCTTCTAGGGTCGCCGCAAATTGTCGGCCGATTTTCAAACCCAGAATCACCAGCAGGGCGCTCGAGTCAGTGACACGAGTGCTCTTGCTGTTTGCGCTATGAACAATCTGCCCGGTTGAACGCCACAATTCTCACTCGTCTCATTGTCCGTTTCGACAACACTTGTCTGGACAACTGTTTGAGGCGGGTCTAAGATCGGATTGTTTCCGGACACTTCGTGGCCGGTTCCTGAATCTGCGCAAAGCTGAGGTCAGAGATTTCTGCGCTTTCCTGATGGCGTTTAACAAAGTCTCCGACGCATGGAGTGGTCTTTCAATGTCCAACGATAATCCGCAATCAATTATAGAAACCGATGTCGTCGTGATCGGTGGTGGACCGGCTGGATCCACAACGGCGACCTTGATCGCCCAAAAGGGTTACAAGGTCCAGCTGTTTGAGCGAGAAACGTTCCCTCGGTATCACATCGGCGAATCGATGATTCCCGAAACATACTGGGTGCTGCAACGACTCAACATGCTTCCCAAACTGCGGAAGAGCCACTTCGTTCACAAGCACAGTGTGCAATTTGTCAGCGCCAATGGAAAATCGTCGGCTCCGTTTTACTTCGCTGAAAACAAGCCGCACGAGTGTTCGCAAACCTGGCAGGTCGAACGCAGCGAATTTGACATGATGATGCTCAACAATGCCCGCGAGCACGGTGTGGATGCGCAGGAAGGCGTGCGGGTTCTGGATGTCATCTTTGACGGGGACCGGGCAACAGGAATTCGCATTCAGAAACCGGATGGCACAGCGCAGCAAATCAACGCCAAAGTGGTTGTGGACGCCAGTGGTCAGAGTGGCATGTTAATGAACCGTCTCAAACTGCGTGTCTGGGATCCTGTGCTCAACAAAGGTGCGATCTGGACATACTGGGAAGGCGCTTATCGGGACACGGGGCGTGATGAAGGCGCGACTGTGGTGCTGCAGACAGAAAGCAAGAACGGCTGGTTCTGGAACATCCCGCTCCACAACAATCGCGTGAGCATCGGAATCGTGGCTCCGTTTGATTACCTCTTTAAAGGTCGCGGGAGCCATGAAGAAGTTTATCACGAAGAAATCGAGCAGTGTCCCGCAGTGAAAGAACGCATAGCCGGCGCGAAGCGAGCGTCGGGGTATCATGCGACCCGCGACTATTCCTATCGATCGACGAAAGTTGCCGGCGACGGCTACGTGATGGTGGGCGACGCGTTCGGATTCCTGGATCCACTGTATTCTTCCGGAGTCCTCCTCGCTTTGAAGTCCGGCGAGATGGCGGCGGACGCGATTGTGGGAGGGCTGGAAACGAACGACTTTTCAGAAGCACAGCTGGGAAATTGGGGGCCAACAATCAACGCTGGCATTGATCGAATGCGACGTCTGGTCTGCGAATACTACGACGGCTTCAGCTTCGGTCGCTTCATAAAGACTTTCCCGCATTTGCAGGGGACTGTAACCGATTTGTTGATCGGCGATTTGTTCACCGACAAAGTCGATGTCGTCTGGGAACCGATGGAATCACTCTATCGCGAGGGAAAGACTGTTCCAGGCAACTGGGACGGCGGAACCCCTGCGGAACAAGTTCAGTCGAAATCGAATGAGTGGTATTACACCGAAGGTGTGACGCATTAGTTGGGTGACTCGGGATTTACTCAACTCGAGCCAGGCGGCGAGGCGATTCCAGCGGCTACGGGTTAATCTTTACCCGGTGATTATTGAGGAGACCGGGCGAGCGGTGGGTGTCAGCCCTCCGAGTTGGACGCATTTGACTCGGAGGGCTTACGTCGCTCCGCTCGCCTTGGATCATTTCACGCCGCGTCAAGCCAAGCTCATTCGGACTGTCCGGATCCGGATGCCAAAGTTCCCGCCCGCTGATGTCGGCGGAGCAGGGCGGCTTCGATGAAGCCTTTGAACAGTGGGTGAGCGTTGTGCGGCTGGGATTTGAATTCCGGGTGATACTGTACCGCGACAAACCACGGGTGCTTCGCCAGTTCGATAATTTCCACCAGGGCACCGTTTGGGCTGGTGCCGGCGACGATCATTCCGGCGTCCGTGAAATCCTTGCGATATTCCGGATTGAATTCATACCGATGGCGATGGCGTTCGCTGATCTCCGGCATGTGGTATGCGGCCTCTGATCGCGTTCCGGGTGCCAACACACAGGGCTGTGCTCCCAGACGCATCGTACCTCCCTTGTAACGAATGCCCTTTTGTCCTTCCAGAAGGCAAATCACGGGATGCTGTGTGTCGCTGGAGAATTCGCTGCTGTTGGCGTCTTCCAGTCCCAACACGTTTCGAGCGAACTCGATGACAGCGCACTGCATTCCGAGGCAGATCCCAAAGAAGGGGATTTCGAATTCGCGGGCAAACTGAATGGCCTGAATCTTACCTTCGATTCCCCGCATGCCAAATCCGCCCGGAATGAGGAGTCCATCGACGCCCTTCAGCAGCAGTTCGGGCTCCTGACGTTCCAGTTCTTCAGCTTCGATGCGTTTGACATTAATCTGTGTGGAATGGGCGAAACCCGCGTGGTCGAGTGATTCGTAAATGGATTTGTACGCGTCGCGGTGCTCAATATATTTACCGACGACGGCAATCGTGACTTCGTTCTGCGGATTGCGAATACGATGGACCAGGGCGCGGTAGTCGTCCATCTTCAGCGGACCGGCATTGAGGTGCAGCTTCTCGCAAATCAACTCGTCGAGACCGTGTTCAATCAGACCGATCGGTACTTCATAGATGGAGAACTCTTTGTCAACTTCCTCGATAACGGCCTTTTTTTCCACGTTGCAGAAGAGCGCGATTTTGTCGGTGTGTTCGCGGCCAATTTGTCGTTCGGTCCGCACAATCAGGATGTCAGGCTGAATCCCGATTTGACGAAGCTGCTGCACGCTGTGCTGTGTCGGCTTGGTCTTGGATTCACGGGCCGCCTTCAGATAGGGCACCAGGGTGAGGTGAATGAACATGACGTTTTCTTTGCCGATGTCCAGCGGAATCTGGCGAATGGCTTCCAGAAACGGCAGACCTTCGATGTCACCCACAGTGCCACCAAGCTCGGTGATCACGACATCGACGTCCGGGGTCGCCAGACTCAGGATGGATGCCTTGATTTCGTCCGTGATGTGAGGAACAACCTGAACCGTGCAGCCGAGATATTCGCCGCGACGTTCTTTTTCGATGACAGACAAATAAATCTGGCCGGTGGTGTAATTCGAGTGTCGATTCAACTCGCCGGACGTGAAGCGTTCGTAGTGGCCGAGGTCGAGATCCGTTTCGGAACCGTCATCCAGAACGTAAACTTCGCCGTGCTGATAGGGGCTCATCGTGCCCGGATCGACGTTCAGGTACGGGTCCAGCTTCTGCATCCGGACTTTGAGTCCCCTGCGTTCCAGCAGCATCCCGATGGACGCGGAAGTCAGGCCTTTTCCCAGTGAACTAACGACGCCGCCTGTGACAAAGATGTGCCGACTCATATTGGACCTGCGTTCCCGAATGCTTTGAAAGTTTCAGGATGTGTGTCTTACAGCACCAAACGAATGGCCTCAATGGAGCACGGCTTCATTCTCGCTGAACCGCAAGAATTGGCCGTCCGTTCCTGGAATTCTCTGACATTTTCCGCAGCGGCGTCGGAGGAATCCCTCGGTTACGATCGGCCCTGGGTGGTTCGCTGAACAACAACGTGGGCGAAAGTTGAACTTTGACGGGCCTTGGTGGTGAACTCTCGCGGCAGTCTGGTGAAAATCGGGGGGTTCCGCATTTGATTCTCGTTCCGAGGCTCCAGCCTCGGAACGCGCTGCCAGGAGGTTCCGCCTCCCGTGTGGGGTGAAGGAGGCAGAGCTTCCGGAGCAGTGTGTTCCAGGGCTGGAGCCCTGGAACAAGACATACATCCGCATTTCGAAGTACTTCAAGATTGTGAGCATCGAAACACCATGACAAGTTCGATTTTTGACTTAACGGGCGACGTGGCTGTTGTCCTGGGTGGCACCGGAGTCCTGGGCGGTGGCATGGCATCGGCCCTGGCGACTGCGGGGGCGAAAGTCGCTGTCGTGGGACGCAGTGAAGAACGCGGGATGGCTCGCGTAAAACAAATCGAAGCGGCGGGAGGCACCGCTATCTTTCAGTCAGCAGACGCCCTTGATGCAAAGTCGCTGACGGAAGCACGGGATTCGATTATCGCGAAACTGGGATCGATCAGCATTCTGGTGGCGGCGGCGGGCGGTAATCGTCCGGATGCAACATTGCCGCCCGGCAGCGACTTTTGCAAACTGTCGCGCGAGGGATGGAACGGCGTGTTCGATTTGAATCTGGTCGGCGGTGCTTTGTTGCCAGCTCAGGTGTTTGGCGAAATGATGCTCGAGCAAAAGAAGGGCAGTATCATCAATATCGCCTCCATGGCTGGCATGATTCCTCTTTCTCGAGTAATCGCGTACTCAGCGGCAAAGGCCGCCGTGATCAATCTTACGAAGTTTCTGGCCCGCGAATGGGCCACTCGCGGAGTCCGCGTGAATGCGATCAGTCCGGGATTTTTCCCCGCCGATCAAAATCGAGCATTGCTGTTCAAAGACGATGGCTCATACACGGAACGCGGAGGCCAGATTATTGGGCATACTCCAATGGCCAGGTTCGGTAATGCTCAGGAACTGGATGGAGCAGTGATCTGGCTGGCGTCGCAAAAGGCGTCGTCGTTTGTTACGGGGCAGAATATCGTTGTGGACGGCGGATTTTCATCGACCACGATCTAAGGTCGTTCGTGGAATAACTGTCAGACTTGAAATGAGCGGCAAGCCGCTAGCCTCCGGTATGCAGCAGTCGATATCACCGGCGGCTAGCGCCTTGCCGCTCACTGATTTCGCGAACGATTTAGTCGATCATTTTTACCAGGTTACTTCGATGGCAACTGTTTCACTGCTGAAAAAAGTTCTGCATTCCATTCCGCTGGGCCGCAAAGCCAGTCCGGAACTGCGGCAAGCCGTTGCCGATGACGACTTCGCAGCTTTTCAGGCGACGTTTATGGCCGTCATCGACAAGCCGGTGAAGCGATTGCGAAAGCTGCTGGCCAACGCGCCACTGCTGGCGGCTTGGTCCGAAGATACCGTCAATCTGAGTGGCCATGAGCGAGAACTCGCCGCCTCACTGGACGACTCGTCATCCCATCGGCAGGGCAAAGGGAAAAAGAAGAAGGGTAAGCGAGCAAAAATTCCTTCAAGGTACGACGAAATCATCACAAACTGGCTGGTGGAAACAGGAACCGTGCCAGGGCCGTGGGAAACCATTACCATCGCCGAAATCTTGCTTCGCGAGGGAAAGGGGTTGTCTCCGGAGAACTTCACGCAGGCCGTCTCGGTTTTGGCTGATGTGTCTTTGAGGGAATCATCCGGGGGTTTATTTGATGCCCCGGCTGGCTCAGAAGAAGACAACGCAATCAGCCAGATGATTCAACAGGGCGAGTCGCCGTGGATTTGCAGCCTGCTGCTGAGTCCGCTCGGCGGTGTCCAGACGCTGCAAAAGTCGGCCACAGAAACGCTGCGAAAAGTGCTGCTGGAATGCAGCGATTCCGACGGGATCTTGCATGGGTCATTGCTCAATCGCCTCTCCGAATGGCTGGCTCCGCTGACGCGTTGTTCCATCTGGGCCGCCGCATTCCAGCAACCGCTCTGGCACAGCGAAAGTGAAGAACGGCTGACTTTGGTCACCGAGCGTGCCGCGTTACTCGTCCTTCCGGCTCAGCATCACGCTGCGGACGACGCTCCGGAAGTTGCCATCCCGGCACTGATCGACATTCTGCAGTATCTGATTCCACTGTCCGGTTCGTCTCAGGAAAAGCCACTCGCGAAATTCGTCAAAGGATGTTGCAACCCAGCCGGTGAAGTGAGTCGCCCGAAGAAATTTAAAGCAACACCTGAAACCGAGGAACACGACGCGACTGAACTTAAAACAGGCAAGTCGGCCAAGACTGAAAAGGCACGCAACGCCCGGAAGGAGAAGAAGGCAGCGAATCGAAAGCCACTGGACAAAAAACCGAAGCCGGAAGTGTCCTGGCAGTCGGATTCCAGTTGCCTTGCGATTCTGCGTTCCTCGTCAGCGCCCGATGCGGACGTGCTGACGCTGGAGTGGCATTCCGGTCGTCCGCAACTTACTCTTGCCGCAGCTGGAGTTCCCATTCTGGCGGGAAACTGGAATTGCTCGGTGCAGGTCGATGACCAGATTTTGCCGTCGCCAACGGCATGGAAGTGCAGTTGCTGGTTTCTCGATCCGGAAACCGTGTTTGTGGAACTGGAGGCCGAAGTCACCACGATCGTGAAACAAGTCCGCCAGGTCCTGCTGGCCCCGCACGATCGCTTTGCGATGCTGACCGACACGGTGACCAGCATCGAACCTGATCACAAAGTTCAGCTGGTCACATCGATGCCGCTCGTTCAGGGAGTGACGCGTGTGACAGACAGCATCACGCGCGAACTGACACTTTGCGCCGGGCCACGCGTCGTACGAACATTTCCGCTGTGGGTGGAAGATGATCGAGTCCTGCACACGCTGGGCAGTTATCGGGAACACGATGGTCAACTGGAATTGGCTGGCGTCGGTAAAGGCGGCGTCACGCTGCCGCTCGCAATGGACTGGCACCCGAAACGCGCAGACGCTCCGGCAGACTGGACGCGACTTACCGTTACGGAATCGCGACGGACTGTCGGTGCCCATGAAGCGAGTGGATTCCGAATTCGAATCGGCGATCATCAGGTCCTCGCGTACCGCAGTCTGGTAAAGCCGACGATCTCTCGCGCGGTTCTGGGACTGCATACGTGGGATGAGTCCGTGTACGGTCGCGTTCCGTCGAAAGGTGGACTGCTGCAGCCGCTGGTGGAAGTCGAGTATCCGGAATAAAGCGTGGTGGCCACAAAGGAGTTCCTGACGAGTGTGGTCTGTTTTATCATGGATTGAATTGCCGCTCCTGCGCCGCGAATTGCTCGAAGCGTCGCACAAACGACGCACGTATGCTCTGCGAACTCTGATCGCGATCATCCACGGAGTTGGATTCCTGCTCTACTACTTCAGCGTGTACTCACGCCGCGGTTCAATGCGGCAACTGACCGGCGAAGGTGTGGATGCCGTTTACATTCAGATCATGATCGATCTATTCGCAATCTGTCTGTTGCTGCCTGCGATGGCGTGTTCGGCGATCTCCGGTGAACGAGAAAAACAAACGCTGGGACTGCTGTTGATTTCGCGAATTCGACCTTTCGCGCTGGTTGTCGAAAAACTGCTGTCGCGACTGCTGCCAATGACGACCCTGTTGCTGATCACGCTGCCGATGCTCGGTGTGGCGTTCCTGCTGGGCGGCGTTGAACTCGGTGATGTGCTGATGATTCTGTTGTTGCTGCTCACGACAGCTATCCAGGTTGCGACGGTGGCCATCTTTTGTTCCAGCATCCTCAATTCGGCGCTGGATGCCTTCTGGGCGACCTATGTGATGCTGGCTGCCATGTTCTTTGTGCCGGGTATGGTCGTGGAAACCGTTGGAATCCCGTCGTTTCCACTGATACGGACTCTTCCTATTGAACAATGGGTCTATCCCTGCATGCCGCAACTTCTGGCGTACGACGGTCTGCTTTATCAGGGAACGTCGCATCTGGATGCCGCGATCAGCTGTGTGCCTGCGTTGTTCATCGCGTTGCTGATGCTGATATTGTCGTCGAGGTTCGTGGTTCGCACCGGAGCAGGAAACGCGGTGGAAACAAGTCGCGCGGCGTCGGGATTCATCGCATTCTGCTGGCGGACGGCGCGGCGATTTGTCGGATGGCCGATTGTACAAATGGAACGGCTGCGGGACTGGCTCTGGGCAAACGGACATTTTCTGATCCTGCGTCGCAAGTCGATCGCGGCTCTTCAGACAGATGCTCCCGTGGCGTGGCGGGAAGCTGGTTCGACTTTACTGGCCAGCTGGAAACTGCATGTGCCGCTGCTGTTAACGATTCTTTTTCTGCAGTGGTGGTCGTTTCCGGATGTAATCGGAAGGACTCACAAAGCCGAAGAAGTCTGTTTGATCGCCGATGCCGCAGTGTTGCTGCTGGGACTGATGATGATCGCCGGTGCCGGGAGTCGGACGTTTGCGGCGGAGCGATCACGGGAAACGCTGGACGTGTTGCTCACGACACCCATTCGCAATCGCGATCTGCTCAATCAGAAACTGGCGGCCGTCAACCGGATTCGGTGGTTCATTTTAAGCGGTGTGCTGGTCACCGGACTTGTGCATCTGTTCGTCGTTGATATGACCTATCTTTACGGTCGCTATCCGGTCAACTGGCGGATGTCGTTCGATTACGTTGCCCATCACAATCGAAATCGTGCATGGGGCTACCTGCCGCTCAACGCGGTCGCTGGTTTGCTGCATGCGTTTGTCTACCTGACGATCATGAAATGGGCGGCCGTTTTTTTCAGCCTGGTGTTCCGGACTCAGATGAAAGCCATGATGGCGACTTTGATTGCGGTGATTGCCTTGTGTTCTCTTCCCTCCATCGGTGCCATGATTCCGGTCGTGGCCTCGAATTCGCGCTCGCGCGAGTTTCCGATTCTTATGTTTTCGTCACCGACGATCATTTGGGGCATGAATGAGACCGGGGAATTGCCAGAACTGCTGACTGTCAGCATCGAAACCATTCCATTCAAGCCCCGTTCTCTGCCAGGCCGCAGGGGTGATTGGCCCTTTGCCCAAATCATTTTTGTCCAGGAATGGAAGATCCTTCTCATCAACCTGCTGGTGTACGGCACGTTGGCTTTGGTGATGCAGGGAATCGTGCGTCTGTTTCTCTCCCGGATTCTTGGACGGCGAGATGTGGACCGGGCTCCATCGTAAATCTCTAAGGATCGCTCGATAAATAACTGTCCGATGTGAAGTGAGCGGCAAGGCGCTAGCCGCCGGTATTCTGCAGTCTATCTCACCGGCGGCTAGCGCCTTGCCGCTCACTTATTGATCGAGCGATCCTAACCGAATTCCGTCAGCCGTTTCACCAGAATCGTCGCGTAGCTGCCGCGAGGCAGATCAAACGACAGCGTGAGCTTGCGGCGGCGTTCGTGTAACTCGTCCGCTTCGACGGAACAGGTCAGACCGTTCGGACGAATGAAGGCTCGACGCATTCCTTTCGAGAAGAAGCTGTCGCGGGGATACTTGACCCGCAGCTCGCGGAGTTCGATCTTCTCTTCCTGCAACACCACATCCAGCAGATCGCCAAGTTCCCCGTCCGGGCGTTCGATGCGGGCGCTGGGAAGCTGGAGTTCCGCGTTCATCCATTCTGCGTCGTCGGTCTGGCTGAGCAGGAAGACGCAACGACCGCTTAGCAGCTCAAAAGGAGCAAGACTCGCCGGTTCGCCGTGAGCTTCAATAAATCGCGTCAGCCAGCGATTCCAGAGCGCTGACTGATAGGCCGACAGATACAGTCCTCGCAGATCAACGCTGACTCTCGCGAGAGCGCCCCGAAAGTCAGGATCTCGTCCCACTTTCGCCTTGTCGGACAGATACGTCACGATGCTGCGGCGATGAGAGCGATCCAAACTTTGCTGGCATTCTGGCCACTGCCCCCACATTTCACGCAGGATCTGTTTCTGTTTCTTTTCCGATGACGAATCATTCACATGCGGATCGGCGAGAGCCAGCCACAGGGCGCGTTCCCAGTCGCTCAGGCACCATGCCCGAGCGATCCAGTCGCCGGATACGCCGAGTGATCCAAATCGCTGGTCATCAAAATAGTTGGGGAGTCCGGTCTGCTGAACCTGCAACACGGCGGCTTCGGCACGCTGAATCTCGGCGTCTTGCATGTCGCGCAGGACGAGTTGAAATCGGTTGCCGTGAAAGTCTGCCGGAGTAAACGGTTTGCTGACTTGGCCGAGATATTCCAGCTCCAGCGAATTCTGGTGCAGCGCCTTTCGCGGCCCGTTGTGAATCGTCAGATGCTGAGTCGTGACGGCGTGACGATCTTTCAAACCACCATAGCTGATACGCTTCCGCTGCACTTTCCAGCGTTCGACAATGGCGCTGATCGCTTCCGGTGTTCCGATCGATGTTTTGGTCAGTCGATACAGCGCAAACGCACCGTTGCCGGTTGCGACGCTGGTCAGTTCGTCTACTCGAAAGTCTTCCGGCAGTCTGCGAAGTTTCACGTGGCTGATCCTGTCACGCCATTTTCGCGATACAGTCGCAGTTGGCCGCACGCCGCATCAATGTCGGCTCCTTTGCGTTTGCGGACAGTGGCCGTGATGCCGCGATGTTCCAGGATTTCCAGAAACTGCTGCGTCTCCGGATCGCGCGGTGCAGTCATCACAAGTTCTGACACGCCATTCATCGGAATCAAATTCACGTGAGCGTTGCGGCCGCGCAGCAGTGACGCCAGTTCCTCGGCATGTTGCGGATGGTCGTTGATGCCGGACATCAGCACGTATTCGTACGAAATCCGCCGTCCGGTCATTTCGAAGTAGTCGTCTGCCGCCAGCAGGATTTCGTGGATTCCAATGCTCTTGTTGACCGGAACAATTTCTGTCCGCAATGCGTCATTCGGCGCGTGCAGTGAAACGGCGAGGTTGTATTGCTGGCCCGATTGAGCCAACTCACGGATCTTGTCCGGCAGCCCAACCGTGGAGACCGTGATGCGTCGCGCGCCAAGTCCAAAGCCGTCCTTCGCCGTGAGGAACCGCAGAGAGTCCATCAGACTGTGATAGTTGGCCAGCGGTTCACCGATCCCCATCACGACGACATTGGTGATGTGTTCGTCGTCCTTCATCATGCGATGCAGCACGAGCACCTGTTCGATGATTTCCGTCGGCGTCAGATTGCGTTTCACGCCCAGCAGGCCGCTGGCACAGAACACGCAGCCCATCGCACAGCCGACCTGAGTGCTGATGCAGACCGTGCGGCGATCGGGATCGCGCATCAGGACACATTCGACAAGTTCGCCATCGTGCAGCCTGAGGAGCAGCTTTTCCGTCGCGTCCTTTGCGACTTGGTGGCGGACGATGTCAAATGGCGAAAATCGAAAATCGGCGGTCAGTTGTGTCCTGAGTTTCGCGGGCAGATTGCTCATTTGCTCGAACGACTGAACACGCTGCTCGATCAGCCAGCGGCGGATCTGTCCCGCCCGAAACTTCGGCTGCCCGACGGATGCCAGCCAGGCGACCAGTTCTTCGCTGCTTAAATCCATGATCGGGCGGAGCGATTGCGGCGGCAGTTCGATGACGGGCAGTGGTGATTCGGTTTGGGGCGTTGATTGCGGCACGGACGTGGCTTCGCGTCTCTGTATCAGGAGCGGGAGTGTCGGAAACGGTCCATTGTACACGCGATTTCCGCCAGCCGCTGCCCTCTTTGCTTCGAATTCGCCTGCGAGAATTCAGCGCCCCTGCGTCGCGACGGGCGACAGACTCACGCTGGCTATCTAAGATATTGGCGATCAGCGGACCACTGCTGAGAGAATTACTGGGTTGCAGCGACAAATTGCAGAATCATTGCCGGAGGATTTTCATGCCATT
>JBBQSE010000201.1:0-13754 GCA_038214195.1 Planctomycetales bacterium
CATTCATCCGTCACAGACATAATTTGACACCTGACATAAAGGCAGCGAACGAACCTATTGCTCGCTCGCGGCGCAAATGTCGTGCCAAAAACTGCGTTCATGAAATCTATTTCTAAAGTGAGTGCCATTGGGCTAGCGCCCAATGGTACTCGATTTAAGGGAGGGCGAGGCTCCTGCCGAGCCGCTTGCCAAACAATGTTCAATGTTTCTCGCGGCTCAACAGGAGCTTCGCCCTCCCGATCGAAAGGCGTTTTTTCTAAATCGAGTACCATTGGGCTAGCGCCCAGCGGCTGATTAGGAACCGACAGTTATTTTCCGCTCGATGCTTAATGTCACACCATCGCCATGAATCTGGCGGTATCGAAGTTACTGCGGCTCCGCGTAGTCCAGTCTTTTGGCAATAGGCCCAATGGAGGGACGAATGCGATTCAAATAGGCCCTGTCAAATGAGTACTGATTGTTTTGGTAGCCCTGCAGTGACCGGACATAGGCGTTCAATCTCGGCTGCATGACGGCCCAGTTACTCAATCCGAACTGCCGATAAATGGTTTCGACAACCTGCACTGGATTCGCGACGATGTCTTCGTGTCGCAGTTCGATCAGGTTTTCAGCAGGGATCAGGTTACGGTCAGCGAACCATTTTTCCATGATCAGCTGATACCGGATTGAGATAAATTCTTCGACTGCAGTCGGATCGTGGGTCTGGAGGGCCAGGTCTTTCATAAAGCTCTTCATCAGCTTCATGGTTGACGCGTGAACCAGCCAGGGATTGCGATAGACGTGGATGAACTTCGCATCCGGGAATCGTTTCAGGACTTCGGGAACTCGCCCAAGGTTGGGCGGGTTTTTCAGCAGCAGACGCCTGCCATCGTTCGCGTACGAGACTTTGCGCAGCAGATATTCGTAGTGATCTGACCAATGAGCGACATCACTCTGGTCAACGCCTTCAAACAGAACCGTTTCGCGAAAAGTCTGCTCCGCGATCTGCGGGAAGAAGTAATTCAGATAGTGACTCATGTGCGTCAGCCCTGCCAGAGCGAAGTCCTCGGACATCGGCTCATCAATTCCGAGCGGAACGGCATCCATGGGTCGACTCCTGGGAAGTCGCCGCGACAGAATCCGACGGGCCAGCCATTCCCAGGTCAGAAAGCCGCTGGGGATCGCACAGTGCAGCATCGTGACGCTGGCGAACTGCGGATCCTGCAGCATCAGATTGTGCATGTTCGTCGTGCCGCTTCGCCAGTGACCTACGATGAAGATCGGCGGCTCGGAAAGTCGATGACGGCGAATGGCAAGACCAAACCGTGATCGCTCAAAGAGCCGAATCGGAATCGTCGCGATTACAAAGAGCGTGATTCGCACCGCGCGGGGCCATTGCGCGGCGTCAATTTGACGACCGTATCTCCACAGCAGGCGAAGCCAGTTCCGCAATGTGGAGAAGTAAAGAATGTGCGGCAGTTGCATCCGTGTCTTTTGCATGCGTCGAAAAAAAGTGAGTCGGGGTGGTACGCTTGTGTTTCGAAGTCGCCTCAGCCGAATTGACCTGGTCGATGAAAGCCCCATGAAGCCGCAAGTGCGTCTGCGGCCTCTTCGATGTCCGTGATCTCTCCCCAGCCGCCGTTGCGCAGGAATGCGTGCGCGAACTCGTGAGCGATCACGTAGACGGCGAAGGATTCTGAGGCGTGATTGAGTTTTGGCCGGAGGACAACTCGACGACTTCCCTGGCCCGGTGGGCCGGGCGTTGGCATAAACAGCGACCAGCCGACGCCGGGCTGAAAGTTGTCGATCTCCACACCGAATCGTTCATCATCTAAAAAGTCACGCTGAACTTCGGGGGGCAAGGCTTCAAGGACCAACAGGATGCGTTGCTGCAGCACTGGAAATTCGGCAAACGATTCTGCGTAGATCCGGAAAACCATGATTCAGTCTGTTCCCTGATGAGGCTGGATGCTGGATTCGCACGTTGACTCGATTCAGGCGTCTTGTTCTTCCCGGTGGGCAATCACCATCCGAACCAGATGAGGCAAATCGTCAGCTCGCATTTTGTCATTAATTCGAGCTCGATGGGCTTCGATCGTCTTAGTGCTGATTCCCAGTTGATCGGCAATCTCGCGGCTGGAGCAGCCATCGACGACAAGATCAAGGACTTCTCGTTCACGTTCCGTGACGCGACTGAGGCTCCGTTCAATATCGTCCAGATCTTCGCCGACAAAATCCCAGTCCTTGTCGTAGTACATTGCGTAGGCTCGAGCGACGAGCGCGAGCAAACGCTCATCAGTCACCGGCTTCACAAGAAAATCTACCGCTCCGGCTTTGATGCCCTGCGCGGCTACCGGAGAATCCTTATGACCGGCGACAAACGCCACGGGCAAATCTTTCTTTTCTGCGGTCAACTTCTTCAGCAGTTCGATGCCACTCATGCCGCGAGGATGAACCTCGATGATCAGTACTCCGGGAACAGGTTCGCGGTAATCCCGGTAAAATTCCATCGCTGTCATGTAATCGTGAACTTCAATCCGCTGACTGCGGAGAACAGCGGCCAGCGATTCGCGAGCTGTCTGGTCATCCATCACGAGAAACACCGTGAACGGCTGTCGCTTCCGGGGTTGACTAAATTCCGATTGTGGCGCGGACCTGCCGGTGGTTCGCGTTGTCGTTCCGGGTGCCGAAGATTTCATTACTTTTTTGGCCATAGTGTATCTTTCCTTGCTGATGGGCGTGAGCACTTGAAGAAGCGAATGGTATGCAGGCGAGACTCTCCCGACAACGAAAGCAGTCAACGCGCACAGCGAAAGAGAAAAGTCCGCTCGAAGCCTGCCGACGAGGATGGAGGAGATTCCACCGGTGGAAAAGAACCCGTAGGTTGGACATTCCTGTCCGACTCACCAATTTTCCTGACGGACAGGAATGTCCATTCTACTCCGACTCACCAATTTTCCTGACGGACAGGAATGTCCATCCTACGATGTGTGCAAAACGAAAAAAGGCCGATCGGATAATTGAATCCGTCGGCCTTTTTCAGGGAGCAAGGTTTCTCAGGCACTTGCTCAATACGGGGGCTCGTTTCTCAGGCGAACCATCGTCTCTCTCAGATAAACGCTGTGTTCTCAGGACAGCGTTGGGGCTCAAGGATTTAACTCCGAGCCCGGTCTCTCTCGAAAGAAACTTTAAGCAATGCTCGTGCCAAATGGTGTCGAGATGAGAGGGGGAAGCAGTCAGGCTCGACAGGATTACTGACTGTAACTCGTTTCAAATCAGCAACTTACAAATTGCATTTGATTCTGAGTGCCGTTCCAGGGATTTGGCCGCAGGGTTGATTCGTCGGTCGGTTTTGAATTTCTTACAATGCCAGACCGTTGCAAGTTTTACAAAATTGCAGTTTTTAGATCCTGCTTTTACAAGGAAGGTCGTTCGTGCCGGAATCACCTCTCGCTCATCCCTTTATACCGCACGATTTCTGGATGAAGAAAGCGCTCGACCAGGCCCTGCTCGCCTTTGACCAGGGAGAAGTTCCGGTCGGTGCGATTATCGTGCATCAGGAGAAAGTGATTGCCGAAGCCTGCAATCAGCGGGAGATGTTGAATGATCCAACGGCTCATGCGGAAATGATTGCGATCACGCAGGCGGCGGAAGTCCTGCAGTCGTGGCGATTGCTCGATTGCACGCTGTACGTAACGCTGGAGCCGTGTCCGATGTGTGCCGGAGCCATCGTGCAGGCCAGAATTCCGCACGTTGTTTACGGTACGACCGACCCCAAAGCCGGTGCGTGTCACACGCTGTTCAGCCTGACTTCAGACATCCGCCTGAATCATCAGGCCGCCGTCCTGGGAGGCGTTATGCAGGACGACTGCCGCGCAATTCTCCAGGAATTTTTCCGGCAACAGCGCGCACTGGGGAAGAAATAGTCGCCAATCTCTGCCGCTCGACGATTGCGCTCGACGCCCGCGCTCTTGTGGTTCGCGCAGGATATGCCACGGACTCCCGTCAGCGGCAAAAACTGCCGCTCAATCACTGCGTTTTGCATCATTTCAGGCTCGGAGGTGCAGACACCTCGAAGAAATGCAATCAAAACTTTAAGAGGTCTTGACCCAATTTTTGAGTTGGGATAAATCACCCCTCGCACGCAACATGTTTCCCGGCAGATTCAGCCAGACTGTTGCGGCTCCTTTCCAAATTCTGCTGTTCTTCACCCCGCGTTTTTTGATCCGCATCCCCGCAGAAAAAGAAACGTACCTCCTGTCTCTCCTCAATAGTTGTCAGCCGCACCTCAGCCCGCTTCAGCCGCACTGAAATGAACTGCGATGTGAACTGACTTCTAAAACCCGTCTCATTTGCCCGCTGCAGCTTGACAGTCAAACTGTTTGCAGGCTCGTGTCTCTTTCTTCAGGGAAGAAGCTCATGCTGTCCAGAAGAATCACCCTCGCTGCCGCGCTTGGAGCGCTGCTTTGTTCATTGCAAAGTGAATCCGCAAGGGCTCAATACTATGGTGATGGATGTTCCAGTTGCGGAACGTCGATGGCTATGCCAATCACAGCAGCCAGCAGTTGCACACAAATCATGCCAATGCAGGCGACTTGCTATCAAACGGTTCCTGTCACGACCTATGCTCAGGTCAAACAGACTGTTGAAGTGCCAAGCTATCAAACCACGATGGAAGACCGTGAGGTCACCTACATGCGTCCCGTGACGACAAGCCGGGAAATCGAAGTCCCAACGACGACCTATCAAAACGTCGTCGAAAATCGCACGGTCAACCGTGACATGGGACGCTGGATTACCCGTTATCATCCGGTTGCGAAATGTGCTCCGTGTCAGGTTGATCCTCGACCGGGTGCCATCGGCTGGATGAACCGCACAGGTTACTCGATGCGGACGGCCTTTGTGCCAAAATACACGACGTCTCGCGAGTACGTTCCCAGCATGATGACCTGCAACGTGCCGAGTGTACGGCAGGTGGCGGTGCAGGGAGTGCGTCGTGTGACCGTTCAGGAAACCAAGATGGTTGCCGAAAGGAAGACCGAAAAGGTTCCCGTCCAGCGGATGGTGATGCGCAGGGAAGAGGTCACGGTCATGCAGCCTCAGACAGCCCTTCGTACTGTACCGGTCGGATCTTCCATGGCCTACGGCGGTTATCTGGGCAGTTCGCAGATGGCCTATGGCGGCTACGTCGGCAGCAATCAGATGGCCTATGGTTACCCGATCATCAGCAATACGACACAGTCAGCTCAGAAACCAACACCGGATCCAATCGGCGGTGCGCCGCGGAGTGCGAACCGACAGAGTTTTGAAGCGGATAAACCTTATGAACGCAACGACGCTGGTGTACCAGCCAACCCCTCATCGTTCAAGGCGTCGCCTCGTGAAGACGATGAGCCGGTTTTTCCAGGATCAGTGAAGAGTGATGCAAGGAAACCGGTTGTGCCGGCCTCGTATCAAGAGTCCTCCGAAACAACCGCGACGGGCAATACATCCCGCAGCAAGTCGTCTGGATGGCGAGCCAGTCGCAAGTCCAGTGAAAACAGCCTTTCCCGAAGTGAACTGACGAAGCCGTCAATCTCGATGGCGGATTCAGTTCGCGAACGATAGTCGCCATCCGGGCGAACATATGACCTGCGGTGCAGTCTCCCCGGCTGCACCGAATTGATCCTCTCCCACCTCCCTCCTCTCCCCTCCTCCTTTCTGTTCAAAGATGATGCGTCCCCTCGCGGCACCGGTATCACGCCGGTGCCCATTTTTTTGCGCCGATGTGTCGTCTGAATCGCTTAACCCGAGACAACGGCGAGACATTGCGGCCTGAAACTTCCCGCCGCTGGCTTTTGAAGGTACGCAAACTGTCCTGATATTAACCCGAAGCGCCAGCGAGGCAAACAAGTTACGTCGCTCCTTCCGCGTGAAGTTTTTGCTTCGCTGGCGCTTCGGGTTAGTGTTTTTCGCCGTGGTTTCGCGATCGAAAACGACCATAAGTCAGAAATGCGCAACTTTAAAACCGCTGGCTCGGGTCAAACAAATTTGACCGACTGGCTGCTCCCCCAAATCGCGTTTCTGACTCCGCGATCGTTTCCGTTCCTGCCGTTCCCGCGTATAATACCGGGATCCAGCCTCAGGATGTCTAGCTGAGCCATCAGCCGTCCTGTTTGCGTTCGACTCGGCAATCGCAGGCCTGAACGCGAATCCCACCACTTAAATCGCGGAGCATTTTTCCCATGACCTCGAATGTCTCAGGAGCCTCACGGCGCAATTTTCTGAAATCATCAACGGCGGCAGCGGCGGCCACTACTCTTCTCTCCGGCGCGGCGTCTGGGATGTACGCGGGTCAGGACAGCACGATCCAGCTGGCCCTTGTTGGCTGCGGCGGTCGCGGCAGGGGGGCCGCAGGCAACGCTTTCTCAGTGGACAATGGCCCGATTAAACTTGTCGCGATGGCCGATGTCTTCGACAAGAACCTCGCGGATGCTCACGGTGAACTCAGCAAGATCCCAGGATCCGATAAGAAGCTGGACGTTCCGGAAGAACGCCGTTTCATTGGCTTTGATGGCTACAAGAAGGCAATGGACTGCCTGAAGCCGGGCGACGTGGTGATTCTGACAACTCCGCCCGCGTTTCGCTGGGTCCACTACACGTACGCGATTGAAAAGGGACTCAACGTCTTCATGGAGAAACCCGTCACCGTGGACGGACCAACGACGCGTCGCATGCTGGCGCTCAACGACAAAGCAATCGAAAAGAACATGAAAGTGGCCGTCGGCCTGATGTGCCGTCACTGTGAAGCCCGCCGCGAGCTGTTTGACCGAATTCAGAACGGCGAGATCGGTGACATCACCATGATGCGCGCCTATCGTATGGCGGGACCAACCGGAACTGCCGCGACCGGACCAAAACCGAAAGGTGCCAGTGAGTTGCTCTATCAGATCAGCCGTTTCCACGGTTTCCTCTGGCTCAGCGGCGGAGCAGTCAGCGACTTCCTTATCCACAATATCGACGAATCGTGCTGGATGAAGAATTCATGGCCAGTCAAAGCAAAGGCCAGTGGTGGACGACACTATCGCGGCGACAACGTTGATCAGAATTTCGACACGTATTCGATCGAATACACCTTTGACGACGGTGCAAAACTGTTCGTCAACGGTCGCACGATCCCCGGCTGCTATCAGGAATTTGCGAGCTACGCCCATGGCACGAAAGGCCTGGGAGTCATTTCCTCCGCCTCACACTGGCCATCACGCGCCCGTATCTATAAGGGCCAAAACGAAGATAAAGCGAACCTGCAGTGGGAATTCCCGCAACCAGAAACGAACAATCCCTATGTCGATGAATGGAAACATTTGATTGCGGCTATTCGCAACGATGAAAAGTACAACGAAGTCGAACGCGGCTGCATGGCCAGTGTCGTCACGTCCATGGGCCGCATGGCCGCTCATACCGGGCAGGAAATGACACTTGAGCAAATGATGAACTGTGAACATGAATTTGCTCCGGACATCGAAAAACTCACGCTGGAATCGGCATCGCCGCTGCAAGCTGATGAAGAAGGCCGCTACCCGATCCCAATGCCAGGCCTGGAAAAGACTCGCGAATACGCTTAGGCGATCGGCAGTTGGTGTCATACCCGGAAAGAAGCCCGGCTTCTCGGAGAAGCCGGGCTTCTAGTGGTAAATCGTTTTCTGCCGCTCGCCTTAATTGGACAGCGCCACTTTATCCGAAGTAGTAGCCCGAAGCGTCAGCGAGGGACCGCGTTAGGCACAATCCCTCGCTCACGCTTCGGGCGGCAAAAATGCACGGTTTCCGCCAAAACTGGCGCTGTCCAATTAAGATGGCCTGAACCCCGCAGTTTTGAAAGGGGGAGCCACGAGCGATTTTGTGGACACAACTTTCAATCAGGGGGTTTCCATGAATCAGGATCTTCTCTCGGCACGTCGCGGATTCCTGAAGACGCTTGGTAGTCTGGCTGCCGCCGGGCTGATTCCGCCCGGCATTGTCCTGGGCGACGAAGTCAATGACTTACTCAATCAGCAACTGGACGCGTCGATCCGTCGCGCTCTGTCCTGGCTGGCGTCGGAACAGCAGGCTTCAGGTGCCTGGACGACCAGCGACTTTGGCGAATCCACAGCCACGACGGCACTCGCGATCATGGCGTTTTTGGCTGGCGGACACGTTCCGGAAGAAGGTCCGTACGGACGTCATCTGACGCGGGGTGTCGGCTGGTTGCTCTCGCAGCAGCACGCCAACGGCCTGCTTGTCGGCAAGGAACGCAGCCATGGTCCGATGTACAGTCATGGCATTGCCACGCTCATGCTGGCGGAAGTCGCCGGGATGGTGGATCCCTCTCAGGAAGAAAAGTGCCGTGAAGCTTTGCAGAAAGCCGTCAAGCTGATCATCGATGCTCAGAACCAGAGGAAACCGGCGGAGCATGACGGCGGCTGGCGGTACCAGCCAACAAGTGGTGATTCAGACCTGAGCGTCACCGCGTGGCAGCTGCTGGCGATGCGCGCCGCAAAGGATATCGGCTGCGATGTGCCAGCTGAAAACATTGATCGAGCCATCGCCTACATTCGCAGGCTGCATGTTAAACACGATGGTGGCTTTGGTTACATGGTCGGCCATGGGAGCTCGATTACGAGATCGGGAACAGGAATCGTGGCTCTCGAAGTTTGCGGCGAACATCGCACAACGGAAACACTGGCGGCAGCCAATTTGATTCTTTCGCGTCCGCTGACGAAGGGCGAGCAGTATTTCTACTACGGTGCCTACTATTGCACCGTCGGCATGTTCAAAGTCGGAGGCGAAGAATGGCGTCAGTCACGCGAAGTGTTGTATCGCACGATCATGGATTTGCAGAATCCAACCGGTTACTGGAATCCCGAAGACGGAACGGAACGCCAGGCGGGTCGAGTCTACTCCACCTCGCTGGCCGTTCTGGCTCTGGCGATTGAATACGGTTTTTTGCCGATTTACCAGCGATGAAGGGATTCATCAATGCCGCTGCAACCGTTTCGAAACACGCCGCATGAATTGCTTGATCAACTGGAACCCGCGTCCGGGTCGCCATTCGTTTGTCCGGGAACCAGCGCCGCTATTTCGCGTTCGATTCATCTCGCCCGGCTGAATGCTGCGTGGCCTGGGTGCGATCAATGCACATGGCGATTCGATTCTGAGGGACTGGCGACAAGCACGATCGAGGAAACCGAACGTATCCGCAGCCATCGCATTGACGGAATTCGGCGGACAGAATTTGGCATTCGTGGCCAGTATATCAACGATTTGGATCGTCCGACTGCGAGTGACCTGACGCGAATCTTCTGTATATGTCTGCATGACCAGGCAATTCGGGACACGATTCATGTGGAACAGGAACCAGCGCCGCGCGTCACTCAATCCGGGAAAAACGTTCCCAACGACGATCAGACCCTCGCGACTCTGGTACCCATCGCTCCGATCATTATTGGCTATGACGGACGCAGTTCTTCCGTTGATCTCGCCGTCGGGGTCGTGGCGGCAAGCCGCGAGTTTGGGATGCCGGTGATCGATGTCGGTCGAGGCACGGCTGCCTCGATTCAGGAGGCAGCTCGATGCTTCCGTGACTCCTGTGGAGCGATTCTCGTCACCGGATCCGGATCGCCAAATGCGTGGGCTGGCCTGGATGTGTTCGACCGCAGCGGTGAAGCAGTCCCGGTCGTCTGGAAGGACTTCGGCGTCCAGCTGGAACATGTCAGTTCGGCGACGGCAGCATTTCTGAAACTCCGCCTGCCTGAGGCTGCGGTCAGATCCCGCTGGGCGCGCCGCCTGACGCGACAATCGGGCTCACACGACATTCGGAATTTCGAAGATCGCTATCGAGACTGGCTTCGCCGCTGGTACCCGTCGCAGTCCGGCATCCGAATTCTTATTCGCACCGATGACGTTCTGCTGCAACAACGACTTGCCTGGCTGTCACAATCGACGGGAATGGAAATCATCTGCCGTGGCAGTTCGGATGCGACCGTCACTCCCGGCGTCGCACTTTCAATGACGATCCCTGAAGACGATCGTCAGTTTCAGGTCTTCGATGTGTCCAACAACCTGGTCAGTTCAGATCGTCTGGCACTGGCGATTAATCGCGCCGTCCACTCGCAGGCGTCACACGTCACTGCACACGCTGACAGCGCGTCGAACCGATTCTGGCTCACCGACGCTGCTCGACCCGCCGCCGGAAAATCAACGGAGTCGATTCACGATGCGCTCGCCACACTGGGCCTGATCGTGAGGCTCACGGAAAGTAAACGACTCGTCGACCTGGCGTGAGTCGCGATATCAACGCGATCGGCGGGTAGTTTGGACATTCCTGTCCGACCAGTTGCCGAATTTTGACGGACAGGAATGTCCATCCTACGGAATTCCGTTGTGTGCTGTTTTCCCAAACGCACCCGCAGAATCTGCCGGAACGCGCGTTCTGAACAGTTCATTTCTCGCTGGACGGAGTGCTTCGGTCCCGGGAAGTAGAGAAAATGACGGAATGCGGATTGAGACGAATTCATCGACCCGGCTAGAGTTTCCCGTTCAAAATCGCCGCAGTTGATTCCTGATCGAGCGGAGGTGTTGGAAATCCGGGCCACAGATTTTCATCCGAGACTTACAGAGGATTGCCAATGTTTTTGAAGCACTCAATATTCTTGATCACCATCGGGCTTTTGGTGTCGGCTGCCGGATGTTCAACTGTTGCCACATCCAATACACCTCGAACGGCCAAGGAGCAGATGCTGCTTTCTAACGCAGTGGATCAATCACTCGACAAAGTCGATTTTACGCCGCTGTATGGTCAGCAGGTTTTCGTGGACGACAAGTATCTGGACTGCACCGACAAAGGCTATGTCATGGGTTCCCTGCGTCATCGCATCATGCGGGCTGGCGGAACCCTCGCGGCAACCGCTGATGCTGCGGACGTTATTATGGAAGTTCGCAGCGGCGGTGTTGGTACGGACTTGTCGGATGCCTTCGTTGGAATTCCCGCAATCACATTGCCAGGGATGCTCACGCTGCCGGAAATTCGCATGATGCAGCGTAAAACACAGAACGGCTACGCAAAACTTGGTCTCGTCCTGTTTGACGCAAAATCAAAGAACGTGCTCGGTGATGGTGGGATGTCGATGGCTCAGTCCGAAGACAGCAACTGGTTCGTGCTCGGCATGGGACCATGGCAAAACGGTACGCTGAAAAGCGATGTGGAAACATCCCGACGCCTCCCCCATGGCATGAAAACCAACCGCCTGCCAACACAGGTCGCCTTCGATTCACCAAACCACGCTGGCCCTGGCGACATTCGCTATGCCGGCGGTGCTGAGGGTGAAAAAAAGTAGGGCGAGCGACAGAAATTGATCGACCTGCCGCAGGACGGGCACAGAAATACTGATACTGCGAACTCGTTCTTTCTGAACTGTCTTTGTTCGAGTTTCCTGCCTGCCGTTGACTTCCACGGTTATCGTCGCAAACTGGGAATCACCATGGAGCCCATGAATTCTGCCCTACATAAAATTCGGCGTGTGCAGATCTGAAAGTGTTTCGGCCTGCGGAGGCATCGGGACAGCCGCTGTGACATCAACGGCGCGAATCGGCTGCTGTGACTGGACAGGAAAAATTGCGGACTCGCGATCGCCGATCAGCACATGCGACGCGCCTCGCGCGATCAGATACCTGTCGAGGCCGTCCGCAAGTGTTTCACGACTGAGGTATTCATGTCGTTCGATGCGGCACCATGCTGACAAATCGTCCTGCAATCGCGTTTGTGATGAATTGACCGCGAGAACGCCTTCTGGTTCCAGTAGCTGCAGTGCTGGTCTGACGAGCGCCAGCAGACGTCGGTGCTGCAGATTCTCCCAACTCATCGCGAACAACGCTCGTTGAAAGGCCGTGACTTTTGACGGATCGAGCGCGGGCATTGCGTCGAACATGCAATGGTCAAACGGAGGTGTTGTCCACAATGATTCGATCAAACCCGAATCACTTCGATTCGGAAGGAAATCGTCCCTGCTGGTCGATCTCGGCGGCTCTCGGTGCGGCGATTTCGGCGGCGAACTTGCGTGCCGAACTTGCGTGCCGAGCTTGCCCAGCGGTCCTCGGTTTCATCGATTCCGTAAATGTGCGGCATAGATTCCGTGTCCCTGGCGAAGTCTGCATTTGAAAAGCCGGATTTTAGCTGATCACTTGCCAGAGCACGACCGTGCCAATGAGCCTCCAGGTATCGACTCGCGTAAATTCAATACACTGTTTGAATCCGCCGTTCGCCCTATTGACGCGATGAAATCACGTCAATTTGAGAGCCGACAGGGACATTGGGCCACAAACGACCGACCTGTTCAATGCGGACGGGGGCCAGCGTGTCTCCGGAATTCCCGGTGAGGTCGGCCATCATGGGAACATCCACAACCTGACCGCGAAATTCTTCGTTCCCTGGAAATCGCAGTTCAACTTCCTGTCCCGGTCGCAATTCGTGGACTCGCCGAGTCGGCAGGAAAGCCGTGATGTAGCGGCGATCAGTATGCAGAATTCGCAGCAAAATTTCTCCGGCCTGCATGTCGTCGCCCTCACGATATCGCACCTGTCCAACCGTGCCGTACACCGGAGACGTCACCTGCACTTCGCGACTGACAGATTTCATCAGTTCCAGCTGACGCGTCGCGTCCACGAACTGTGCTTTCAGATTCGTCGCGCCGACAGCTTCGTTAACAATCGTGGGCAGAGACGCTCTGACTGCTTCCAGCCGCTGTTGTTCTGCACGCAGAGTCTGCAAATCAGGTTCTCCCGAAGGAGCGACCGTGGCGGAGTCTGACACGACCCGGCTCCGCAGAACCTGAGCAGTCCGAATTGGTGCCGGGACCACTGCCACCCTGGCCAGTTCCGGCACCGGCGATGACTGGCCACTGGCTCCACTGAAAAAAATGATTCCACCAGAACGCGGTCGGGGCGCGGGATTCTGCCGGGTCGCCATTTGCGATGACACACCAATCACAGACAGGCCGCTGTCGGTCCGAGCTGATTTTTCGGCAGGCATTCTGCTGGCCGTCGTTCCGTCCAGTTCTTTCATCGCGACGCGCTGTCTCGCGTTGGAAATTTCGCGATCCAGATCACGCGTTCGCCATTCCAGGTCGATCGCCGCCTGGGCTTCGACTCGTTTGAGCTCCCGCTGCAGGTTAAGAACCGCGAGCTCCTGAGTTTCGATGAATGCCAGATGTTCCAGTTTTTCCAGAGTCAGCAATGGCTGCCCGGAGAACACTTCCTGACCGGCTTTCACCTGAACGCTCGTCAGTCGCGATGCTGCTGGAACACGAATCGTGGTAATGTCGGCCGACAGAATTCCTGTGAGCGGCGGGTTCTGATGTCGTTTCATCAGATACACCGTCAGGAAGCCGATCAGCAAAGCGCAAACGAGCAGTGTTACGGTCCGCATTACTGAAGCGGGCAGGGTGGCGGCCGATTGCGGAGCGACCGTTGCGTGGCACAAAGTGCGAGCTTGCTCCGTCCAGCCTTCATCAATGATGCGACCTACCGGCAGCTGAAGATCTTCCGCAATCAGGACCAGTTCCCGATGACGCCAGAGTGCAATCTGACCCCAGAAATAGATTCCAAGTTTGTTAAGCAGTACAGCTTCGCGCGTGCGGATGCCCTCAATCTGAGTCAGATCTTCGGCGATTTCCGGTGCCGTATCGAAGACGACTCCGAACTGTCGGTCCATGCGATGTCCGCGCGGCAGTTTGGCAATAATCGGCGATTCCATTGGTCCGTCC
>JBBQSE010000202.1:0-13736 GCA_038214195.1 Planctomycetales bacterium
TTGCGAATGGTATTGCTGCCGATGTATCTGAAGGTATTGAAAGTCCGAGCTTCGCAGGCTCTGAACATTCTCGATCGACGTCACATCATGAAGAAATTCGGCGACGCTCTGCACAAGATCCGGGAGGCCCCCAAACAAGACAACAGGCCGCAGCGATTCTGTTAACCGCTTCGTCCACGCCCGGAATTCTTCGGACCAGGCTTGTGGATAAACAGTGGATTTAGTGCTGCACGCGAACTGAGGCTTTTTGTGTTTCGATGCAGATTTGTTGTTGCAGACTGCCGATCTCGCGGATCAAGTCATCGCATTCAGCGGCAATGTCACCCTGCGACACACACCCTTCCGCGCAGCCTGGCTGGCACGTGGAGGCCGGAGTTGACTGAGTTTCACTCGGAGTCGATGCGGGAGACGCCGGGGCTGACTGCGGCTGTCCCTGCACCTGAACGTACTGCGGTTGCACCATCTGAGGCTGAGCCATCATGGGGGCCGCACCCATGGTCATCGTGGGGCCGCCGGTCAGGATTGGGATTCCCACAACCTGCGGACCCGCCTGAGGTTTCGGAATGGAGTACATCTTGGGTTTGGGGATCGAGAACGAAACCGTTTCCCAGCGCCAGCCGAAGGCGGCACAGGCTTCTGACGGCGCTAGATTTGATTGAGTGGTGGTACTCATGCCAGCCATTGGGATTCCCGCCGGAGCGGCCGATTGCTGGCACGATGCACAGCCGGAAATACCAATGATAGCGAGACCTGCGATTAAGTTTTTCATGACATCCATCCCCTTGCGCAGAATGTACTGCGGAAAACATCTGCCCTGTTGAATCGGTTGCCACCCTCCGGTGACTTGCCCAAATCCTCACGCTGCATGCGGCGTCGATATCGGCTGATTCGGTTGTATCGGTTCCCTCCCAAGTGGCCGAAATGTGCGCGGTGGCGTCTGCCGAAGTCCAACCACGGGTGGCAATTTGCGCCGGTCTCCAGCAGAGTTCTATGTCAAGCGTGTACTCCAGATCTGCATCCTTCAGCGCGGTCAATGGCAATGGTGAAGAATTTGATCTTCTCGCCAACGTAGATTTCGTCGATGGCGGCAGTAAATGCGGTGAGCTCGCGGCGGCGTTGTCTAACGACAAGAAAATCGTGGTCTGCACAATTTAACGTTTCCGTTCGCGCTGAAAGCCGTTCGAGAACTTGTGGCGACTCAAGGCAAGAACTTTGCTGTGAATATTGATGTCGGCCCCGGCTGGTCGTCGTTTTCCGTTGCGGGCAAGTTGCTGTTTACTCAGGAACAACGGGGCACGAAAGAAACCGTTGCCTGCTACGCTGCGGACACCGGGCGTGAGGTTTGGACGCAGCAAATCGAGTCAAGGTTTGATGATACTTTGGGCGGCCCCGGACCTCGGGCGACGCCAACAATCGCGGACGGCAGTCTGTTCGTCATGGGTGCCACCGGGCACCTGATGCGGCTGGACCCCAAAACGGGCCACATCGTCTGGCAAACGGATCTCAGAAAAGTCGCCGGTCGCAAACCGCCAATGTGGGGATTTTGTTCTTCTCCGCTGGTGACGGAAAAGTCTGTGATCGTTCATGCTGGTGGAAAGGGCGACAAAGGCACGCTGGCGTTTGATGTCACCACCGGTGAACTCAACTGGTCAGCACCATCCGGCGATCATTCCTACAGTTCTCCGCAACTGAGCACCATTGCGGGGGAATCCCTGGTCCTGATGCTGAGCAACAACGGGATCGAGTTGCTTGATCCGCAGACTGGCGCGATACGCCTGAAGTATGAATGGAAGACGGACAACTACCGGGACCTGCAGCCGCAGGTGATCGATGGTGACAGGATACTGTTGCCTACCGGAATGGGAACCGGCACTCGCTGCTTTCATGTCACCAAAGAGGGAGAGAAGCTGAGCACAAACGACCTGTGGACTTCCCGTGACCTCAAGCCGGACTTTAACGACCTGGTCGTGTATAAGGGCCACGCATTCGGTTTTGACAGTGCGATCTTTACCTGCATCGATCTGGCAACTGGCGAACGGAAGTGGAAAGGCGGACGCTATGGCAAAGGGCAGGTCTTGCTGCTCGAAGAATCCGGTCTGCTGCTGGTGGCCGGTGAGTACGGAGATGTCATCCTTGTGAAAGCAGATCCGGCGTCACTCACGGAACTCGGCAGATTTCAGGCAATCGAAGGCAAGACGTGGAATCATCCTGTTGTGACCGATGATCGCCTTTACATTCGCAACGCGCAGCAGGCCGCCTGCTACCGCCTTCCACTCGACACACCTGCAACACAGGTTACAGCACCGCCAGAAGCCGCGACGGTTCAATGAGTCGAACCCGCCCCTGTATTGATCGCAACAATTGAGACACAACCGACGGTATGCGGCGAAAGCAAAACACAGCCCGTGCGATCCTGGCGCGTGCCTTTCGGAACACTGGTCGCGGTCCGATCGCGTTGAAAATTCCGGGTCCACTGGTTTTTGGCGAAACGTCTGCGTCTGCAGATCTCGCGTTCTTGTTTTCGTTCCACAACGTTGTCATGTTGTTAAAACACAACGCAACGACCTCTTTACGAAGATCGCTGTGGACGGCATATTTCTCTGTCCCGTCCGACGATTGCGTTCTGAGGATCGGGGCCATGGACTCGATTTTCTGACCGGCTGCATCGATTGAACCGATTGTGCCGCGATCAGCGTCTGTGTCGCAGCTAATGCTTGTGCGATTTTGTCCGCATCTTGCCCCACGGCACACCAGTCGCAATTGCTCCAACTATCAGACAGCAACTTCGGGGAATCCGGAGTGAACTGTAACCTGAGCGAACTGATTGTCCACGAGTGTGCGGAGCGCACTTGTGAACAGAAATTGAATGGTCGGCAGTGTCCGATGCGTTCTTCTTCATCGCTCAGGGCGAATTCGGAATGTGTCTGCAGAGTGGCCATAGTGCAGAGCCGGATTTAGAAGGATGAGGATTCTCGCCTTGTCCTGTCGCCGGATATGCGTGGCATATCCAACTCTCACATCTCTCAATGAAGAATAAGAAAGAAACAAACATGTTGAAGACTCTGTGGAATGACGAATCAGGCGTAATTTTGTCAGCTGAAATCGTTCTCGTTGGAACCATTCTGGTTCTCGGAATGATCGTTGGCCTCGTGGAACTGCAGTGCGCTGTTATCGGCGAACTGAGCGACCTGTCAAGTGCCATCGGCAACTTTGACCAGTCTTTGCAGGTGACCGGATTCTTGAGCGCAAAGGGTGACGGAACACCGAAAGCACGCACACACGGTGCTGCGTACACTGACCGGCCTGACACCTGCGACTGCGACCTGAACCTGACCCTGGTTTGCAACGACCCAGGCGAACAGGTTAAGTAATCTGATCTCGTTTGCCGCGTATTGCGACAACCGGATTGAAAAACTCAGGAGGCGATGTCTAGCGACATCGCCTCTTTTTTATTTGGTCGGCGGAGATTCCTTAACGTTGCGTCACGTCCGGCTTTTGGGGCAACGACTTGGGGTCGGCCAGTTCAGGCTCGAATGATCGCTGGCTGCCCCTGGGACAAAGGCGAATGGCTCGCACATCCATGACAGCACCGGCTTGTTTTTTTTGCGGCACAAGTTTGAGCGCGATCTTCTTTCCGGCATCATCGGCACTCAACGTAACGCTGCCAACCGTCCGCCAGATGAAGTTTTGAAAGTGGCCGGTCTCTTCCACCACAAAATCCAGCGACTGTTCGCCGACCTGCAGTTTCACCGAGCTGCCGCCGTGCCCCTTACCACATCCCTGCAGAATGTCGATGTCGTACACGCCGGGTTTATCATATTGAAACGTCCACTCCGCCGTGTCCTTCTCGTCCGCCCAGTACCCGACGGTGTTCTTGTGCGGTTGAGGTTCAAATCGCAGCTTGCTGCCATGAGTCGTGGCCAGTTTCGCGGGCAGCAGCACAATGTGCGTGTCGCTGTCAGCATGACCCACAACGGATTTATTGAACAGTGTCACTGGTGCGTCAAGCTCCAGAACGACCACGGCTGGTGAATTGTCAGGCTTCCGCGACAGGTCAATCGCCCATTCGGTCGGTTCTGACTTGACCTGCATGGTTGAATCTTTTTCGTTCAGCCAGCGAATACCCAACACGACATTTGCCAGTCGCGGAAATCGAATTGTTGTCGGCCGCTCTTCTTGATCGGACAGTACAAAGTACAGACGATTTTCATCCTGTCGAACCTCCAGCTTGGGGATCGTCAGCCCCTCGACCCGTCGGGTTGTTTTTGGCAGCTCTTCAGCGGTCGAATTCAGCGCCATTCCAGTTCCGGATAGAAACAGGACGGCTGCGAACACGGCTCGAAGTCCGATTGAACTGGAATTGGCGGAAACTTCTGTTGTCATGGAACATCTCAGACTGTTTTTGGAGCAGGTATCGACTCACGATCGCAACCGCGTTGCAGGGACTTTGGGCACGAGCGATAAATAACGGTCAGCCGTTCAAGGGTGACACGGAAACACGGCAGGTCAGGCGGGAAAGCCCGACGTACTTTCGACGGTAATTTTCCGCTCGATGCTTAGCTATTCTGGCACTTCCGCACGATACTTTGGACGGTCACAAAGTGGAAGCGAACCGCGAGCGACACTGTGCAGTCCGTAACGATGGTCCGGGGAGCCAGGGAATTCCTTCAACCAAGGAAATGTTTGCGGTATTCCCTGCCATTGAGTACGGCGACGCCCGGATACTACAATTCTCGTCAGAATCGTGGAAGAAATGGTTTCTGCGGAAACGACTCATACGGGTTTACTTCACTCATGGCTAAGCTGCAGAAACTTGAGAAGGGCAAACCGACAGAAGTCACGGTCTTGCCACTGGAGGCTACGCGAATCGGACGCGGGGACGGAAATGCCATCCAGCTGACGACGGCGGCATCCAGCAAGACGCACGCGACGATTGAGTGTCTTGATTCCGGATGGATCGTAACTGACCTCGGCAGTCGCAACGGAACGCACGTCAACAATGTTCGCATTAGTCGTCAGGGTCTGTGCCACGGGGACATCCTTGACTTTGCCGGCTCAAGGTATCTGTTTCTGTCAGACAGGGAACATGACAGTTCACTCGACTTTGAACGCAGCCCCGCGCCGATCCTGCTAAAAGTAGAGCCACCGATCCCGGACAGTTCCAAAATCGAGATGTCCGTCCGGCGCTCGCGTGTCCAGACCGGTGACGTGGTCAGTTCAGGCGGACTGATTGACGAGCCCGGCATTGATGGGGCGCGAGTGATGGCATCGGTGCGGGTACACAATCTTCCGCTGGGGTCCTGGGATTATACGGAATCCGCCAAGAAATTGTCTCATGTCCTCAGGCTGACACGCGCGATCTCAGCGTACCACGACCACGAGCGGATGGACGAACTGCTGCGTGTGTTTCTGGATTTGTTTCCTCAGGCTTCGCATTCATTGCTGGCCATCAGCGATGAATCGGCGGAAGGATGGAGGATTGTCGCCGCCGTTTCGCGATTCGACGGAGAACCCGTGTTCCTGTGTCATCCCCTGGTTCGCCGATCCATGGCAGAGTGTGAAGGTTTGCTGGTGACGGATCATTGGCGAAATGAACCAAATGCCAGACCAAGGCTTACGGAACTGAGCCGACAGTCGCTACTATGCGTCGCAGTTCCCGGCATAAACGGCAGTTGTCAGGGAGTGTTGCAGTTGCAGGCCAGCGATGCCGGCAATCCGTTCGAAGAGTCCGATCTGGAACGGCTTGCCGTTCTGGCCCATGTGATGGGTGCCTGTGTTTCGGGAATTCGGCTGTCCTCATGACGGAACAAATTCAATCTGTGTCGAGTGTTCTGGGCGCCGATGGCGTGATCGCTCGTCGACTTAAAGACTATGAGCCGCGTCCTGAACAACTGGAGATGGCGCTGGCGGTCGAATCGGCACTCACGAAACGCCACCACCTGATTGCCGAAGCGGGAACCGGCGTCGGAAAGAGTTTTGCCTATCTGATCCCAGCGATTCTCGCCGCCCAGGCCGGGCAGGGACACGAGAACGAAGAGGAAAAGAGCAAGAAAAAGAAACGCCGCATCATCGTTTCGACTCACACCATCAGTTTGCAGGAGCAGCTGATTCAGCACGACATCCCGTTTCTGCAATCCGTCCTGCCTGTGGAATTTTCAGCCGTACTGGTCAAGGGACGCGGCAACTACATCAGCCTGCGGCGACTTGAAAAAGCCGTGCAGCGTTCTTCACAAAAATCGCTCTTTGAACCGGACGGACAGCGGCAACTTGCGAAAATTCGCCAGTGGGCTCACAAGACCACAGACGGCAGCCGTTCGGATCTCCCATTTCAGCCCGCCGCGGATGTCTGGGATGAGGTCCTCAGCGATCACGGAGACTGTCTCGGCAAAAAATGTCCCAGCCACGGCGACTGTTTCTACTACGCGGCTCGGCGACGTGTCTGGAATGCGGACCTTTTGATCGTCAATCACGCGCTGTTCTTTTCGGATCTTTCGCTGCGAAGAGATGATGCCAGTATCCTGCCCGACTATGACACCGTGATCTTTGACGAAGCGCACACGATCGAATCCGTTGCCGCCGATCATCTGGGACTGTCCGTCTCAGAAGGTCAGGTAGACTATCTGATGAATCGACTCTACAACGAAAAGACAAACCGCGGACTGCTGATCACACACAATCTCAAGGAAGCCCAGCAGCAGACGTCGAAGATTCGCACAACCGCCAGTCAGTTCTTCAGCGATACCGGAGACTGGGCCGAACGGTTCTGCAAAAAGAATGGACGCCTGAATCGACCGATTGACGTGCCGAACGAATTAACACCCGACCTGAAGCGTCTGGCAATCATGATCGCCGAGGCTGCTGCCAAAGCGACATCGGATGCCAATCAGGTGGAATTGAAATCCGCCAGCGATCGGTGCCGGATTCTGGCAGACACGATCCAGTCATGGACGCTGCAGTCTGTCGAAAATTCAGTGTATTGGGTCGAGCGATCCGGGACTTACAGGCAGCGGTTGTCACTGATGAGCGCGCCGGTCGAAGTCGGTCCGATCCTCCGCGACCATTTGTACAATGCGGTTCCGACGGTGATCATGACCAGTGCGACACTGGCAACTGGCAAGCAGGATTTCAGTTTCTTTCGTTCTCGCATTGGTCTGACAGAAGGCAGCGACATTCGCCTGGGAAGCCCATTCAATTATCAGCAGCAGACAAGACTGATTCTATCAACGAATATGGTCGATCCCGCAGCCGATCCAAAACGCTTTGAACAGCAATGCTGCGAGCGAATTCAGCGGCATCTGCTGGAGACGCAGGGACGCGCGTTTGTACTGTTCACCAGCTATTCCATGATGCAGTCCTGCACCGAACGCCTGACCGGCTGGCTGGCGCAGCATGACTTATCGCTGTATTGTCAGGGAAAAGGACTGCCTCGGTCCGCCATGCTGGAACGCTTCCGCGCGGACGAACGAGCCGTGCTGTTTGGCACCGACAGCTTCTGGCAGGGCGTCAACGTGCCAGGCGACGCGCTGCAAAACGTAATTATTCCCCGATTGCCATTCAGCGTCCCCGATCATCCGCTGCTGGAAGCTCGACTGGAGGCTATTCGAGCGCGCGGCGGCAACCCGTTTCGTGACTTTCAGACGCCGGAAGCGATCATCAAACTCAAACAGGGTTTCGGACGCCTCATCCGTCATAGGAACGACACTGGCCGCGTGGTGATTCTCGATCCGCGAGTTCTGACGAAACCCTACGGTCGTCTGTTCATCTCCAGCCTGCCAAAGTGCCGAACCGAAATCGACAACGGCGAGACAATCGAACCGATGGATGGCGGTGACTGACGTTCCGCGACAATAACCCGAAGCGCCAGCGAGGCAAACAAGTAACGTCTCCCATTCCGCGTGAACCTTTTGCCTCGCTGGCGCTTCGGGTTAGTATGAAGGCATTTTCACTACATCAAGATTGGCACTTCGGGTTAGCAGGGATGAGGATTATCCTGAGCATCCCGGACGTACAGTATCGCTGCTTCCTGACTGTTTGCGTCGTTGATGTAGCGACGGCTGCCACGTTCAGCCCACCAATTCTCACGCACCACTTCGGGGGCGGTCCCTCGCGCCAATTCCAGTTCTTTCAGACGGCGAGTGCACCATGCCTTGAACTGAGTACGCATGACGTCGGGATGTTTGTCACCATTAAACACCACATGGAGGTGATTTGACCGGCAGTTTACGGTAAAGAGTTCCCATTCGCGAATTTTACAATGCTGAATGATGGTCTCTTCGACAAGCTTTCGTTGCTCATGATCCAGAAGACATGCCTCTTCATTCATCCGCAGCCGAGCTGTTCTTCGCCGCAATTCGTCTGGAGGCTGTTCCCCACACGAGTACAAGACCCAACCACGTTTGTCACCCGGTAGCCAGGTTCCATAAGTTGGCCACGTTAAGAAAAAAGCCAATGGATCGGGCATCGGTGGTTCATTTGGACGTGCTCGATTCATAAAATTTCCTCCACGGTAAAATATCCCGGCATACCAACCCGAAGCGCCAGCGAGGCAACAAGTTATGCTTCTCCTTCCGCGTGAACCTTTTGCCTCGCTGGCGCTTTTTGAAGTTGCGAAGTTGTCTTGATACCAACCCGAAGCGCCAGCGAGGCAACAAGTTATGCTTCTCCTTCCGCGTGAACCTTTTGCCTCGCTGGCGCTTCGGGTTAGTATGGCAGAAAAATCTCGCGTTTTTGTTCGTTTCACATCGCTGCCACGAACAGCCCCTTCTTATTCGTGCTCCATTTCCCAGACGGTTGCCACAACACGGATTCGAGCGTAATCGACCAGACCGCCGAGGTGTTCAAAGATCGGTTTCAGCCGAACATGTCCATGCTGACCGAGCGCGGCATTGATCCGCGTCTGCATTTCGGGCGGCACCCAGACGTCGATATCAGTGATTCGATGGGCTCGCAGATATTGAGCCAGATATTTACTCACAGTATCCACGGCACGATCCAGCTGATTGGCAACGTCATCGATCGACAGGCCCTGTTCAAACAGATCGAAATATTCCTGCGCCGCAGCTTCACTGACATGCGCCGATCGGCCTGGGCTCTTTGACGGCTCGACAATGGAACCCGACGGATCCACGTTCATCGGCAGGTTGTGAGACTGACACCACTCCGCAATCACATGCAGCACGCTGGCCCCGAATTCCTTTTGTTTCTGCGCTCCGATTCCGTGAATCCGAGACAGCGTGCCCGCGTTGGAAGGACGCTGTCGTGCCAGATCGCGCAGAGTGGCGTCGCTGAAAATGATGTACGGAGGCACGTCTTTTTGGACCGCAAGTCGTGTCCTCATGCTCCGCAGTTCTTCGAACAGATCACGATCAACACCCTCCCACTGATCGACGGCGGCCGCTTGAGCCGAATCGGCCACCTGCATTCGCAGCAGCATCGGTTTGCCCTGTCCCTTAAGCAGTTGCCGGCCGAGCGGTGTGACCTCCAGACAATTGAATTCTCCGGCCGTTCGCAGAAAACCCTGCGACAGCAACTGGTCAATCCAGTTTCGCAACTGCGGCTCCGGTTCATCTTTCAGCAACCCCCACGTGCTCAATTTGTGATGGCCATTTTCCACGATCCGCTTCGCCTTTGATCCTCGCAGAACCTGCGCGGTGTAGGCCGCGCCGAATCGTTCGCCCTGACGCACCACCGAAGACAAAATCTTCTGTCCCAGAATGACTGGGTCCTCAACCGGCTGCATCTCATTCAGACAAAAATCGCACGCTCCGCAATTCTCCTTCTGCAGAGCCTGCCCAAAATGTTCGACCAGTTGCTGATGGCGACATCGCGTACTGACGCAATATCTCTGCATCGCCGACACGGCCTTTTGCCCGGCCAGCCGCACTGCGGGATCCTCAGTATCCTTCATGAGGAATTCCCAGGTATCCGCGTCATTGGCGGCATACAGGAGACAGCATTCGGCCTCAAGTCCATCGCGCCCGGCTCGACCGCTTTCCTGCTGGTAATTTTCCAGCGATCGCGGCATCTCGGCATGGACGACGAAACGCACGTTGCTCTTGTCGATGCCCATGCCGAAGGCGACGGTCGCCACGATGATGTTGACGTCTTCGTCAATGAAGGCGTCCTGATTTTTCCGACGATCGTTATCGGACATCCCCGCGTGGTAAGGCAGCGTTTTCAAGCCCAGGCGATTGAGTGCGTCGCTGGTGCTGTCCACGTTCTTGCGACTGATGCAGTACACGATTCCGGATTCGCCTTTGTGCCGCTGCAGGATTCGCTGCAACTGTCCGATCGGATCTGTGCGACGTTCGACACGATACTGCAGATTTGGGCGATCGAACGAACCGACAAGAATCTCCGCACCCGCGATTCCAAGTTGCTCCGCGATGTCCGTGCGCACCTGTTCCGTCGCTGTCGCCGTGTAACCATGCACGGCGGCATTCGGAAACGACTGCTTCAGGCGTTTCAGCTGACGGTACTCCGGACGAAAATCGTGCCCCCACTGACTGATGCAGTGCGCTTCGTCGATCGCGATAAATGAAACACCTGCCCGCTGCAGAAACTCAATCGTCTGAGGCTGCACCAGTCGTTCCGGCGCAATGTACAGCAGCTTGAGTTCGCGATTGCGGATTTGAGCGGCCACGGTGCGCTTGTCATCCGCTGTCTGCATGCTGTTGATACAGGCTGCCGAAACACCGACCGCATGCAGCGAGTCCACCTGGTCCTTCATCAGAGAAATGAGTGGCGAGACGACCAGCGCCAAGCCGTCGCGGCTGATGGCCGGTACCTGGTAGCACAACGATTTTCCTCCGCCCGTCGGCAGCACCACAAGCGAATCGCGATCACTCATCACGAGCGACATCGCCTCGCCCTGCAACGGCCGAAAGCCGGGATATCCCCAGTACTGTTTCAGGTTAGCCCGCAGACGATTGAGGACATTTTCGTCGAGCGTGATGTGAGTCCCGGAACGATTCAAGTCTGCTGCATCCAGGTCGTCATCGTTTTCAACGGCGACTCGTTCGTGTTTCTTTGGAACATGATTTGACATCGGATCATACTACTTAATTGGACGGCACCATTTTGGGAATTGAACCAAGCAAAAGTCGGCCCGGACGGGAAACGCCGTTAAGAATTTTTACGGTGATATTATCAGCCAAATAAAGGCATGATTGTATTCATTCATGGCTGATCGTAAACGAAAGTTGTCGGATAGCCAGGCGATTCTGCGTTCAGGCCCGGATGGGCCGACACAGCCTCTGCCGGGGCCGTGAGGCCCCGGAATTGCCCTCAAGAGAGCCAGAGGCCCGGAGGGCCGACACAGAAAAATGTACTAAGGCGAGCGGCAGATGGTGTTATACCCGGAAAGAAGCCCGGCTTCTCGGAGAAGCCGGGCTTCTGGTGGTAAATCGTTTTCCGCCGCTCGATGATGATTGATCGAATGATCCTTTGCTCCTTTCCGATGAAAACACCGCAGGAAAGACACAATTGGATTGCGGGCGAAGCCTGCGGCGCAATGATTGAAACTGTTCTCTAGCCCCGAAAGGCAACGCCGCGAAGGAATTTTTCCAAGTTTTCGGGCCAAAGGCCCATCCGTTCCAATAGTCTGAGCCAACGGCCCAGTTTCACTCAGTTGGCGGAATCGGCTGAGCCGACGCCGGTGGTTTCCCCTTGCCGCTCCGCACATAGGCAGCTCGCTCCGCAGCGTACTGTTCGGCAGTCTGCGGAATCGTGACGTCCTGCTCGGCGCTCACCGCGTCGAACAGTTTCTTCAGGAATGGAACACACCAGCCACAGCCCGTTCCGGCTCCGCCGCATTCGCTGATTTGACTGGGCACGCGAGGACGATGAATGCGCAGAAAATTTCGCACCTTGCGCTGAGTGACATGAAAGCAGTAACACAATTTGTCATCGGGTAACATGAGACACTCCTTTGAGCCTTCATCGCGGCGACTGAACTCGTTCCATTGTCCAAAAATCCGGCGGCAACATCGAGCGAAAACCTTCCGGCTTCAACGCAAGCACGGAACATTGTAGTTCCGGCAGCAGTCGTTCCACTGTACTTCCCGGAAGTAACCCGGAGACTCCGGTCTTCGATGACGTCCCGATTATCACTAAATCGGCGTTCACTTTGCGCACGGCTTCCAGAATACCGTGATCCGCATCACCCAAAGACACACTCACCTGAACGCCAAACGGCAAAGTCCGATAATCCGTGGTAGCCAGTTGCTCGTGAACTCTGCCCTGCAATTCTGATTCATCTGAGCCGGGCTCCGCGACATGCACCACATGCAGCCGCGCTCTCGTACCTAGCGCGATCGAGACAGCCATTTGCACAACTTCGGCTCCCACCGGCCCAAGATCTGTCGCCGCCACGATGTCGGTCGATTCGTTTTCAACCGGTGATGGCTTGACGATCCAGACCGGCCCTGGTGCCAACCGCAGGAGTTTCAGCCCCGTACTGCCAAATAGCACTCGTCGCAGAGAACTCAGATCACGCGTTCCACAAACGATCAGCGTGTCCGGACGATTTCCGGCGAGACGAATGAGTTCTTCCCACGCATCCCCCGTTCGTACCGCGCAGTCAATCTTTGGTCCCGACTTTGGATCTGCAGAATGAAGTTGCCGCAGCTGTTTCAAAACCGAATCTGCCGCAGTTCGATCGATCGCCAGTTGCCTTGCAGCGTCTTCCGGAGAACCAAACCAGCCAGTTGCCTTCTCCCGCAAAACCGAAGCGAGGGTGACCGGAATCCGGCCCGCTTCAGCAACCTCCATCGAGTGACGCACAGCAAGCCTGCTGGGTGCTGCCAGCGACTCGGCATCCCACGGATGCTGCTTCGGCATCTCAACACCCACGACGATTCGCTTGACCTGATACATGCGTATTTCTCATTTCTACAGAAACGACACTGTGAGAACCAACATTAACAGTAACGGATAAACAAGGACTGCGCCCAGTCTCTTCTCCCCCCGATCTCCAATGGCGTGGACTTAGTGAGCGGCAAGGCGCTAGCCGCCGGTGATTTGCGTTAAAACGCTGGCAATACCGGCGGCTAGCGTCTTGCCGCTTACAAAACTGTCACTAAGTCCACGCCATTGCCCCCGATCTCGGGGGGAGAAGGTGCCCGCAGGCCTGATGAGGGGGCTGACATCGCTGAAACGTAGCCTGATCTGTCCTCAGATCAGGATCCCAGCCGCTCTCAAAATCTGCTACGGCCGGTCTCCCCACCGCGTTCTGGCCGGTCTCCCGACCGAGCCTGCGTTATGGCCGGTCTCCCGACCGAGCCATCTCCCCACCGCGTTCTGGCCGGTCTCCCGACCGAGCCTGCGTTATGGCCGGTCTCCTGACCGAGGCATCCCCCGCGACCGTCAGGTCTCCCCAGTACCATCAACCACCCGCCAGCACCGCATCCGCCGGACTTCTGACTAAAATCTTCGGGCGATTCAGGACATGAGTATAAATCATGGTCGTCTTCACATCCACATGACCGAGCAGTTCCTGCACCGTACGAATATCATAGCCATCCTCCAGGAGATGCGTCGCAAAACTGTGGCGCAGTGTATGAGGCGTGGCAGGCTGATCCACATTCCCGGCCTTCAACGCGCGCTTCATGATCGGAGGAAAATTGTTCTCATGGATATGCTGCCGTCGAATCGCGCCACTCCTCGGATCACGAGACCTCTCACGCGATGGAAACACAAACTGCCAGCCAAACTGCATCGACGCCTCCCTCTCCCCA
>JBBQSE010000203.1:0-13606 GCA_038214195.1 Planctomycetales bacterium
CACGCCAACTGTGCCCACGCCAACTGTGCCCACGCCATCTTTGACGACGCCTACTTTGCCCTCGCAAACTGTGCCTTCGCCAGCTGTGCCCACGCCAACGCCAGATGTGCCAACGCCAGCTGTGCCAACGCCAGCTGTGCCAACGCCAACGCCAGATGTGCCAACGCCAACAGATCCCGCGCCAACAGAACGATTGCTGGCGGATCCAGCGTCGAAATCAGTGCCAGTTAAATCGGTCAGTCAAGAAACGCCCCCGGAACAGACTTCGCCCACCGAAACGTTGCGAGTGGTACCAGCAGTGGTGGATCCAGTCGTACCATTGCCTCCAATGCCAGTTCCGCATTCAGGAGAATCAAAGGAGCCGTTTCCTCTGACGATCCCGAAAATGACGGAATCGATCGTCGTTCAACCGCACGCGCCAACCGCACCGGTGTATGTGTCGCACGTGACGGTTACTTCTTCACGTCATTCGACCAGAGTCATTTCCGCCGCAAAAAGATCTGTCACAGGGTCTCAGGGAGCAGTCCCGGAGCAGCCTCCGCAATCATTACTTGTTGCATTGGGAATGCCCAGAGGCAAGTATGAAAAAACTCCGTCGGGCGGAATGGACCTGCCGTTGGCTGTCGTAACGAGCACGCGAACTCTCCCGAGCGTCCCATCCAGTGCTCCGTTGGATTCCGATGCGACAGTTGCTGCCCAGAAGAAGTCGCCTTGCTGGAAACCAACACCGATCGAACGCCGAACACTGATTGTCGTGGCAGCAAAACCGACTGATCTTTGAGCAGCCTGATACCCTCACCTCGCATTGGAACAACGTAAGTCTCTCGATTCCACGTCATCCGTGCGAAATGCCACGAGGCTGTGTTCTGCAGCCAGGACGAAATCAGGTTCTCTCCGCTACACTGTGCTTAAGCGTAACTGCGGCGGAAAAATCGTTTGAGCCACAGTTGCCGTAGATTCCGTGGTGCTCAGCGATGGTGAAAAGTCCGGTATGGCGTATTCTCGTTATCATAAGCAAATGCTGTTCGCAGGAATCGGAGTGGAGGGACAGCAACGCCTGACCGACAGCCGCGTGCTGCTCATTGGCTGTGGAGCCCTCGGTTGCGTGCTGGCTGATTCGCTTGTGCGGGCCGGCGTGGGCCATTTGCGGATCATCGATCGCGACTTCGTGGAACTCAGCAACCTGCAGCGGCAGATTTTGTTTGACGAACAGGATGTCATCGACCATCTGCCCAAGGTAATTGCGGCGGAGCGACGTCTTCGCCGAGTCAACTCTGAGGTGACCATTGAGTCGATCGTGGCCGATGTCGATTGCTCCAATATCGAAGAGTTTTCGAACGGTGTGTCGCTGATTCTGGATGGTACGGATAACTTCGAGATTCGCTACCTGATCAATGATGTTTCGCTGGAGCGCAGAATTCCCTGGGTCTTTACTGGATGCACGGGCAGCGTCGGCCAGGTCATGCCCGTGTTTCCGCATCAGACTGCCTGCCTGCGATGTCTGATGCCGAGTCCTCCGCCGCCGGGATCGACAGAAACCTGTGACACGGCCGGAGTCCTTGGACCTGCGGTGAATGTTGTCGCATCATTGCAAGCGGCGATCGCCCTCAAGATCCTGACCGGACACGCGGACGATGTGGAACGCAAGCTGACGATTGTCGATGTGTGGACGGGATCGTTCCGACAAGTAGATGTCAGCAATCTTCGGGAAAACTCAAAGTGCCCGGCATGTCATGGTGGAGAACGTCTCTGGTTGCAGGGCCAACAGAAATCCGCATCGACGATCCTTTGCGGTCGCAACGCGGTGCAGTTGACGCCTCCGGAGAAACTCGCCTTGTCCCTCCCCACTCTGGCCGAACGCCTGAAGGCTTCCGGCCAGGTAATTGCCAATCCGTTTCTTGTACGTTTGACAGTTTCAGAATCGTACGGCGAACATCCCATCGAATTGACGGTTTTTCCGGACGGACGAGCTATCATCCGCGGGACAGAGGACCCGGCACTGGCGAGAACACTGTATTCTCGTTACATCGGCAGTTGAGTCGCGGTTAACACGCCATGCGCCAAAAGCTACAACACTTCCTGGAACTCATCCGCTTCAGCCACACCGTCTTCGCGCTGCCGTTTGCACTGCTGTCGGCGGTGATCGCCTGGGCCGCGCCGGGGAGTGAGTTCCGCTGGCGGGATCTCGCGGGAATTCTGGTGTGCATGGTCACTGCTCGATCTGCGGCGATGGCTTTCAATCGGCTCGTCGATCGCGACATAGATGCCGATAACCCGAGGACGGAAAAACGACACATTCCGGCGGGGTTGCTTTCGGTCAAGGCCGTGGTGATCTTTACAATTCTAATGAGTATCGCGTTCGTGGCGTCAACGGCCATTTTCCTTCCGAAGCGACTTCCGATGCAGCTTGCCGTGCCTGTGCTGCTGTTCCTGCTGGGGTATTCGCTGGCAAAACGCTGGACGACTTTGTGCCACTACTGGCTGTCAGCGGCGCTGATGCTTTCGCCCATTGCGGCGTGGATCGCCGTCCGAGATGAATTTGCGTTACCGCCGACTCTGCTGGCTGGTGTCATCTTCTTCTGGGTCGGCGGATTTGACATTATCTATGCGTGTCAGGATGTGGAATTCGACCGCAAACGTCGGCTAAACAGTATTCCTGCCCGGTTTGGAGTTCGCTCAGCTTTGCGAATTGCGTTACTCAGTCATATGGTGACAATTGCGATGCTGTTGCTGCTTTGGAAAATGGCCGGACTGGGAATTATTTTTCTCATCGGCGTCATTGCGATCGCAGGATTACTGTTGTACGAACACTGGCTTGTCAGACCCGATGACCTCCAACGAATCAATGTGGCATTTTTTAACGTCAACGCAATCATCAGCTTTGGTATCCTGGTGCTGGGCTGCCTTGACATCTGGGTGTTTTGAAATATAGCGAAGCTGGACTGTGGTCATTTCGCAGGACGGGTCTCCAGGCTCGTCTGGTTTTCTATTTGCGGACGGGCCTGGAGACCCGTCCTACGGAGAAACCGGTTTCTCCACATGAACCGGGTCTTAAGTCAACATCATGTCTCTTATCATCAACGATTCTGAAATTCGCGCCATTGCCGATAAAGTGGCAATTGGCGAACGACTGACATTTGACGACGGCGTGCTGCTCGACGAACACGTCGATCTCCACACGCTGGGGCAACTTGCGAATTCCGTGCGAGAACGCAAGAACGGCAACGTTGCGTATTACAATACCAACATTCATCTGAACCCGACAAACGTCTGCGTCTACCGCTGCCGCTTCTGCGCGTTCAGGGCGGACCTCAAAGACGAAAAGGCCTACACGTTTACTGACGAGATGTTGCGAGCGCGTGCCCTCGAAGGACGTGAAGCGGGAGCCACCGAGATTCACGTCGTCGGTGGGTTGCATCACAAGAAAAGTTTCGACTGGTACTTAAACGTCGTCCGAGTCATCCATGAAACGTGCCCCGAGATCCATGTCAAGGCGTGGACTCCGGTGGAAATCAGCTGGTTCAGTTTTATCACCAAGCAGCCAGTTAAGTGGGTTCTCGAACAGATGATCGACGCCGGTCTGGGAAGTATGCCCGGTGGCGGGGCGGAGATTTTCGACGAGGAAGTTCGTCGTCAAATCTGCGAGCACAAAGCCGACAGTGACGTTTGGTTTGATGTTCATCGGACGGCGCATGAACTCGGCCTGCGTTCGAATGCCACAATGCTGTACGGTCATATCGAAAAGGCCCGGCACCGAGTTGATCATCTGATCCGGCTGCGAACATTGCAGGATGAGACTGCGGGATTCCAGACATTCATTCCGCTGTCGTTTCATCCGGAGAACACGGAACTGTCATCTATCCAGAAGGCAGACGGTGTGTTTGATCTGCGAATGGTGGCCTTGTCTCGACTGATGCTGGACAACTTCGATCACATCAAAGCATACTGGATTATGCTGGGCGAGCAGGCAGCTCAATTGGCGTTGAGCTACGGGGCCGACGATATCGATGGCACAGTCGTGCATGAGCTGATCTATCACGACGCCGGCGCAGTGACTCCGGAAGGAATGACGATCGAACAGTTGCACCGCCTGATCTCCGAAGCCGGCCGCGTTCCGATCGAACGCGACACGCTCTACCGTCGAGTTATTCGCAACGGCCGTGACTGGACCACAACGGCATTCGAAAACAACGGGAATGCTAAAATCTCCGAAGTGGACGGTACGCAAATCGCTGCAAGTTAAGCATCGAGTGGAAAAGAACTGTCCGTTCCTAATCAGCCGCTGGGCGCTAGCCCCCGGTTTTCTGGTTCTCATTCAGGCGAGGGGCAGAATACGAATTACCCGCTGTAGGGCGGGCACTTCTGCCCGTCGCGGACTTCAACGGGCAGAAGTGCCCGTCCTACGGTAAAACTGTTTCACCCGCCCGCGTTACAGACCTTCGTCCGTATGCGGCCTGGGAATTCCTTCCACCGACGTCAGATACGCGATGAGCGACACGATTTCTTCTTCAGTCAGCGGCTCAAGCAATCCGTCCGGCATGTTGGAGATCTTTTGATTCACAATCTGCGCGATATCTGTCCGGGGGAATTCTTCCCGCACGCCTTTGTTTGAAACGATGGCCAGCGTTTCGGCAGAGCCCTTCGACAACATCCCCGAGAGCGACTTGCCACTCTTCAGTTCCACTGTAACCGTAGGATATTCTTCGTTCAGTTCATGCGACGGATACAGAGTCGCCAGCAGGATCTCCCGCCGCTGACGCCGCCAGCCCAGGGTTGTTAAATCCGGTCCCAGTGGTTCGCCGACTGTTCCTCGCCGGTGGCACTTCTGGCAAGTCGCCTTCTGAAACACGGCCGCACCCTGCTGAATCAGAGCGTCGTTTGCCTTGAAAGCATGTACCGGGGCTTCCAGAGATGCCAGGGTCCATTTGCGATTTGGCTGATCAGTTGGCGGCGTGGCTTCGGGCTCGTTGGGATATTCCTTCGCAAATAATTCCTGGTACTTTTCCAGTGACCAATCGGCAAGTTGAGATTTCGCCCGAGGCACTCCGGTCCAGTGCTGCAGCAATCCAATCGCCGCGGATTGCTGATCGGGCGGAAGCTGCAACCCCGCAAGAATGACCTGTCGCACCCACTGGGCTTTGTTGGCCCGCGTGCGAAATCGCTGCAGGGCCTTCATCACATCAACCGCCTCGTCGCCCTGCACAACCGACAGAGACCGAACCATGTAACGCCAGTCCTGGAAATCCGTCGGACGATCACTGGTGGACGCTGCCAGGGCTCTTGCGACGGAGCCGCGACGTTCCGGTTTGTTTTCAAAGATGGATCGCACGTGTTCCAGCGCGGTTTCGTTCTGTGACTTCGTCAGCGCGATCAGGAGTTCCTGCTGTGTCCCAACGTTTGCAGGGCTATCCGATGCCGCAAGTTGTCCATCGATTTCGATCAGTCGATGGATGGCAGCTTCGTCGAGTGCTTGTCCTGCCAGTTGTTGCACCTCCGCCTGCAATTCCGTCGGAGCGATGTCCTGAAATGGTCCGCCGTTGGCAGAAGATCCGGCCAACAGCGACATCACGAGAGTTAATAACAGTTTGTTTTCAGAAATCTCACCAGGCATTGTGTTTAACCTTCTCTGTTTCTTCACGTACATCTCATCGAAGCTTTCTTATCCGCTCGGTGTCGCCCTGATGATAGTCCACATCGTTCTGGCTGAGAATTCAGTTCACGCCGCAACGCGAATTTATTCCGGTTGCTTGACGGACGGAATTGTGACCATGCGGAGAACCCACACGTCCGCATTGAACGCATCGTCTCGTCCGGACACAGTTTCAAACATTTTCCAGAAAAAACTGGACAAAAAACGGCATCTGGGACGATGTTGAAGACATACAACATTTAGTGTTGACAGTTTAAAAAAGCCCACTATATTGCGGTTGTTGTCGAATCTGCGGGTCAGCAGCCATTTGCGCAAAACGTACCGCAAACCTATGCGAGAACACGGTTTGAGTGGCTCTGAGGCAGGTTCATTGACAGGACGCGGCAGGAACATATTCTTCGCCCGTCTCGGTAAGGAAGCCCCCCTCGACAGGAGGTCGATTCTCATGACAATTTCGTCGTATGCGTGTCTGGCTGCCCATCTGATTGCTTGCCAATTGCCTCAATCAAATTGCGTGATTGAGGTGCCCCGGTCAACGATAGTTGGTTGTCGCTGCGCGAAGACCGAAAGGTTCTGAGATTGGATCGAAGTGTTTTGACGTTGGACGGGGTGAAGGCCCGTCCGGTTATTGGTTGACTGTTGGCGGGACGTTCCCACATTGACATCCTGACAACTGACATAGTTTCTGCGCAAGACGCGTAGTTTTCACCGGGAAGATTTCAGAAGGGGAGTAGCGTCGAATGATTCGAGCAGTATCAGAATGGATTATCCGCAAACGAGATGGCCGAACGGTTCCGTTTGACCCGCGTTTGATCGCAAGGGCCATCAGCAATGCGTTTCGCGCCGAGTTGAATCTGGCTGAGAGCCAGCCACTGGATGTGGACATTGAACAGGAAGTCGCATCCATCACTGAACAGGTGATCTCGGAAGCAGGCAACGATGCGGCCACCGATCGTGGAGTCGGTGTTGAGCATATTCAGGATCTGGTTGAAATGCAGATGATGAAGCGCAGTCACTATCGAGTGGCGCGACGCTATATCGTCTATCGCGCGGAACACGCGAAAATTCGTTCACTGCTGCAGCAGGACGGTATTGAGGACTCTGACGCCGTCCCGGTGCCTCGGATGTTCGTCAAGCTCGAAGATGGCGTTCGCGTGCCTTTCGACAGCGCTCGCATTCGCCGTCGTCTTGAGGCAGCATGCCACGAACTTCCTGAGTGTGATGCCAACGCGCTGCTCGAAGAAGTGATGAAGTCCGTCTTTGACGGCATTTCCGTTGGGGAAATCTACCGCGCCATGATTTTGGCGGCTCGCTGTCGGATCGAGTCTGATCCGGCCTTCGATACTGTTGCCGCGCGGCTGCTGCGGATGGTGATCAGCAATGAGGCACTGGGCAGTTCACCGGTCAATCCCGCAGAGTACAGGAAGCTGTATCGCAATCAGTTTGAACATTACGTCATTGACGGCATCAACGAAGACCGATTGACGCCGGATTTGCGAAACCTCGATCTGACTCGGATTTCGGCGGCCTTGCATCCGGAACGCGATGGCTTGTTCAAGTATCCAGGATTGCAGGCGGTTTATGATCGCTATTTACTGCATATTGACGGGCGGAGAATTGAAACGCCGCAGTACTTCTGGATGCGAGTCGCCATGGGACTGGCGATGAAGGAAGATCAGCCGGAAACTCGGGCAATTGAGTTCTACAATATGCTGTCAACGATGCGGTTTACGTCCGCGACGCCGACGCTGTTCAATTCAGCAACCAATCATCCGCAGCTCAGTTCCTGCTATCTATCGACAGTGAAGGACGATCTGGAACACATCTTCAAGTGCGTTTCCGACAACGCAAAGCTCAGCAAATGGGCGGGCGGACTTGGAAATGACTGGACCAGCATTCGCGCGACGAATTCGCATATTAAGGGCACGAATGGTCGCAGTCAGGGTGTGATTCCGTTTCTGAAGGTGGTGAACGACACTGCGGTCGCCGTCAATCAGGGCGGAAAACGCAAGGGCGCGGTGTGTTCGTACCTCGAAACCTGGCACATGGACATCGAGGAATTCCTTGATCTCCGCAAAAACACGGGTGACGATCGTCGACGAACGCACGACATGCACACGGCGAACTGGATCCCGGACCTGTTCATGAAACGCGTTCAGGAAGAGCGTGAATGGACTTTGTTCAGCCCGGATGAAGTGCCTGATTTGCACGATCTGGTGGGCAAGAAGTTCGAAGACCGATACCACGAATATGAAAAGATGGCGGCAGCCGGTGAGATCCGGATGTCGAAGAAGATCCCGGCCGTCGAGTTGTGGCGGAAGATGCTGACACGGCTCTTCGAAACTGGGCATCCGTGGATCACATGGAAAGATCCGTCGAACATTCGTTCGCCTCAGGATCACGTGGGCGTTGTTCACAGCAGCAATCTCTGCACAGAGATTTTACTCAACACATCGGCAACGGAAACTGCCGTCTGCAATCTGGGCTCGGTCAATTTGCTCGCGCATATTGTCGATGGCCATCTGGATCTGCCGATGCTGGAAGAAACTGTCCGGACCGCAATGCGGATGCTGGACAACGTGGTCGATATCAATTTCTATCCGACGGACGAAGCGAAAGTGTCAAATCAGCGACATCGTCCGGTGGGGATGGGACTGATGGGATTCCAGGACGCTTTGGCCGCGATGAACATCAGCTATGCCAGTGTGGCGGCGGTGGACTTTGCGGACTACAGTATGGAAGCGATTTCCTACTTCGCGATCCTTGCGTCATCAGATCTGGCGGCCGAACGTGGAGTCTACAGCACGTACACCGGTTCCAAGTGGGATCGCGGCATGTTGCCAATCGACACGATGGATCTGCTGGAAGAAGAACGCGGCTGCCGCATCGACGTCGATCGTACATGCCGGATGGACTGGGCAGTTGTTCGGGAGGCCGTGGCTCGACATGGGATGCGAAACAGCAACTGCCTGGCTATCGCACCGACGGCCACGATTTCCACCATCATCGGTGTCTCACAGTCGATTGAGCCCATCTACAAGCATCTGTTCGTAAAGAGCAACTTGTCAGGTGAGTTCACTCATCTGAACACATCGCTGGTCACAGAACTCAAGGAGCGCGGGTTGTGGGACGCGGACATGCTTGAAGCACTCAAGTACTTTGACGGCACGCTGTCACAGGTTCCGCGTATTCCCGGTGACATCAAGGCCCGTTACCTGACGGCATTTGAAGTGGAACCCAAGTGGCTCATCGAATGTGCCGCGCGTCGCCAGAAATGGCTCGACATGGGCCAATCACTTAACCTGTACATGTGCGAGCCCAATGGTCGCAAACTGCACGAAATGTACATGCTGGCATGGCGCAAGGGTCTGAAGACGACCTATTATCTGCGGACACTGGCCGCGACTCAGATTGAAAAATCGACGGTGGACATCAACAAGTTTGGTCTTCAGCCACGATGGGTCAAAAGTCGCAGTGCCTCCAGCGACATTCAGGTGGCGCGAATGGATTCTGATCGGTCTCCGGAAAAGAGTCGCTCCGACATTCCCGCACCGCATGTGGTGCCGGTCACGGAGGCGTCTCAGTACAATGCGTGCAGCATCACCGACCCGGACTGCGAAGCGTGCCAGTAGCAGGAATGACCAATCTCGAAGCCGCAATGACCAGTGTGGTTCATTGCGGCTTTGGGTCAGTCCCCGCCTGTTTGTACGGATTATGAACTCTGACGCAAGGAGAGCCGCGCTGGCATGAACGAACTTAATCGACGAGCATTCATTGGGCGATCAACCACCAGTTTCCTGGGAGCCGCAGCGGCATCTTCGTTGCCGTGGATAGTGGCTTCACGAGCCTCAGCAGCGTGGGACGACACTGTTGATCCAGCCAAGGCCGGCCTAATCTATCGCTCGACGAATCCGCGAAACGCTGAACCTCACCTGGACAAGCTCGTGGAGAACTGGATGACGCCAACGTCGCAGTTCTACGTCCGCAGCCACGGAGCGAATCCGGCAATCGTGCCGGATGAGTTTCGAATTGCAGTGGAAGGCATGGTAAAAACGCCACAGGTTTTCTCTGTGCGGGAATTGGTCGAACAGTTCCCACCGTCGTCGTGTACCTGCACGGTCAGTTGTGCGGGCCTGCGACGGTACGAACACAGCAAGGTGAAAGTCGTTGGCGGTGTGCAATGGGAAGAAGGACCAATCGGCAATGCTCTCTGGACCGGCGTGCGACTTTCCGATCTTCTGAAGAAGGTCGGCGTCAATTCTGATGCGAAGCACGTTTGGTTTGAAGGAGCGGATGAAGTCGATGGAGGGACCACGTCGTATCCATTTGGCGGCTCCGTGCCGCTCAGCAAGATGCGGGAGGAAGATGACTCGATGCCGGGCGTGTTGCTGGCGACCCACATGAATCGACAACCTCTGTTGCCGGATCATGGTTTTCCCATTCGTACGATCGTGCCGGGTTACATCGGAGCCCGGAGCGTCAAGTGGCTGCGAAAGATTGTCGTGAGTGATGCTTCGTCGCCCAATCATTTTGTGGCCGATGCGTACAAGATGGTGGAGTCCGGAACGCCGACCGAGTGGGACGAAGCGGCTCCAATTTATCGATATCCGGTGAACGCTGCACTTTGCTCTGCGGTACAGCAGGATGGGAAACTCAATCTGAAAGGATACGCGTTACCAGCCGGGTACAAAGGATGCTCGATCGCTAAAGTTGAGATTTCAACAGACAGCGGAAAGTCGTGGACCACAGCGGCGCTCGGCCAACAGGCCCGAGAATTCTGCTGGCAGTTGTGGACGGCGACTTTGGCGGTTACGGATCCTGGATCAGAGATTTGTGTTCGGGCGACAGATTCTCGCGGAAACACGATGCCGGAATCGGTCCCATGGAATCCGAAAGGATATCTTTACAACGCATGGCATCGAATTCCCATGAGTCGGCTGCTGAACTAGGGATTCGAACCCTTTTCATTCTTATCTTCAACCTGTCACTTTAACTTTTCTCTCTCAAGGAATGAGGTCTTTCATGACTGCTACTACTGTAATTGACGATCAGGCTCTGCTCATCGGCACCGAAGGCCGCGTCAAGGCAACTGCAAAGCGACTGATCAATAACGCTCAGGTGGATGTGAACCAACTGATGCCGATCAAGTATCACTGGGCGTGGGAACACTACAACAGTGGCTGCGCGAATCACTGGATGCCGACGGAAGTGCCGATGAATCAGGACGTCGAAATCTGGCGATCTGATCGACTGACGGATGATGAACGTCTGGTGATCAAGCGGAATTTGGGGTTCTTTTCGACGGCGGAATCACTTGTCGGCAACAATCTTGTGCTGGCGATCTTCAAGCATGTGACGAATGCCGAATGCCGTCAGTACCTGCTGCGTCAGGCGTTCGAAGAGGCCGTACATTCGCACACGTTTCTTTACGTCGTCGAAAGCCTTGGTCTGAACGAAGGCGAAATCTTCAACATGTACCGGGAAATCCCGGCGATCGCGAAGAAAGATGCGTTCGAGATGGAACTGACGGCGGAAGTAATGGCGGAAGGGTTTTCGACAGACACCGTCGAAGGCCAGCAGATGTTTCTGAAGAATCTGATTGGCTTCTACGTGATCATGGAAGGCATCTTTTTCTACAGTGGATTTGTAATGGTGCTTTCATTTCACCGCCGCAATTTGATGAAGGGAATTGGCGAGCAATTCCAGTACATCCTGCGGGACGAAACAGTCCATATGAATTTCGGGGTCGATTTGATCAACGGAATTAAGTCGGAGAATCCCGGCATATGGACGCCGCAGTTTCAGGAAGAAATGATCGCCCGCATTCGCACGGCGGTGGAACTGGAAATTGAATACGCCGAAGGCTGCCTGCCACGTGGTGTGCTTGGCCTGAACGCAGAATCTTTCCGAGACTATGTTCAGCACATTGCGGATCGCCGCCTGGAACGTATTGGCCTGCCAACGCAATACGGCTCTCCGAACCCATTCCCATGGATGAGCGAAACGATTGACTTGTCGAAAGAAAAGAACTTCTTCGAAACTCGCGTAAATGAGTATCAGAGCGCTGGCGCGCTGAACTGGGATTAGCATCGAGCGGCGAATGAGATTTACCGTAGTTGGAAAGCGCCCCATTTGGTTGAATTGTAGCCCCAAGCGTCAGCGAGGGTACGAGTAAGGCACTATCCCTCGCTGACGCTTCGGGCTGCTAAAACTCTCGGTTTTCGCCAAAAGTGGCGCTGTCCAAGTAGGACGGGCAGGTTCATTGGTCTCAACGTTGTTTTGTCATAAACTTCAGGGCTGTTTCGGTCTTCCGAGACAGCCCTTTTTCAGTTCAGCCTCAAAACTCAATGCGAAAGCGTTTCAATGCGTCCGTGGATCCTTGCCGAAACAAATTTCGCGCACGTCAAAGAATGCGAATACGAGGTGGCCGTGCTTCCTATGGGAGCGACAGAACCTCACAACCTGCATCTGCCGTATGGGACCGACACGCTGGAAGCCGAAGCCATTGGATCGCGTGTGTGTGAGGCGGCATGGAACAGGGGCGCAAAAGTTGTTCTGTTGCCAACAGTCCCGTACGGAACCGAAACGAATCAATCGCAGTGCCGACTTTCAATGAACCTGAATCCATCGACACTCGGCCTTGTCATTCAGGATCTTGTCCGATCACTGGAAGGCCACGGCATCCGCAAGCTGCTCATCCTGAACAGCCACGGCGGAAATGAATTCAAGCCCTTGCTGCGGGAACTGCACGGTAAGACGACCGTTCAGCTGTTTCTGTGCGACTGGTTTCGTGGTCTCACGGCGGACGTGAAGAAGTCAATTTTCAAGGAAGCAGACGACCACGCTGGTGAAGTGGAGACCTCGCTGGCACTCGCCTTTTTTGGGCATCTTGTCAATATGAATCCAGACGGCACTCTGGCGGCAGATGACGGCCAAACAGCAGCAACCAGATTTAGCGGCGTCAATGAGGGCTGGGTCTCAATCACACGCCCGTGGCACTTGCTCACGACAAATACCGGAGCCGGAAATCCCCATGCGGCCACTGCGGAAAAAGGAGAACAGTTGATGCAATCCATGGTCGAACGCCTGTCAACGTTTCTGGTAGAACTGGCTCAGTCGGAAGTCGATGAGCGATTCCCGTTCTGACGGTCTCCGCGTGGCTTGTCTGCCCCGCCCTGACGTGCTAAGAACCCCTTTCAGAACCTCTGCTGACCATATGCGAGTTGTCAGAGGTTCGCAACGAGCGACAGAGCACTGTCAGCAATTCATATGGTAATCGCAATCGTCATCCATCGGGAGTCCTGAGCGTGTCTGAAATTGATGTCTATAAAGAATGGCTTGGCATTCCGGATGGCACTCGTCCGCCCGATCATTACACTCTGCTTCGCCTCGTCCAGTTTGAAGACGACATTGAAAAAATTCGCGGAAATTATCGTAAGCTCAACGGCCATGTTCGAAAGTATTCGACGGGACAATACCTCATCCAGTCACAGGAACTGCTGAATGAGATGGCTAAGGCTATGCTTTGTCTGACCGACCCGGACGGCAAGCGCGAGTATGATTCGAGTCTGGGCCGTGAACCAATCGCAACAAACGATGATGAGCCAAAGACGGTGATGGAATATCTGGTCGCGAAGAATCTCATCAAGCGGTCGCAGGTCGCCGAGATTGAGCATTTTGCTGAAGCTCGGGGGCTGTCACATCGTGACGCTGTCATTCAACTCAAGCTGGTGGAACCTGTCGAAGCGACCAAGGCTCTCGCCGTTGAGTTGCGTCTGCCGTTCGTGGATCTGGAAGATATGCTTCCGGAGGACGATGTGCTCGACAAAATCCCGCGGCGCGTTGTCAAGAAGCATTCCTGTCTGCCACTTTTTGAAGATCATGGCCGCTTGCTCGTAGCGTGCATTGATCTACCCAGTCCTGCGCTGGAAGACGAGATCCGTATGCGCTGCGGGG
>JBBQSE010000204.1:0-13537 GCA_038214195.1 Planctomycetales bacterium
ATTTCAAAAAATTTCGACGGGGCACACCAAGAAGCTCTGCCCTATGACGAATGCCTGAACGGGGAGAAGGTGGCCGACAGGCCGGATGAGGGGGCAGGCTTGGAGCTAATTAGAGGAGCCACAAAGCACTTTATTCTTCCCCCTCACCCTAGCCCTCTCCCCCCGTGGAAATCGTGTCAAGTTGGAGAATCAATTGCGGGGGAGAGGGGACAATCGGAAGACAATCCACAGCATCATTTCTGACCGCGTGTAGTATCGTTGGTTCTTGTATGAATCTGAAACCTTCCACAACGAGTGTCGTAACAACGGCCGAACAAGCGGTGCTGATTCCTGCTGCGCTGAAGACGCGCGCGACGATCGCTCTTAATGTTCCGGTCGTCGGGGGCCTGTGTCTGCCAAAGGGACGACTGAATGACGCGACATCCGGCTATGTCGAAGGATTTCCAAGCACAGTACCGGCGCAGTTCGAAGTCCTGAACCGCTGGAATGACGGCAGTGCTCGCTGGATGCTGGCAAGCTTCATCGCGCCGGAAGCAGACAGCAGCGGCAGTGATCTGGGAGTGTTTGCCAACGCCGATATCGAACACCCGACAACTCCGCCGTCCAATAGCGCCACCACAGTCAGACTAGCCAATCAGGAAATCTGCGTTGTCACACGGAACCTCACCAGCGATCCGCCGACAGAGCAGACATTGCGACTGACGCTCTGTCTGCGCGATCAGTTTGGTGAAGTCCTGCCCCTGGAATTTGATCGAGTCTGCAGCGAAGTCGCTGGCGACGTGCGGCAGGTCTTTGTTGTTTCTGCCCACATCAAAACTCTGCCGTTTGTCACACTCCAACTGCGGCTGAGTCACTGGACCGGGTGCGGGTTGTTGCAGGTTGAAACTCGAATCCGCAATTCTCGTCGAGCGAAACATGCTGGCGGACTCTGGGATTTGGGCGACGCTGGTTCATTCCTGTTCGGCAGTCTGGAAATTGAGGTGAGCAGTGACGAGATCCCGGCTGCGGCGATGACACACTGGAAGTCGGAACGTGGCCAGTCCGTCTGTTCTTCGGCGTCGGAAGTCTTTCTGCGACAACTCGGCAGCGGCGGCCCAAACTGGAACAACTCGAACCACATCACCGCTTCCGGGCAGATCAGTGCCCCGGCGCAGGGATACGAAATCTCGACCGATGCCGGCACGCTGCAGGGACTCCGTGCTGAGCCCACATTCATGGTGCAAGGCGACTCTTCATTTTTGGCGGTGGCCGTGCCGGAATTCTGGCAGCAGTTCCCCGGCAGCGTAGCAGCGGCGATGGGGTCACTGGAAATTGGGCTGTTCCCGGCACTGCCATCCGTGACCTATGAACTGCAGGGCGGCGAACAAAAAACACAGTCGTTTTGGATGTCCAGCGGGTCCGGTCGTGGAAACATCGACCATCTCGATTGGGTATTTGATCAACCGCGACTGCTGCAGCCCGCCACTTCGATCTCTGAGACAAATGTCTTGCCGTGGTTTCACAGTAGCCCGACCTGTCTCAGGTCGGGTCCAACACAGTCGGCACCCGGCTCAGCGGACTCCAACCTGACGACATCCCGATTCGCGACGAATCGGGCTACGGCAAATGAATCTGCCTTTCGCTTCGCTGAATATCTCCACGACGCCACGTCTGGAGCTTTCAGTCTCGAAGCGCGTCGCGCGTCGATCGATGAATACGGCTGGCGCAACTTCGGCGATATCCCGGCGAATCATGAGCAAACGCACTACGCTGGTTCCAACACAATCGTGTCGCACTACAACAATCAGTTCGACATGATCTTCGGCGGCGTCCTGCAACTGGCGGCGACTGCGGACCTCAAATGGTTCGATCTGCTCGACCCGCTCGCCCGTCACGTGATGGACATCGACATCTATCACACCAGCGAAGACCGAGCGGCGTTTAACGGCGGATTGTTCTGGCACACCGACCACTACGTTGACGCGCACTCGGGTACGCATCGCACGTATTCGCGTCACAATCAGAAACCGGGACAGCCCTACGGTGGCGGTCCCAGTTGCGAACACAATTACACGACTGGATTGCTGCATTACTATTTCCTGACTGGAAATCCTGAAGCCCGTGAATCCGTCCTGTCGCTGGCCGAATGGGTCATCCGAATGGACGACGGTCACAACACGATCTTCGGACTGTTTGACAGCGGTCCCACCGGCGCGGCGTCGGCGACCGTGTTCGAAGATTTTCATGGGCCCGGTCGCGGCGCGGGAAATTCCATTAACGCGCTGCTCGACGCATGGTTGCTGACAAATGACGCACGTTACCTGAGCAAGCTCGAAGAATTGATCCGACGTTGCGTCAATCCGGAGCAGAATCCGACCGACCTGCACTTGCTTGATGCCGAAGGGCACTGGTCCTACACCGTGTTGTTGAATTCAATCGGACGTTATCTGATCGCCAAACGCGACGCGGAAATGTTCGACGCGATGTACAGCTACTCCCGCGACGTCATGAAGACCTACGGTCGCTGGATGGCCGCCCACGAACGCCGGACACTCGATTATCCGGAAGAATTACAGTATCCGACGGAAGCCTGGGCCGTTCAGGATTTCCGCAAAGCCAACGTGCTGCGGATTGCTGCGTCGTGTGAAGACGATGCCACACACACGGCAGCGATGTGGGCAAAGGCCGATCTGATCAATGACGCTGCATGGACGGACCTTGCGGCATTCGGAGATGCCAGCCTCACAGCGAGATGTCTTTCAATCCTGTTGACCGAAGGCCAACGCGAGGTGTTCCATCGCAACGGCGAACCGTCACCGATTCCAGCGGCTACGGCAACGTACGACTTCGGAAATTGGTCGATGTTCGTGCCTCAGAAAACGCGTGTGAAAAGGTTGCTGAAATCACCGGCTGGGTTGCTAAAAGCGTCCATCCGGATTTTGAATCCCCATCGATTGATCAACACATGGAACGCTCTGCGGAGGCAGTTGTGAGCGGCAAGGCGCTAGCCGCCGGTTTTTCAAATGTTGCGAATTCAACACCGGCGGCTAGCGCCTTGCCGCTCAGTAAGTCAATAAGCTCAAAACTGTGTGGTGTCTGAAATCAAGACTCGTTCCTAAACACTACACCCTGAAAACTCTCAACCAACATGATCCAGGCCAATCCCAATCATCTCCGTATCACACCGACCGACGAACGCCCGACGGTCTGTCATGTCATCCATGCGCTGGGTGTCGGCGGCGCTGAAGTGCTGGTCGATCAGATGGTGCGTTTACTCAGCGACGAATTCCGCTGCGTCGTCGCTGTGCTGGACGAAATTGGCGAGATTGGTGAACGCCTGCAGCGCGATGGTTTCATCGTCGAGCATCTGCATCGTCAACCCGGCATCGATCGTGGCTGCGCGCGGAGGCTCCGAGAATTCGCCGACCGCGAAGGGGCGAAGATTCTGCATGCTCATCAATACACGCCGTTCTTTCAGGCCATGCTCAGTCGTGGTCTGTTGGGACGGCGACCGGTTGTCTTCACCGAGCACGGACGCCACTTTCCGGATTTGCCGAGTCGCAAAAGAGCGGTCGTCAATCGCCTGATGCTCCGCAGCTGCGACCGACTTATCGGCTGTGGGGGCGCGGTGCGGCAGGCTCTGATCGACAATGAAGGACTGCCGGAGTCACGCATTGAGGTGATCTATAACGGCGTCGATTTGCAGGCCCTCGGCAAGTCGTCACCCAACGCACGTGCGAGAATTCGTGCGGAATTTGGCTACGAAGCGACGGATTTTGTTGCGGTCCTTGTCGCAAGATTACACGAACTGAAGGATCATCAGACGGCACTGAGAGCCATCGATCAGGCTCGCAAGTCGATTCCCGGACTTCGGCTTTTGCTGGTTGGCGAAGGTGACGAGCGACCGGCAATCTCGCAAACAATTCGTGAACGGGGACTTCAGGGCGCTGTCACTCTCGCGGGAACTCGCAAGGACATTGCGGACCTCCTGGCGGCGTCTGACATCTTTCTGATGTCGAGTATCAGCGAGGGCATTCCGCTGACGGTGATCGAAGCAATGGCCGCCCATCGTCCTGTTGTTGCAACGGCTGTAGGCGGACTACCGGAACTCGTCGAACACGGCGTCACCGGCTTCCTTGCCCCGCCCCGCGACTACGCAGCACTGGCCGCTGGTTTGATCCAGCTTTATTCGGACTGTGAACTCCGCGAACGCATGGCCAACCTTGCCGCCCGACGAGCAGAAGAAAAGTTTTCGCTCGCTGGAATGCTGAACAGCTATCGCAACGTCTATCGCGAAGTCCTGACACCAAATAGTCGTCGTTCGCTCCGCGAACGAAACGCCACCACTCTGTCGCCCCTCATTCCCACCGGAGCCCACTCATGATCAACGAGTGCTCTCAATTCAGCAACGCAGGCTCCCTGCTCGTCTTCTCCGACGACTGGGGCCGACATCCGTCATCATGTCAGCATCTCGTTCGCAATCTGCTCGATCGTTACCCGGTCCTCTGGGTCAACACGATCGGCACGCGCGCGCCACGACTGGATTTACAGACTCTGAAACGAGCCTCCGAGAAAATCTTCCAATGGGGCAAGAACAAGCCTGGCCTTTCAGAAGAGCCGGGCGTCTTCCGAGCCGAACAACATCCCAATCTCACCGTCGTCAATCCAAAAATGTGGCCGTGGTTTGGCAGCCGCCGCGATCGTCGGCTCAACAGCTGGTTATTGTCGAAGCAACTGACTTCGCTGCTTGAGAACATGCCGCAGCCGATCGTTAGCATTACAACATTGCCGATCACCGCCGATCTGCCGGACGTCCTGCCGGTCGATCGCTGGGTCTACTACTGCGTTGATGATTTTTCCCTGTGGCCGGGTCTTGATGGAGACACGCTGCGACGGATGGATTGTGAAATGATCCGCCGTGCGGACTCGATCGTCGCGGTGAGCGAAAACCTGCAGGCAATGATTGCCATGGAAGGGCGTTCGTCGTCGCTGCTGACTCATGGCGTAGATGTGGATTTCTGGAAAGCGAACAACACTACTTGTTCCGAGGCTCCTGCCTCGGAACACAATGCCCTGGAGGCTCTTGCCTCCCGGTTCGACAACGGAAGCAACGGAGGCTGGAGCCTCCGGGCAGTGCGTTCCAGGGCTGGAGCCCTGGAACGAGGTGAGAAGCCCCGGATCGTCTTCTGGGGCGTCATTGATCGCCGGATGGATTCGCCATCGCTGCAGCAGCTTTCGCGGGATCTACCTGACGGAACAATCCTGCTGGTAGGGCCTCAGCAGGATCCTGATCCCGCGATTCTGTCACTGCCCAATGTGCAGACGCTCGCTGCTCAGCCGCTATCTGCATTGCCTGCGATCGCCGCCGCCGCTGATGTCCTGATCATGCCGTATGCCGATCTGCTGGTCACGCGGGCCATGCAGCCACTGAAATTGAAAGAGTACCTGGCGACTGGAAAACCGGTTGTTGTTAATCGGTTGCCATCCACGGAGGCGTGGAGTGACTGCCTCGATATCGCAGAATCGCCCGAACAATTTAGCCGCATGGTGCGAGATCGCGTCACGACTGGAACACCTGAATCTCAGATCACGGCGCGAAGCCGACTGCGGGACGAAAACTGGCATAGCAAGGCCGAGGAATTCGACGGAATCCTGAACGGGCAATTCGCTCATCAGTGCATGGAGATCACACAATGAAGACATGTCAAGATCCGGACTCACTCATCGGAATCGCGGAGTCACGCCCTTTTGTGCTGCACACCCGCGTCGTCACGGGCACCGGCGGCGGACCGGAAAAGACAATTCTGAACTCACCGCGATTTCTGCGGCGGTACGGAATGGACTGCGCCTGCCTGTTCATGCGACCGCCGGGCGACCCGGGCTTTGCCACGCTTGAACAAAAAGCGATGGACGCTGACGCGGAAATTATCGGTGTCGATGACCGAGGTGCCCTCGACTGGCGCGTCGCCCGCGAGTGCATTCGCATCTGCCGCGAACGGAACGTGACGATCTGGCACGCTCATGATTACAAAAGCAATGCGATGGGACTGCTGGTGCGGAAATTTCATCCGATGCAACTGGTCACAACGGCGCACGGCTGGGTGCGATTCACAGCGAAAACACCGCTGTATTACAAGATCGATCGTTTCTGCATGAAGCGTTACGAAAAGATTGTCTGCGTTTCACGGGACCTTTACGACCGATGTGTCGAGAACGGGGTTCCGATGGATCGACTCCATCAAATCGACAATGCAATTGTGCTGGACGACTATTCGACGACCCCGCCGACGCTGTCCGACAAAGCGAGATTAGGCTTTGATTCGCAGCGGTTTCTGATTGGGGCTGTTGGGCGATTGTCAGAAGAAAAAGGTTTCCATCATCTGATCAACGCCGCATCGCGCTTGATCACGGCGGGCCATCCTGTCGGACTGGTGATCGCTGGTGAAGGCCATCTGCGCGAGCAGTTGCAGCAGCAGATCAATGAACTCGACTTGCAGGAGCACGTACGACTCTGCGGCTTTCTTCCCGATCCTCGCGACTTGTATCGAGCGATCGATTTGTTCGTGCTCAGCAGCCTGCGAGAAGGACTTCCCAACGTTGTGTTGGAAGCCATGGCATCGCAGCGCCCCGTCGTTGCCACCAACTGCAACGGCATCCCAAACCTGGTGCAACACGAACAGAACGGAATGGTCGTGCCGATCGACAACGAAAACGCATTGCATGACGCCATATTGAAATGTGTCACATCGGAAACTTTGAAAAACCAACTCGCCAGCAACGGACGCCATACCATCGAGACCAGCTACTGCTTTGATGAGCGAATGAAGAAGATTGTCGATGTGTACTGCGGACTGTCGCCAGATCTGAAACGCAGGATCGGCACCGAACCCAGGATCGACACCGAACCCAGGATCGGCTCGAATGTTCCTTCGCCCTTTTCAGGGGGAGCAGGTGCCCGAAGGGCGGATGAGGGGGTTTTGTTGCGCTAAGCCTCTGCAAAAATTGACGATCAAATAACAGTCCTGATTAAATCAGCCGCAGAGCGCTAGCTCCCGGTTATTACCGAACCGGACGCTAGCGCGTTGCGGCTAATCTGACATTTGTTCATGGAGCGATCCTTAGAAGGCCCACGGCCTGAAGCCCCCTGCACATCGCATCTTGAACCCTGAACCCGCTGAAATACAAAAATCATGTCGCAAATTCTCACAACCTCAACAACCATCCACTGCGAATCCGCCGCTCCTGCAGGCTGGAACAGTTACCTGACGCACTTTGGATATGACGGGTTTCATCTCCGCACGGAATGGGCGACCGTTTTTGCCAAAGCCTTTCGACATCGCCCCTGGTTCCTGTGGACTGAGCGAGATCGAAAGATCACCGGCGTGCTGCCGTTGATGCATATCTCGGGGCCGATCTTCGGAAGCTTTCTCGTCAGTCAGCCATATCTGAACACCGGCGGTGTCCTGGCCGACACGCCCGAGATCGCATCACAACTCATTCTTCGAGCCGTGGAACTGGCAGATTCGCTCGACGTCAAACACCTCGAACTGCGCCACGAACGATGCGTCGAGCACGCACGATTGAATTCTGTGAACACCGAAAAGGTTCACATGCGGTTGATACTTCCAACGACGGCAGAAGAACTTTGGACGGGACTTAAGTCGAAGCTCCGAAGTCAGGTGAAGAAGCCACTGAACGATCCGTCGCTAGGCGTTACATTTGGCCATCTCGATCAGCTCGATGCGTATTACGGCGTGTTTTGCCACAACATGCGAGATCTGGGGATACCCCCATTTTCGAAGAAACTGTTTCGCGAAATGCTGACACAATTCGGTGACTCTGCGGAAATCTGCACGGTGAATCAAAACGGAAAACCGATTGCCTCGGGATTCCTGCTCCATGGCCCGGAAGTCACGTTCATTCCCAGCGCCAGTTCGCTGAGGGAATACAATCACACGGCGTGCAACATGCTGATGTACTGGCACTGTCTGAAACGCAGCGTCGAACGCGGGCAGAGGGCCTTCGACTTTGGACGCAGTTCGCACGACAGCGGCACATACAAATTCAAACAACAATGGGGAGCGGAAGAACATCCGGCGATCTGGCAATACTGCCTGCGAAAAGGTGCCGTCGGCGATGTTCGCCCCAGCAGTGGCAAGTTTGACAAAGTCATCGCCGTCTGGCAGAAGCTGCCCGTCTGGCTGACGAAACTCATTGGGCCGGAAATTGTGAGAGGGATTCCGTAAGGCGAGCGGCAAGAAACTGATCTATCCGCTGTAGGACGGGCACTTCTGCCCGTCACGTTTTACGACGGAAAGAAGTGCCCGTCCTACGGTAAATCTGTTTCTGTGGCAGCCGCAATCATCCCCGTCGTCGTTTTTTTCGATCGGCTGCTTTTGCCTTTGCCGCTTCGGATCGGGGCGTGCGAAGTTCCTGCTGGATGTTTTTGTCAAGACGTTTGCTGAACAGCATGAAGTTCGTCATCTCATTGGGCAGTGGTGACGTAAACAGCAGCGGCTCGCCAGAAATTGGATGGTTGAATCCCAGCGTCGAAGCGTGCATTGCGAATCGCTTGTGTTGCCACCGAATTTCTTTCCACAGATCCGAACGATAACGCTGGTCGCCAAGAACCGGATGTTGTGCCTCAGCGAAATGCACTCGGATCTGATTGCGTCGCCCGGTCTCGAGTTGCACTGTCACGTGTGTCAGGTCCGGTAGACGCTCGGTCACCTGATAGTGCGTCACAGCGAGCTGGCCGTCGTCTTCATCATCCGTCGAATACCGAGTGAGGTTCTTGCCGGTGGCGAGGTAGCTCCGAAACTCGCCGCGGTCCTGTTCGATAATTCCAGCGACGAGAGCATCATACTGCCGCTCGGGTTTTCGCTGACGAAATTGTTCCTGCAGCAGCCTGGCGTCGTCTTTCGTCTTACCGAACACCAGCAGACCAGACACGCCGCGATCCAGTCGATGCACCACAAAGGCACCTCGGCCACGTCCCTCGCGCCGCACGTGTTCATTGACTCGATACACCAGCGTGTGAGGTTCCCGTCCATCTGTCGGAACAGTCAGCAAGTCCGCCGACTTATCGACAACGACCAGGTGACGATCTTCAAACACAATCGAGAAGCCTCGATGCCGCTGCTGCTCGGGGCGACGTCGCGGCGCATAGCGGCGGTTTTCTTCGAATCGCACCAGCACATGATCGCCGACACACAAAATGCGACCGGCGTTGATCTCAAGCAGGCCGTTGAGCGTCACGCAGTCGTGATCGAAGAGTCCGGTGACATGTGAACGAGATCCCCCGGCCAGTTCCTGAACACACCGATCAATTCGACCGTTCAACAGAGCGGTGTTTGCATCAATTACAATTTCGCGGGTCAGGAACGGCACAGAGTAACTCAGAACGGATACGGTTCCCGACCGGAGGATAGGTTGGGCTACGGGATGGCTGGAGAAATGGTACAGAAAACGCTGAAAATACGGCCTCATTGGGCTAGTGGCTCACAGGATATCCCCTGCGGCTGGCAATCGCGAGCACTGTGGCGATGAATCCGGGACAAGGCGCAAAAGTGGCGACGGGAGTTTTCTGGAATCTTCTGAAAACAATTGTCGAGCATTCAGCAATTGTTCGACTGCTCGCAGCTCGGTTTGTGCCGTGCCGAGACTGCCGCAAGTCGTCGAGTTCGGCAGATACTGCCGACGAAACAGAGTGTGAAAGCCGCCAAATGTCTGGCGTGAGAGATTTCTTTGGATTGCAGCAAAGTTTTGTGCTGATTCATGAAGAACACGTGTTGACACTATCCCCCGAACGGCGATATCACTCGGCCTCTCAACCCGGATTCGACTCCTGAATCCAAAACTTCCCTTCTGTTCTCCTCTCCCCCCTTCCGGAACTCATCCGGAAACCAGAACAAATTTGCTGCCGCTGATTCGATTGACTGTTGAATCTCATCAACCGTCGATTGGTTCAGTTTCTCAAACTGTTCGCCCTCCTCTCGTCTCCCCCTCCGACTCTCCACTCAGCTCTCAAATTGAGGAAATCATGAACGAGTTCCCGAACGGCGCTCATCATGAGCCGCATATTCTGCGGTTCCCCCAGCCCACATCGACCGCGCCCGTCGAAACAAAAGCAGTCCCTCCGGAAACGGAATCGACCACACGCACTGTGCTGGTCTTCTCCCCGCGTCCTGGAGCCAGACAGCTGCTCGCAGATGATGTCCGCAAACGCGGCATGCAGGTCTGCGAAACAGACAGCCCGGACGCGATGCTGTTCCACTTGAGTCGTCAGGAGTTCTGCTGCTGCATCATTGATGATGCAGACACAGTCTCCCGGATTCAGGAGGTCAATGCCGCGATTCGAAATCATTCGAAGGCCGCTCAGGTCATCTGCATTGTCAGCGAAGACTCCCGCTGGGGACGCGAAACGGTGCCAACGTTCGAATGCGAAGTGCTCGAACGTCCTTATTCAGCGTCACGTTTTGGAGCGGCTCTGCTAAACGCTCTGCGACGCGGCGAACTGATCCGCGAAAACGAAAAACTGCGACGTCAGTTGCTCAACCGCAATCTGATGGATCTGGTTGGCAGTACGCCCGCCATGCAGTCTCTGCGAGAATCCATCCGAATCGCAGCCGACGATGACCGCACGGTCCTTGTCCGCGGCGAACCTGGCAGCGGAACAACGCTGATTGCCGAAGGACTGCATCGCTGCAGCCGTCGGTCTACGAAGCCGTTTCTGCGAATTGACTGCAGTCTGCACTCGGTCGAAACACTGGAACACCAGCTCTTCGGCGACGCCGCTCCGGATGGTTTCCCTGGCTATCTTAAGATGGCGGACGGTGGATCGATTCTGCTGGACAATGTCGATACCGTCGCTTTGCCTTTCCAGAAGCGACTGGCTCAACTGCTGGAACAGCGAGCCTCGGCAGTTCTCCATGGAGCTCAGGATGGACCGAACATTCGGTTCATCGCGGCTACGCATGGCGACCTGAATCGACTGGCCATGGAAGGCCGGTTCCGAGACGATCTGCTGCAACACTTGAGCGGCATCACGCTGCAATCGCCGCCGCTGCGAGTTCGCGGCAACGATATCCCGCTGCTCGTGGAACACTTCATCAGCCAGATCTCGCTGAAGGAAGGCCGCCCGCCGCGTCAGATCAGTGCCGACGCCATGCAGGTTCTGGAAGGTCATCCGTGGCCTGGCAATGTTCGTGAACTTCAGAACGTAGTCGAACGCTGCTGCACGGTTGATGTCACGGAAATGATTCGGCCTGACGATCTCAAGCCGTGGCTTCAGAACGATGCCATCAACGATGGTGCTGAGTGCGTTGGAATGACGCTGGCCGAAATGGAACGCAAGCTGATCGAATCGACGTTTGCCCGTTGTAACGGCAACCGCGAAAAGACGGCTCAGATCCTGCAGATCGGACTGCGAACACTGTCCGGAAAACTCAGAGAATACGGCTACCCTCCGCGAGGAGGCCCCGGTTCAAACATCAAGCGAGCAGTGATCGCTGGCAGCATTGGCGAACAACGCAAGGCTGCCTGATCAGAAGACAACGAAAAGTACCTCTCCCCTCCGGGAAAAGGGCGAGCTTTCCCCCGGAAGCTCGCTCTTTTCTTTTGCGCTGATGTTCGTGGCCCGATCTGTCTCAGATCAGACAACGCATCGAAAATCTCTCCCCTTCTGGCTGGAAGTCGGCTGTTTGAATCCAGAATCGTGAGCGGCAAGGCGCTAGCCGCCGGTCTTTTTCCGTGTTCTTCAATCACCGGCGGCTAGCGCCTTGCCGCTCATTAAATCAACAGCCCAGTGTCTCGATGGTCTCGGGCCTCCGCACTACCCTCTGAAGAACACTCATGACTCTCCGCATTTTCGTCGCATTTATCCTTCTCACCGGATCAGCCATCTCTCAGGTTGAAGACGAAAACTCGAGACTATTGCCCCCCATTGCCTCGGGGGCATGCCGGCCCATCGGAATCCACCGATACAGACGAGCCTCAGTTCAGTTTCGAACTCCGAACGATCACGATGGCGGAAGACATATTGCGTCCGTTCAGGCCAGCGGCAACGAGACAGCCCGAACAACTTGAGAATACGGAACCGTTCGCAGACTGGGAGCCTCTTGACCCTGGTCAGAGAATCGTCGTCCGCAAGGTGGAAACTTGCATTGAAAACACTGCCGAGACCGCTGTGACTCAGTGGACAGAAGACGAAATGTACGAATTCGTTCAGGCGGCTCAGGCGAACAGGAGAAGCAACATCCTGTTTGCTCCGAAAGTGACGGTGTTTGACCGTCAAACAGCGACCATTGCTGATGAAACCAAACGGATAGTCATGGGTGCCGATGGGCATGAGGCGTCATCGGAAGCATTTGAAGGCACTCGGTTTTACGTTCGATCTTCATTACTGGACGATGGAAGCGCCCAGATCGATGTCAAAATCAGAATGTGTTCGCTGGCAAATCGCCATGCCGTTCCCGCTGTTGATATCGATACATTGCTGCGAGACCCTGAGCAGATTTGTACCACAATTGCCTACTCAGCCATGTTAACCGGCGACGTCCTGCACACGGCCGTCCTTCCGCCAGCCATTTCACACAGCACAGCAAAAACGGAGAAGCGAATTACACTGGCCTCCCGTCTCGTCGGACAAGGTAAGAACACAGAACCCGAGCCGCAACAGTTCGTCTGGCTGATCTCAGTGCGACGAATCAATTTAACGCCATCAGAGATGTAACTGGCAGGGCGGCAGCCCTCCGAGCTCCTCGTTCCAGGGCTCCTGCCCTGGAACGCACTGTCCGGAGGCTCCTGCCTCCACGTTGAGTTCAGGAGGCAGGAGCCTCCAGTGCAGTGTGTTCCGAGGCTGGAGCCTCGGAACAAGTCAATTTGACGACAAGAAATCGACGTTGCGTTGTCTCGGAGGGCTAAGGCCCTGCCGCTCGCCTTTTAACACGAAGGAGCCCGCTTTGAGTATTCGTCTTCTCGCAGTCGCCGGTCTGTTGCTCTGCGCTGGAGGCCAGGGATGCCTGTCGTTATCGACAAGTGCCGATCCAGCGTGGGTCGAAGACTTGAATCAAACGGATTCGATCGAATTCCGGAGAAAAAAGACTTCGTCAGTGCGAATCCATGAAGCGTCCGTGATCACTCGATTTCGCAGTATTTATACGAAAGCAAAGTGGAAGAATTACAGAGCCACCCTTCCGGCAACCATCGATGCGAATGAAATCGAACTTTACGATGGCGAAAACCGGCTGCGAAATTTTTCCTTCGATGGAAGACTCTGGGAATTTGAAGGCTACGACCGAGTCCGAACTGCAGAGCTGTTGCCAAAGGACAGAAAATGGATTGATTCTCTGTTCGACAGTGAGTCTGTAGCTGGCCAAATTCAGACCAGAGATTTTTGACGACGCTAAGAACGTCCGCCCGGTGAATCTCGGTGGGCTGACGCCCAACCGCTCGCCTTATCGGGACACTCCGCGCGACCACCCGAATCCGGAAAAATCCGGCTACGCACGTTAGTCCCCGCTCATTGGACTCCGGCCGTCTTCCAGCGTACTATCGC
>JBBQSE010000205.1:0-13518 GCA_038214195.1 Planctomycetales bacterium
TATTGCGAGTGTTTTAACAATATTCATCGGCGGCTAGCGCCTGGCCGCTCACTAAGTCCACGCCATTGGGGTTGAACCCGGAGGAAATCTGTCTTTCGTTGTTCAACGCGATCAAAGCACTACTGCCCAGAATACCGCGCCCGTTCCGCTGCATCCACTGCCAGGACGTCGCAGCGTTCATTTTCGGTATGGCCCGCGTGGCCTTTGATCAGCTTGAACGTCACCTGATGTTTGTTAAGCAGTTCATCCAGCTGCTTCCAGTGGTCGATGTTCTTGATCGGAACGAGCTTCTTACCGTCTTTGCGGTTCCAGCCGTTGCGTTTCCAACCGGGCAGCCATTCCTTTGAGCCCTTCGCGACGTAAGAACTGTCTGTGACGACTTCAACCCGCGACTTTCGCGAAAGAAGTTTCAGGCCCTCGATGACGGCCTGCAGTTCCATTTGATTGTTGGTCGTCAGCGCTTCGCCGCCGCTGAATTCTTTTTCCGTTTTCGTGGCGGGATGACGAAGAATGCAGCCCCAGCCTCCCGGCCCCGGATTTCCTCGACAGGCACCGTCGGTAAAGAGTTGCACGAATGGCAGGGCCGATGTTTCAGCGGTCATCGCAACATCAGCGTTCGCGGTAGACAATTCGACCGCGCTTCAGGTCGTATGGTGACACTTCGACGACAACACGGTCACCAGGCACAATTCTGATGAAGTGCTTACGCATTTTCCCGGCAACGTGCGCCATCACCTGATGGCCGTTTTCAAGCTCGACGCGAAACTGCGTGTTCGCCAGTGCTTCGACGACATTGCCTTCGACCTGGATTGATTCTTCCTTCGCCATTCAGAATTCTGCTTTCACCCTTTATCGATTAGAACTTGACCGCGTTGATTGGAGCGATTTTGCACTCGGCATTCGCGTGAACGCCCGTGTGGCTCCATTTTAGCCGATCTTTGCGAAATCGAAGATCAGTTGGTCCGACGTAAACGACGTCAGTGGCGGGGACGGCATCCTGACAAGGTTGCGTCGGAAACTCAACTCGGAAATCGTCTTATGGCGACCAATTGCCTGCTTTGAGAGGCTATCAGCCTTGGTCCGCCCGCTTGTGGAACGCCGACAGAACCTGCAGAATGCCGCAAATGAGCCATCCTTATTCCGACATTCCAGAGCTTTCGCAGGCCGGTGATGAATGCGGCGTCGTCCGAATTCCCACTGAGCAGGACGTACCGTTTACTCCTCGCGTGCGCGCCATTGTGGATTCCCGGGAATTCCAGCGGCTGCGGAACATCACGCAACTGGCTTTAGCGTCGCATGTGTATCCCGGCGCGACCCACACGCGATTCGAGCACGCGCTGGGAGTGTACCACAACGCATTGCGATATCTGTGGCAGTTGGGGCGAGACGCGAGATTTGCTGAGATCGTGTCGGCTCATGACGCGGAAGTTTTGATCGTGGCGGCCCTGTTGCACGATATCGGGCACTGGCCGTTTTGTCATCCGATCGAAGATATGGAACTGCCGCAAATGCCGCCGCACGAAGTCTTCGCGCGGGAGTTTCTGAGGCCCGACAGCGAGCTTACGCAGGTCCTTGAATCACGATGGGGCATCACCGCCGACGAAGTGCTGGATGTGCTGGTAGCAAGATCGGATTCTGTCAGCAGCCGCCTGCGTCGTTCAATCCTGTCGGGCCCGATTGATATCGACAAGATGGATTATCTGTCACGGGACAGCCAGCACTGCGGAGTTCCCTACGGTCGTCATTTCGACCGCAGCCGATTGATCAATTCTCTGATCGTCAATGAAGCGGGCGACGGACTGGCGATCACAGCCAAGGGACGAACGGCTGCTGAGATGATGGTCTTTGCTCGCTATGTCATGTTCACAGAAGTCTACTGGCATCACGCTGTGCGTTCGGCGACGACGATGTTTGCGCGGTCGTTTTTGGAACTGATGCCGACGCTCGATTTGAATTCCCTGTTTCGGATGTCAGAGCCTGACTTGATCCGCTGCCTGAAGACTGCGTCGCAGGGGACACCGGTCGCCTCATTGACGGCCGGACTGTTTGGATCCAATCGCAGGCTGCACAAGCGATTGGCCGAATACAGCATCTACCATCAGGAACCACTGTACCGCACGCTGCGACAGTTAACTTCGCAGCAACTGGCAACACTTTCTTCGCGGCTGACCGAGCAATTGTCAAAGGAGATCGGTCGAGAGCTGTCACCTGTCGATGTCCTCATCGACGCCCCGCCACAGCATCGGGAAGTCGAGTTCCGCGTCGATGTCTGGTTCCGATCCAGCAACGAATACCGTCCGCTCCGCGAAGTCTCGCCAATCGTGGACGCGATGGCGAAGACGCAGTTCGACGACTGCGTCAAAAAGGTCCGCATCTTCGCGGCTCCGTACGTGCGAGAACTGATTCCAGCGGATTTCAAAATGGACGCGTTGATTGAAGCTCAGATCTGACAAACGCGCCTGAACCTCGAGCGGGAAATGTACCTCGCACGGTCTTGTTTGAGATGTTTAACCGCCACGCCATCGGCGTGCGCGCCCACGCCAATGGCTTCAAAGATAAGTTCTTAGTTGGACAGCACCACTCTGTGGAGACAACACCATCAATAACACCGTAAAATACTGAGCTTTTGCATAAAGTGGCGCTGTCCAATTATGCGAGCGGCAGAAAAGGATTTACCAGCCGCTTGATGTGGGACGGGTCTCCAGGCCCGTCCTGATAAGACAGAAATCCGGTCCGGACGGGTCTGGAGACCCGTCCTACGGTAAAACAGAATCTGCCGATCGCCTTACCGACTGTACCAACTGCACAACGCGGTGATCTGCTCCATCTTCGCGAGCTGCTGAATTCGTTTTTGCGATGAGTTCATCCCGAGGACCGGGGAGTAGCCGAAATTATGGTCGATCGTGGCGAGCGCCGCCTGAACATCGGCCAGTGAGATCTGCTCCCTGCCATCGCGGGCCGCACGCATTCGAGCGACCCACATTGTCGCCGGGTACATCAGTGCGAGACTGCGGAAGCCTTCGATAAAAGGCATGTCGTAGAACGCACGACCGCAGAAATGCAGGCCCTGAAGTTTCACGCGATAGTAGCGTGTCAGGACTTCATCGAACTCGGCGTTTCGACCACCGAACTCCTGTTCCAGTTGCGAAAACGTCGGCATCACTCCTGTCGGAGCATTGTCGATGGACTCTTTCGACAGCGTCGAAAAGGCCACGCGGACGGAAATTGGATCGGCAACTGCCGGAACCCTTCCAAGTCCCATGGTGAACCTAACACCGTCACTCAGTAATCTCATCCGTCCGGCCACACCCTGCTTCGCCGTGGCGTCCGTGTCATGTCGCAGCAATTGGGCGACCCATTGAAGAAACATTGTTCTTCCCAGACGGGACGGTTTGACAAGAGGCAATTTATCATTCGGTTGGGCTCGCACAGAGGCTTCGTGAAGCAACGGCAACAGACTGCCGAGTTGATCGCCGCCGATCGCTGATGGCGAGCATTGTTCCAGCAGGTCGATCCAGGAGAGCACTCGCAGCAGCCGAGTCGCAAAGCTCACCTTTTCGTCCGCCAGTCCACGCTCAATGAAGGCCAGCAGCCGCATCACATCGGGCCAGCCAAGCGGGACACCTTTGCGTAACGGTGGAGCTTCTGGAGCCTTGTAGGTCGCGGGAACAATTGACTTTACCAGTTCTTCCAGCGCCTGCCGCTGCTGAGCCACCGGCTGCCCCAGATTCTGAACCACGGACGGGCAACTGAATCGCAGACTGACCGTCACCGAGTTTCCAGAGGGATGGACGGCATACGGATACACACGACAGGCAAGCGGCTTCGCGGCTTCGCCAAATTTTGCGTGTATCCGGCACAGCCCCTGTTCGTCCAGAAACACGCAGCCTCCGTCCGGCTGATGACTCAGTCGAAAATCTTTGCCGTGAGCTTCGATCAGTGGCCGATCAGCCGACACGCCGTCGTCGGTCGTCCAGTTTTGCTTTTCGATCCGCCGCTTTTCTTCCGCCGTAATGACAATCTGATGCTCCCGACAGCAGCCGCCACAATTATGACAACTCCAGTTCTGCAGAATCGGAAGAATGACGCCGGGACGAGCCATGATACTTCAATCGACCAGTGACCCCAGCTGCACGACCTGGATCGTCTTCGCGACTTCGGCATCGGCCAGATCGCTGTGGCAACCAGCTTTGCCCTCGTCGGCACCGACGGTTTTCTTTGTCTTGCTGGCCAGTCGATGAATCTCATCCGGTGAAAGCACGCCGCGTTTTTCCAGGATCTCTTTTTGTTCGGCCGTCAAAGCGTCCGTGACTTTTGCTTTGTCCCATTCGAATTCTTTCGCCTTGCCGCTGGCGAATTCCTGAATTTCCTTGCTGATCCGCACGCTGCACCAGTCATGGCCACACATGGCGCAGAAGTCGGTGTCAACGTCCAGGTCTTCGTCGTGGTAGGCTCGAGCCGTGTCCGGATCGAAGCTCAGATCAAAGTGTTTTTGCCAGTTGAGCGCCGCGCGGGCTTTGGTGAGTTCGTCGTCGCGGTCGCGGGTGCCGGGAATCCCCAGAGCCACGTCCGCCGCATGCGCCGCGATCTTGTAGGCGACGCAGCCTTGCTTGACGTCATCCTTCTTGGGTAGCCCCAGATGTTCCTTGGGAGTCACGTAGCACAGCATACTCGCACCGTGCCATGCAGCGTTTGTCGCGCCGATGCAACTTGTGATGTGGTCGTAACCGGGAAACATGTCCGTCACAAGTGGCCCAAGTACATAAAACGGTGCGCCGTGACAGAGCCGACGCTGCAGTTTCATATTGAATTCGATCTGGTCCAGCGGCACGTGGCCTGGTCCTTCGACCATGACCTGGACACCTTTTCGCCACGCTCGTTCGGTGAGTTCACCCAACGTGGAAAGCTCGGCAAGTTGAGCCACATCAGTCGCATCAGCAAGGCCGCCAGGACGCAGTCCGTCGCCAATGCTGAACGTCACGTCGTGCCGACGCAGGACGTCGCAGATGTCTTCCCAGTGCGTATACATCAGGTTCTGGCGATCATGGTGAATCATCCACTTGGCCAGTAGTGAACCACCACGGCTAACGATTCCGATCAGTCGGTCGCGAATATGCGGCAGATGTTCCTGCAGCACGCCAGCGTGGATCGTGAAATAGTCAACTCCCTGCTGCGCCTGATGTTCGAGAGAATCAAGTACCATCTCAATGGTCAGGCTTTCGATCCGACGACCGATGATCATCGAATAGATCGGCACTGTACCGATCGGCACCGTGCTGTTGCGCACGATCGCGTCACGGCAGGCATCCAGGTCACCGCCGGTGGACAGATCCATGACGGTATCCGCGCCCCAGCGTTCGGCCCAGTGAAGTTTCTCGACTTCTTCGTCGGTCCCCGATGAGACCGGTGAGGCTCCCATATTGGCATTGATCTTGGTGCGAGATGCCCGACCGATGCACATCGGTTCCAGTTTGTATTTCAGATGTTGCTTATTGGCCGGGATCACCATTCGACCGGCGGCGACTTCGTCCCGAATCTGTTCGGCAGTCAGATGGTGCTCGTGTTCGGCAACGCGATGCATCTCGGGCGTCGTAGTTCCCAGTCGGGCGAATTCAAGCTGAGTGCAGGCTTCAAACCCGGCGGGCGGCTGCCATGCGGCTGCCTGCTCATAATTGGATTCGAAGCCGGATCGCACCGTCCAGTCGGGCGGCATGAAGTCCCATGCCGTTTTTTCAGACGGCAGCGGCATGCCCGGAGTATCAGGAGACGCGAAGGTTGATGCCCCTCGCCGTCCCGCCGCGATTTGAGGCGCGCGGGCGAAACTGCCGGGTGTCGTACCGGCATGGCTGCTGCTGGGATCAGAAGCCTCGATCTTTGGCAGTAACTCAGATCCGCGTTCAACGTGATTCAGACTCATCATTTCTTCCCTGGCGCAAACTCAGCCGACGAAAAGCCGACTCCTGCCAGAATCGTAGTGTTAGACGGGCATTTTGCAACGAGATGTCGATACTTTAGTTGGTGCGCCAATCATTCAGCGTCATCGGCGATTTTCCCACCGTCTCCGCCCTGCAATCCTTCAAGGCGTTTGAGGACATCTTTGTATTCGTAGTCAACAGCCAGGATTTCGCCGTAGTGATGCTCGGCCTGTTCGGTCTTTCCGGCTTTTTCGTAGATGCGTCCAAGATAGTAGTGGGCCGCCTTGAAGGCATCTGGCTTGTCGGCAGCACTCAGGCCGTCCAGGGCCTTTTCAAACTGACGGCGACCCAGATCGAGCTTGCCATCTTTTGCAAAGCACTCACCCAGCAATACAAGGGCTTCCACTTTGATGCGAGGATCGGATACCGCTTGCTGCAGCAGCGGGATCGACTTTGCCGGCTGCTTTGTGGTGACATACCGCTGGGCGAGTTCAAATTTCTTCCGCATGTCGTTGGGATGCAGTTCGACACTGTGCGCGAAAAATTCCATTTCTTTACCCAGCAGTTCCGATCGCATGGTTTTGACTTTTTCGACGAGTCGTTCCTTGCCCGGATTCTTGCGAGCCCGATCTTCGGCTTCACTGAGATCATTCCGGAGCATTAGTAGCTGGACTTCATGCAGTTGTTCACGAATGTCAGCATTGCCGTTGGAGATTTCCAGAGCTTTGTTGTACTGATCCTGAGCCTTTCCAAACTGACGGTCCTTGATGTAGACGTCCGCGAGCTTGAGATACAGATTCAGATTCTGCGGATCTTTTCGAATTGCGTGCAGCAAATCGGCTTCTTCTGATTCGCCAGGAGCGTCTGCGGATTTGGGCGTGCCTTTTCGAGCCCGGCGGTCCTCTTCATACGCATTCACGGGTGCGGCAGGCTGCTCGGTTTTCACATCACGCGTATTTTCAGCGTTGTCATAGCCGCCGCGATCCATTGTGGATTCCGCGTCAACCCGACTCATCATCGTCCGCGCGTCACCGTCATTGGGGTCGAGTTTATAGATCCGCTCAAAGCAGGCCCGCGCGGGCTTGTAATCACGACGTTCGATGAGCAGATGTCCAAGCCGTCGGTTGTATTCGATGTTGTCTTTGTCGTATTCGACGGCGCGTTCGAGGCCATAGCGAGCGACATTCATGTTCTGCTGATTTTCGCAGGCATCGCCGAGGTCAAACATCAACTGGGCGTCCCAGGGATTCAGAAGGAGCCCTTCTTCTGCCGCTGTTTCGACCGCCTTCCAGTTTTTCTGCATGCGGTTTTTTTTGATCGACCCGCGAGTTGTCATCAGCCGCATTCCCGCCATCTTGGCACCGGACCCGTTGTCGTTGTAACTCTTGCGGATGCAGCCATGCTTGGACTGTCGATACAACAGCACTTCCGGCATCAGGACAACGCACATGCCGAAGGCTTTGATGGCGTAATCCCAGTTCTTGTGGTTCATGGCTTCCGTGCCTTTTTTGTACCAGTCCTGGGCTCCTTTTTCTCGTTCACTCATCAATACGATGCCTTCACCAAAAATTCACTCGCCAGCGGTGCCGGAAAAGTCAACCTGTTCCTTCGCGGTGGTGCGGGATGACTGCTTTCATGCCCCCCACCGCCTTTAATGACAATCTAGCACACCGGCACCGCGCTCGCCACACCATTCAACCGTGGAATCACCGTGGATTTGCTGATCTGTATCCTTGCTAAATCTTAACACCCACCGGGACTGACGCTGTGTTGGAGCACTGCGAAGACAGCTCGGAATGCGATTCCAATTCCTCAGCGACGTCATTCTGCCGTCCCTGATAATTCGACGCATGGCTGTTCGCGTGGTGTACAGGTTCGGCTACAATCTGGCCTATGGCACTGCTCAGTATTAACAATTTGACGTTCACGTACTCCAGACCAAACCTGCTCGACGGCATCACGCTGCACATCGAACGGGGCGAACGAATTGGCCTCGTCGGACGCAACGGAGCCGGTAAATCGACTCTGATGAAACTCATCGCGGGCACTCTGAAACCTGACAATGGATCAATCGATCTCCAGTCCGACGCAGTTGTCGCGCGGCTGGATCAGGAGGTTCCCAACGGAGGAAACCGCACGGCTTTTGAAATCGCCGCCGAGGGATTCGGACCGCTGTGTGCCGCTGTGGGATCCTACCGCGATATTGGCCGCAAACTGCATGATGGCGTCGAACTGACGGCGAAGGAACACAAAGCCTACGAAGACGCCAGTCACGCTTTAGCGGACGCCGAGGAATGGTCGGCAGCGGATCGACTCGACGAATTGCTGGCGGAAATGCAGTTGCCCGCTGACGAAAAATTCGCAAATCTTTCGGCCGGAATGAAACGCCGTGTACTGCTGGCGGCGGCCATGATTCGCGAGCCGGATGTGCTGCTGCTGGATGAGCCGACAAACCATCTGGATATCGATTCGATCGTCTGGCTGCAGGGATTTCTTAAGCGTTTCGCCGGGACTCTCATCTTCGTGACCCACGACCGTGTGTTTCTGCAGGACATGGCCAGTCGCATTGTCGAAGTCGATCGCGGTCGCCTGTTTGACTGGACCTGCGACTACCAGACATTTCTGTTGCGACGGGATCAATTGCTGGCTGCGGAGGCGATTGAGCAGGCGCAGTTCGACAAGAAGCTGGCCGAAGAAGAACGCTGGATTCGGCAGGGAGTAAAAGCTCGCCGCACTCGTAATGAAGGACGTGTTCGGGCTCTGAAGGAAATGCGGGAAGAACGCCGACAGCGACGCAACAAAGTCGGCACGGCAAAGATGTTTCTGCAGGAAGCCGAACGTTCCGGGCAACTGGTCGCGCGACTTGAAAACGTGACGCACTCATTCGGTGGCGAACCAGTCATTCGCAATCTCTCGACAACCGTCTTTCGAAACGATCGCATCGGCATCATTGGCCCGAACGGAGCGGGCAAGTCCACGCTCTTGCGAATTCTGCTCGGACAACTCACCCCGACGGAAGGCAAAGTGCGGCTGGGGACAAATCTGGCTGTGGGCTACTTTGATCAGCTTCGCAATCAGCTGGACGAAACAAAGTCGGCTCGCTAGAATATCAGTGACGGCACCGATTTCCTGATGATCAACGGCCAAAAGCGGCACATCATGGGATTCCTGCAGGACTTCCTGTTTTCTCCTGAAAGAGCCCAAACAATTGTGAGTTTTCTGAGCGGCGGTGAACGCAACCGACTGCTGCTGGCGAAAATGATGTCGAAGCCAGCCAACATCCTGGTGCTTGACGAACCAACAAACGACCTGGATGCCGAGACGCTGGAGTTGCTCGAAGACATGCTGCCGACATTCAATGGCACCGTCCTGCTTGTCAGCCATGACCGCGCGTTTCTGAACAACGTGGTTTCCAGCACGATCGTGTTCGAAGGCAACGGCCAGATTGGCGAATACGACGGCGGCTACGACGACTGGCTGCGAAGCAAAGAGCAACGCCTGCAGATCGCCAGCGATGCGGCGGCAATCGCCGAGCCATCGCCATCCTCCAGGTTTAGTTCGGACTCACAGGTCGGCGCTGCGGCGAGTGCGGTCAAAGCAAGAAAGCTCAGCTTCAAGGAACAGCGGGAACTCGACGAACTGCCGAGCCGTATCGCTGGTTTGGAACAGCGGCAGAAAAAACTGCACGACGAGATGGCAAGTCCCGGCTTCTATCAGTCCGGCGGTGAACGCATCTCCAAAGCCGCTGTAGAACTGGCTGAGATTGAAGCGGAACTGACGCATTGCTTTGGACGCTGGGAAGCGTTGGAAGCTTAGGCGAGCGGCAGATGTAGGCATACCCGGAAAGAAGCCCGGCTTCTCGATGAAGCCGGGCTTCTGGTGGTAAATCGTTTTCTGCCGATCGCCTTATTCCACAACGTCGATCAGAAGTCTGTGTCGAGCTTCGTTTCGCCGGACGAGCACTTCACTATGTCGAGCGCTCCGCCGTTATCAGCGACAAGATTGGCCCAGAAGACGTCCATGTCGTTTTGGCCATCGAGCGTATCCTTATCGTTGTCGTTGAACACTGTCTGCGTGGCACCGTGGTCTCCGATCAGCTTGAAGCCACCGGTCAAACCACCTCCAGTGCGGAGATTGTTGACTCGCGACGCATAGCTGGTGGTCCTGGTCCATTCCCGGAGCAGAGATTGCAGTGCGGCCTGATTGGAGTCAAAGCTCGTGTAGCCGGCAATGAGAATATCGTCGCCGTCACCGCCCTTGATGTTGTCGGCCCCAGCGCCTCCAATCAGAAGATCGCGTCCTTTGCCACCGTCGATTGTGTCGTTGCCTGCACCGCCGACAATGATGTCGTCACCATCGCCACCCCGGACGCAGTCATTACCGCCGCCAGCGTAAACAATGTCGTTGCCCGCGCCCGCGTCGATGTAGTCGTTGCCGGAGCCGGTTGTGATGACATCGTTGCCGGTGCCGCCCCAGATCTGGTTGTTGCCACTCAGATCGACAATCGTATCATTGCCGCCGCCGCCCCAAATGCAGTCGTTGCCCGCGCCGCCGTCAATAGTGGTCGGGACAGTGATATTGCTGGCGACTTGCAATGTGTCGTCACAGCCGCAGCCGAGGATCAAAATGCTGGTGACAAGACTGGCGTCGAATTTATAGGTGAGCGTCCGTCCGTCAGAGCCGCCATCTGATCCACCGTCAGACCCACCGTCAGAGCCGCCATCTGATCCACCGTCAGACCCACCGTCAGACCCACCGTCAGACCCACCGTCAGACCCACCGTCAGACCCGCCTGCAGACCCGCCTGCACACGGCAGATTGAACTGCGCCATGACTGTGATCTTACTGCTTGCCCCACAATCAGAGCCGCCGTCAGAGCCGCCGTCAGAGCCGCCGTCAGAACTGCCGTCAGAGCCGCCGTCAGAACCACCGTTGGAACTCGCACGAGTGACCTTAACAATATCGCGACCGTTTGTACCGATGATCTGAAGCTGGCCGTTACGCACGCCGATTCCACCGATGGTTGCGATCGTTTGCAGCTGTGTCGTACCAGTGTCGTCATCCTTCAGGGTTACAGTAATAGTGAAGAAACCGCCCATCGCGTAGATGTGACTGCCACTCACCGTGCCAACGCCGGTGCCGACTGTTTCCGTAACAGTGCCGGTCGTGGTGATTCCGTCACCCCAGTTGATCTTGACGGAGTGCGTATCCCGCTTGCCGACGTCTGAAAAGGAGGCTGAGATCGTGACCCGATCGACGCCCATGAAGGCGTAGCCACAGTCCGGCGAACTGTTCGTCAGCCCTGTCAGCACCGGTGCCACGTTGGTGATCCTGGTCGTGGTGCTCCGTGTGACGAAACCCGTGTCGTCGTCGGTGAGCCGCACACCAATTGTGTAAACGTCGCTCGGCGTGCCGGTTGGGTTGTCATCGAGGTATTGGTGAGTGACGTCGAATGAACCGCCGGTCACGGTCACTGTCTGCGGAACACCTTCGCCCCAGTTGATCGTCAGCGTGTGCGTGTCCTGCGTGCCGAAATCACTGTAAGTGCCGGTCACGTGAACGACGCCGTTCTCGAAGACCGAGGTCGCCGCCAGCGAGTTGATCACGGGAGCCACGTTGGTGACCGTGGTTGTGGTGCTGTCCGTGTCACTGCCGCCCAGACCGTCGCTCAGAGTAACGCCGATCATGTACACGTCGAATGGCGTATTCGTTGGATTGTCGTCGAGATACTGGTGCGGAATGTCAAACGAACCGCCAGTCACGTTCACGACTTGCGGAGCACCTTCGTCCCAGTTGATCGTCAGCTGCTGAGCTGTCGATGTGGGAGAAACGCTGTAGGTGCCCGTCAGATGGACGATGCCGTTTTCAAAGACCGATGTCGCGGACAGCGAAAGAATCGCGGGATCGCCGCCCTGATCGGGGGGCGACATGAAGCTTGCCGCCTGAATGAAGACGTTGGAATCATAATTCGGGTCCGCTCCGTCAGCGATCGCCAGTTTGATGTGGTTGATCACGCCGGGGTTCACGTTGGCAGTTGCCGTGAGCACAACTGTCAGGCCGTCCATCTCAGTGTCGATTGGCGACCCTGTTGTGGCAAATTCATTGTCGCGATAGTATGTGGAGTTCACGTTGTTGTTGATTGTCTGGACCGTGATTGGAGTCGTTGTCGATGGGACAACGGCCACGTTTGTGCCATTGACGTAAAATGCAAAAACGTCGTTGAATCTAAACCCCTGAACGACGTACTCGTTGTATTCATCGGACGAGAACACGTAGTTGAACGAGATCGTGCTGCCGACCGGCACGAAGTCAAATTCCAGAACGGTCGCGTCGTATGTCGTGGTGCCCGCCAATCCGGTCAAATCGACATCACCAGTCAACCCGTTGTCCTGAGACCAGTTGTCCGTTTCATTTGGCCCGACAACGTTTTGGACACCGCCGGTGCTCAGAATAATTCCGCTGTCAAAACCGATGATGGGCGTGGCTGATCCGAGAGGATTGCCAGTGAAAGTTCCGGCCGACGAACTGGCGAACTGGCCGGCGATACCGTCGTACTTGCCGGTACCAGCACCGGTGTACGCAATCAGAGTTGCGTTGGACGTCGAAAGAATCCCCGATCCAATCCCTACCGTTACAATGTTGCTGACAAGGTCAGTCGCCGTCGTATCGTTCACCACGCTGAGCCCCGACAACAGGAGTCGATTCTCCATCACTTCCAGCGAACAGCATTGCGCCTGGCCTGATCGAAGTTTGCGTTTACGAGCGCTTTGCCGAGCACCGTGAGCGTGTCGAATTGTTGCCTGCAGATTCATAAGGAACTGACGCCACGTGCTTTTTGCGGAAGATAACAACTTGAAACTCCTGACCAGGGATAACTGTGAGTGTGGAACGGACGAAGACACCATCGTGCTGCCGTGTTCTAAGATCACTCCGGAAGAGAGTGACCACTCCGACAGCTGACGAACATCAACCGCCAAAGTGATGAGTCAGGGTTCCAAGCGGAGCGACTTGTTTCAAGGAAAATAAATTTCCATTTTGCTCGTCTTGCCAGGTTCCAGATCCGGGAATGCAGGCAGTCTTGCGTGGGTTTCCCCTACTGTTCGTGCGATCTTCTTGTGAACCAATTGACGCTGCAATTAAAGAGTCCGCATGTCGTTCATGCGATTCTTATCAGGGTGCCGCTGCCCATACACGTATTCGAACTTTTTTCCCGGACGTTGACGATCGTTCGCTCCCGCGATGGCGACTGACATTCGTTTTCGCTGCGCTGCCGATAACTGATCCAAAGATAATTTTTGGGAGCGCAATCGCAAAAACGGCGCAATCAGACTCAGCGATGTACTCAATTTGCTATGTTAGTAGCCGTCACCCTCTGAGAGGCTGTGAATTTTATCGGATTGGCTTGGTGGTATTGATTTTTGGGCGCTATCAAGGTCTTTTGTAGAAGGATTCGGCGTCAATTAGGCGAACGGCAGAAAAGGAATTACCAATTCCCAAAGCTGCGGCCAGACAACCATTTGCCATCGATCATGCTGAAGGATGCAGATCTGGGACAGATCTGCCTACGTTGTAGTCCGACTTGTCCCAAGTCGGATTCCTTCGG
>JBBQSE010000206.1:0-13512 GCA_038214195.1 Planctomycetales bacterium
GTCCAATCATCTCGATGCCGCCGCCAACGTCCTTGCCTCAAAGAGGGAAGTCGAAGCCCGTCGTGGCGACCCACCGACCAACGCCCTAAATAACGACTGGCGTCTCCGCATGGAAGACGCGCTGTGGGCCGTATTGAATGCGCCCGAATGGATTTACACACCGTAGCAGGAACATATCCATGAAACGACGAACCTTCCTCAAACAATCCGGTGTCTTGACCGGTGCCGCGCTCGCCAGTTCATCACTGCTTGCGTCACCAATGGCCGTCAATATTCCGAAAGGCAACGCCGAGCACTGTATCTTTCTGTGGCTCGGCGGAGGCATGGCCCAGATCGACACGTTCGATCCCAAGCAACGCGGCGATTCAAAAGCATCACCGAAGGTTGCCGGATCGGAATATGACAGTGTTGATACCGTAGTTCCCGGCGTGAAGTTTTGCGAACACCTGCATCGGACCGCGAAACTCGCCGACCGATTGACTGCAATTCGATCGGTCAGCCATCACTTGATCGACGAGCATGCGTTTGGCACAAATTTCGTCCACACTGGTCGCGTTACCACTGGCAGCACTACGTATCCGTCGATCGGTTCGATCATCGGACACGTGCGAGGAGCCGCAAACCCGGACGTTCCCGCCTACATGCTGATCGGTTATCCGAATGTCAGCCGCGGCCCTGGTTTTCTCGGCGCGAAGGCTGGCTTCGTCTATCTCGTGGACACCGAAAGTGGTCCCTCCGGCTTCTCGCGTCCCGAAGACGTTACGCCAGAGCGTCTCGATCGCCGCCGACAACTTCTTGAGCCTCTAATCGACCGCGTGCCTGATGGCTCAGTCATCGCGCAGTATCGCACGGCTCAGGCCGAAGCGATGCGTCTGGCAGGGCCCGAGTTCATGCGCCACTTCCGTTTGCAGGACGAATCCGACGAGCTGCGTAGCGCATACGGCGGCGAATTTGGACAGCGTTGCCTGCTCGCCCGGCGTCTCGTCCAGGCAGGCGTCCGTTTCATAGAAGTGTCACACAATCTGAACTTCATCAATGGCACCGGCTGGGACACTCACAACGAAGGCCAGCAAAACCAACATATCCTGATCAAAGAACTCGACATCGCTCTGTCAGCGTTGATCACTGACCTTGAGCAGCAGGGAATCCTTGACAAGACACTCATCGCCGTCGGCACCGAATTCGGACGTCCCGCAGCCTATGACGGACGCGGCGGACGCGGACACCAGGGAAGCTGCTTCAGCATGCTGCTTGCTGGAGGTGGGTTAAAACATCAGGGGGCATACGGCGTTACCGACGAACAGAGCAAGAAGGTTCTTGAGAACCCTGTATCGGTCCCTGACTTTCACGCGACAATCCACGCGGCCCTCGGAATCGATCCGTCCCAGGAACTTTACGCTGGCGCACGCCCGGTCCCGATCACGGATCAGGGACAGCCGATCGCAGCGTTGTTCACGTGAGTTGAGATGCGGGTACGATGTGACAAACCGTCTGGCCGATCATTGTCGTGCGGAACGCAGCGGCGGCGGTTACATGTCTGAGTCGAGTAAAGTCCGGATGCAACATTTCCTCGCCAGAAGGGACGGAAGCTTTTCGGAAGGCAGATGGCCGGTACGACCGGCCTTCGCTTTGAGAGGAAGAGCAAGTCTGCCACAGGTCGGCCGTCTAGTTGATATCGTGCAAAACGGCGGCGGGAAAGATGTCGGCGTTGAATCGACAATCGCATTGCCCGCGTCGTCATCCCTTCTTAACTGCCACTGCGGTAAGCGGATCTTCGGGCCAGGCATGTTTAGGATAACGCCGCTTCAATTCTTTCCTGACACCGGCGTAGATGTTTGCCCAGAAGCTGGCGAGGTCATCGGTCACCTGCTGTGGTCGCATGTTCGGGGCCAGCAGATGCAGCAACACGGAAATCCGTCCGCCTGCGACTCGTGGCGTCTGCTTCAGTCCAAAAACTTCCTGAATGCGCACTGGCAGCACTGGCGGACGCCCAGCTTCGTAGATCAGACGAATGCGGCTGCCGCTGGGAACGGCGATGCGTTCCGGCGCTTCCCGCTCGATAGTCTGAACGAGTGCGTAATCGAGCCGTGACTGAAGTGCGGACAGCCACGGAGCGGATCGCAGTTCTGAAAACGAGCGCCGACCGTGACAGAGATCTCGCAGCACGTCGCGCTGCATCTTGACATCGAATGTCGGCAATTTCAGTTCCGGCATCCATTCCAGCAGACACTGCATTCGAGTCACAAAACTGGCGAACCCATCCTCGTCGTCACGAGGCATCACGGCGTCCAGTTGGTTTGCGGCAGCTTCGTACAGCACATTGGCGGCGGAGGCGTGATCGACGATCGACGCTGGGGTTTCTTCAAGGATCAAGTCATCGAAACTCACACGGCGACGTGCGACGACCTGCTTTTGAGTCGGATGAAAGAACAATTCGTCCGCTGTTCGGATCAGGGCCTGTGGCAACCACTCGCGCAGCACTTCCGACGCCTGACGCACTGTGGCGTCTGAACCCGCTCCGTCAAGATCAACGCAGAGGAACAGCGGCGATTTTTGCACGGCGGATTTAGGCCCGATGCAAACTCCGCGACCACCAACCATCAGCCCCTTGTTACTTGTGGAATCACGCCGCTTCGCAACCCGATCCGGAAAGCCTGCCACGAGTGCGCGGAGCATGGCTTCATCAGAGTCGATAGCAGCAGCGGCGACAGCGGGGAATTTCGCAAAATCTGGTGCGGAGGAAAATGAATCATCCCGCAGCACGGACGATAATTGTTTCGCAACCTGCGTTAGCGTGCGGACAGCATTTCGATTCACTTCTCCGCACGGTGAATTTGCCTGACCGGACGTCAGAAAATCTTCGACCGCGTGTAGTCGGTCGAGCACGTCCGATCGCGATTGATGTGCAACAGTCGTACGAATTGGTGCTCCGCGTGGCGATGATGCGTGACTCGCAGCACGCAGGAACGGATCGCGTTCCGACAACAACGCTGCCATCAACGCGGCGCGATCTGCGTGACCGAACCGCTGGGCCTCGACGAGCAATCGGGCAATTCTTGGCGATACCGGAAGTCGCACCAGTCGACGACCAAGGGACGTGATTCCGTTGTCATCGATCGCTCCAAGCAGGTGCAACAGTTTGCGAGCGTGCTCGATTGACGCTGCTGGCGGAGGCTCAAACCAGGGAAACGCTTCAATATCCGTCTCGCCCCAGTCATAAAGCCTCAGGACAGCAGACGACAGGTCAACGCGATGCAGTTCCGCGACCTCAAAGTCTGGTCGGCGTCGCTGGGCAGCTTCTTCCCAGAGTCGGAGACAGACGCCCGGTTGAGTTCTTCCCGCGCGACCTGCGCGTTGATCGGTCGATGCCTTTGAGACCGCCGCCAGTTCCAGCCGATCGAGGCCCACGTCAGCGTCGAATTGTATCTGCCGGGCCAGCCCGGTATCCACCACCGCCGTTACGCCCTCGATCGTCACCGAAGTCTCAGCCACATTCGTCGCCAGCACGATCTTGCGCTGTGTACAGGGAGCCAGCACGCGGTCCTGGTCTTCCGCCGTCATGTCCCCAAAGAGCGTGAAGACCGCCAGATTTTGACGCCGGGCGAGCGACTCCAGTTCGCTGCGAGTTTTCATGATCTCGCCGACACCAGGAAGAAACACGAGAACATCGCCCGTCGTCTGCTTAAGAACCTGCTCAACTCCGGACGCAGCAAGTTCTGAAACGTGCCGACGTTCGGCGTGCCGCAGATAGTCGATCCGCACGGGATGCAGTCGTCCTTCGCTCTCGACAATTGGGCAATCGCCGAGATACCGAGAGATACTGGCCGGATCGAGCGTGGCCGACATTGCCACAATTTTCAGATCCGGGCGGACAGTTTGCTGAACACGGCGAACCATCGCCAACGCGAGATCACTGTCAAGGCGGCGTTCATGGAATTCGTCAAAGATGACGACGTCGATACCTTCCAGGAAGGGATCGTCCTGCAATCGTCTCAGTAGCAGACCCTCAGTCACGACAAGAATTCGAGTTTCGCGACTGACAGACTCTTCGAAGCGAACTCGGTAGCCAACCAACTGCCCCACGCGCTGGCCGTATTCGAATGCCATTCGTCGGGCTGCAGTGCGAGCGGCAATTCGGCGAGGTTCGAGCATCACGACTTGTCCTGCCGCCGCAGAAAGTCTCTTCAGAATCGCTGGAGGCACGCGCGTCGTCTTCCCGGCCCCGGCAGGCGCGCGGAGCACGACGCAACTGGATTGCTGCAGGCCCGCGACCAGTTGCTCCAGCACAGAATCGATTGGAAGAGAAATAGGCATACTGAATTTGTTGTCAGTCCTTGCCGAGACGGCAGTGGGATGCAAGACTACGGTGTCGGCAGTCGTTCCGGCGTAGTTCTTCGCTGTTTAACTCTTGTACACGAGCCATCCATAATGAGCCAGCCGTTCGGTTCCGATCCTGATTCTCACAATCCCTTTTCAGTACCTGCGACGGCGTCGAGCGGCATGCAACCGCAGTACGTTCAGCGGCCTGCCATGAAGCCAACAGCCGCGACGGCGTTTGGGATTCTGAATCTTGTCTTTGGAGCAATGGCATTAGTGATTCAGGCGTTTGGAATTGTCTCCTTAATATTTCTGCGGAAACAGTTCGAGCAGTTCGCGAAGCAGGCAATGCCGGAGCCGAGTGTGTTTCACTGGGTCGGCGTGGCTATCACGCTTGCACTCACTTGCTGGCTAATCTACAGCGGTATCAGGGTACTCAGCGGCACAATGGCGGGCCGAGCGTCATTCATGGCGTACTGTGTGGGTTCGCTGATCATTCGCCCATTCCTGATTGTTATCAACCTGTTCGCTCAATACGATCAGATGCAGCAACAGTTTGCAGCGCAGGGCCAGCAGTTGCCACCGGCCGCGATCATGGGAATTTTGGCGTTCGGTGGCGTGTTCGGTTTGGTGTTCGCCGAAGTCTATGAGGCCATTGGTTTCTTTGTGATGAAATCACGGGGCGTCAGGCAGCAGTTTGAGGCATGGGATAACGTCGTCAACAGTGGCAAGAGCAATCAAACCTTTAACTTTCAGTAGAGACCCGGCTTCATGAATATTTTCCGCATCGTTTCTGCATGTTTGCTGTTCTGCGTGCCGCAATTCGCGGGTGCCGACGATGCAGGTTTTGCGAAGTGGGAGAAAGAGATCGCGGCAATCGAAGCAAAGATTGCCTCCGGCGAGTCGGCTCAGCACAGCATCCTGTTTGTCGGCAGTTCCAGTGTTCGACGCTGGAAATTGAAAGATTCATTCCCGGATCTTGCGACATCGAATCATGGGTTTGGTGGTTCACAGATGGGGGACAGTGTGCATTTCTTTGACCGTATCGTGGCACCCGCTCATCCTTCCATTATCGTCGTGTATGCCGGCGACAACGATCTTGCAAATGGTAAATCAGCTCAGGCTGTCGCGAAAGACTTTCAGCAGTTTGCAGCGAAAGTCAAGGAGCAGGTGCCGGATTGCCAGAAGGTGATTTACGTTGCCGTCAAACCCAGCGTGAAGCGATGGGCGCTGGCCGACAAGATGAAGGAATGCAATCATCTCATCCAGACGTTTTGCAAAACCGATGATCGATTGGAATTCCTCGACATCTGGCAGGCAATGCTCGATGCCGATGGTAACCCACGTGCCGACCTGCTGGTTGAAGACGGTCTGCACATGAACGACGCGGGCTACAAGATTTGGAATGAAGCCCTTCGGCCACTTCTGCAACCGACGGCAAAAGATCGATAAATGGGTACACGCACGCAACTCAGACCTGAATGACGGGTAACTCGTGAACGCGGTGAGTAAACGATCGTGATCAAACTGCCTTCTGTGGAATTGCTTGAATTGCGGCACACGTTTCCGTGTCGCTACGTCTTCAAAGTCATCGGCTCGGCGGAGAACAACTTCACAGCCCGTGTCGTGGCCTGCGTGCGCGATGAACTTCAGCTGGAAACCGATCCGCCGTTTTCTCTGCGAAACACTGAACACGGTCGACATGTCGCCGTAACACTTGAGCCTGTCTGCGAGTCCTCACGCCAGGTACTGGCAATTTACAGTCGTCTCTCGGGAATGGACGGGCTTGTCATGCTGCTGTGACGTTGGCGCAAACATGATCCACCGCGTGCCCGTTAGGATCGATCGAGGGATATAAGCACCCATGCGCAAGTCTTGGGGCATAACTTGGCGAGCGGTTGGTGTCAGCCCACCGAGTTGCCGACATTTGACTCGGAGGGCTTACGCCGCTCCGCTCGCCGGGTTTGCGGCGACCGGGGACGTCACTCCCCTGTTTGTGAATCCTGCGATTATGCCATTTAACTTGTGCATGGGTGCTTAGGACGCATACAAAAACAACATCCCGATTTGTACGATGGACTTCCAGTCCGTCGCGGGTTTTCGACGGACTGGAAGTCCATCGTACGAAAATTGTTTTTGCACACGTCCTTAGGACAGGCTTCCAGGCGGTCTTCTGCAAACAGGCAGGCTGGAAGCCTTTCCTACGACCCCCAAAATCGCCAGCTATTTCACGGCCGATTCTAAAGCTGGACAACTGTTTCCAATGGCGTACCGGGTTGCGTAGAATCCTGGGTCGGCCTGCTGTTTTGTGTTTTCGGGGAAACGCCATGATCGATCGCCTACTGCTGAGTTGCCTTGTCGGACTTATGATTGTGCCGTCTGTCGCACTGGGTCAGACAGGCGGGGTCAATCTGGGCGGAAATCAGGGCGGTGGGACTGGCGGTGGGGCGGGCGGCAATGGAAACGGCGGTGTCGGCGGCATTCGCATTGATGCGAGTGGGTTGGTGGATCGTGCGGTTATTCCCGCGATGAACTCGCGTGCTCTTCAGAAACAGCTCGAAAGTTCCGCTGCAAAGAGTTTGCCGTCTGAACTGAATCAGTCCAGTGATCAGCGAAAGGTATCACTTCGTGACCTGGACCGCGAAATCAACCGTCTGCTGACAGCCAATCAGCCGCTGACGGACGTCATTCGGAATCTGGCCGGGCTGACACGAATTGACCATGTGTATGTCGCAGATGATGGCCACGACGTAATCATCGCCGGCCCGGCGGAAGGCTTTGCGATACAGCCAGATGGTCGAGTCGTCGGAATTGTCAGCCATCGTCCGGTACTTTGCCTTGACGACCTGCTGGTTTCGATCCGTACTGCTCACGAGAAGTCTGCGTTTGGCTGTTCTTTCGATCCGGAGCCAGCGCGACTGGCGGAAACGCAACAGTTGCTGAAGCAGAACACGCATGCGACCAGCGCTGTCGCAGCGCAGCAGGGATTCCAGCAGATAGGCGGCGTCCTTGGACACTGGAACGTGCGTGTCTTTGGAGTGCCGGAATCCAGTCACATGGCTGCTGCGATGGTGGAGGCGGATTTTGTGTTGAAGCGCCTGACGACTGGAGATGAAAATCCTCAGGTGCCAGGCTTTAAGAGTTACCTCAGCATGATGCGTCCGAATGCCGATTCCATGCGCCGCTGGTGGTTCTCGCCTCGATACGACGCGATTGAAGCCAATGCTCAGCAAACTGCGTTTCGCTATTCCGGGCCGAGACTGCAGGTAAGTGCGCAGGATGAAATCGTCGATGCGAACGGAAATCGGCAGGACGCTCCAGCCACGCACGTCAGCCTCGAAAAATATGCGCAGCAGTTCACGGAAAAAATTCCAGCCCTCGCGGAGAATGTGCCCGCGATTGCTCAGCTGCAGAATATGGTTGATTTACTGGTGACCGTCGCTTTAATTGAAAAAATCCGGGCGGCAGGCAATCTCGATTGGCAACCGATGGCTTTTCACGACGAGCAGCGTCTTCCCGTCCAGCAGTTTGGTGTGTCGAAGGAAACGCCGTCGATTGTGAAAGTGCGGATGGCCGGGTCGCGAACGGTGATGGGCCTGATCGCGGGGGGCGTCACAGTGACGCCGCGCAGAATTCTTGCTGACATGAAGCCCGCCGCAGATGATGCTGAGCTTGAACTGCCCGTGCGAACGGATCAGAATTCCTCGTGGTGGTGGGATTGATAGTTGACAACGCAACGAAATAGGGGATGCGACCAAATGAGTCGTCTCAGAGTTTTCCGAAAAATGACCTGGCTCATCATCCTGGCGCTGGCGATCGTCGCCCGGCAGCCGTCCGGCCTCGCTGTGCCATTTCAGAGTGAACAGGATCCGGGTCCGTCGCCGGAGTCAGCAGCCCCGCAGGAACCAGCTGATCCGCCAAAGGTTGCCGCAGCAAAGGACACTGCGGCTGTGGTGCAGGTCGCGGCAGCGCTGCCGCCGACGAATCCGTTTCCTGATGCTGTCGCGGTTCCGGACGGCATCCTGGACGGCGGAGTGGAGTGGCTCAATACATCTCAGCCGATCGACATGAAGGACCTCCGGGGCAAGATTGTGATTCTGGACTTCTGGACGTACTGCTGCATTAACTGCATGCACGTCCTGCCGGATCTGAAGTTCCTGGAAGAGAAATACGCGAAGCAGGTCGTCGTGATTGGCGTTCATTCGGCCAAGTTCGACAACGAAAAACTATCGGCGAACATCCGTGACGCGATCCTGAGGTACGACATCAAACATCCGGTCGTCAACGACAGCGAGATGATTCTTTGGCGAAAGTTTGGCACACGGGCGTGGCCAACGCTGGCGATCGTGGATCCGGAAGGCAAGTTTGCGGGTTCTCAGAGTGGCGAAGGACAGCGGCAGTTGTTCGATTCGATTATTGGACAGTTGGTGAAATATCATCGCTGGAAGGGGACGCTCAACGAAAATCCAATCGTGTTTGAAACGGAAGCCAGCAAAGCCCAGCCGACGCCACTGCGCTACCCTGGGAAAGTTCTGGCGGACGCCGAATCGCAACGGGTCATCGTCACTGACAGTAATCACAATCGGATTCTTGTGGTCAGCACTGGCGGCGAACTGCTTCACACTATCGGCACCGGGCGAAGCGGCAGCGTTGACGGTGGTTTTGATGTCGCTGAATTCAATCATCCTCAGGGAACTGTTCTCGTTGGCAACAAGCTCTATTTGGCGGACACTGAAAACCATTTGCTGCGTGTTATCGATCTGGATGCGAAGTCCGTTTCGACACTTGCGGGCACCGGTCGGCAGGGGCCGCCCGGATTTGTCAATGGCAAACTGCTGGAGACGGGATTGAACAGTCCGTGGTCAATCGCGCAAGTCAACGGAACGCTGTATATTGCAATGGCAGGCCCCCACCAGATCTGGGCTCATGAGATTGGCTCGGACTCCATCCGCGTTTACGCGGGCAGTGGGAAGGAAGACGTTGTCAATGGGCCACTGGCGCGGGCCGCGTTCGCGCAGCCCTCCGAAATTGTCGCGGACGCAGACGGCGAGTTTCTGTATGTCGTGGACAGCGAAGGGTCAGCCGTTCGAAAAGTTCCTGCAGATGGTGCCGGTCGTGTGACCACGGTTGCAGGCACGTCGGAGCTTCCCCGAGGACAGTCGTTGTTTGCGTTTGGAAACGTCGATGGTGTTGGCAATCATGCCCGTTTTCAGCATCCACTGGGAATTGCCATCGCGGGCGACTCGCTGTTTGTCGCAGATTCGTACAACCATTCACTGCGTCACATCGCACTGCCGAAGGGGAGCGTGACGACAATTGCAGGCAACGGCAAACCGGGGAACCTGCTGGATCCGCTGGAATTGAGTGAACCAGGTGGCTTGTCGGTCTCCGGCTCCTCACTTTACATCGCCGATACCAACAACCATCGCATTGTCGTGATGGACCTCGACTCAAAGAAATTCCGCGTGTTTGAAATCGCTGGCCTGACGGCACCAACTCCTCCAAAACCGATTGCGCGCCCCGACACGGAAAATGCGATTGAGACCAAGATGACAACCATCGCGGCAGGGGAAAAATTTTCGATCAACGTGGCGCTCGCCGTGCCGGACGGCTATAAACTCAATGATCTCGCGCCTGTCACCTGGGAAGTATTCGCTGACGGGGAACAGGCGATCATTCCAGCCGACGCACTGGCTCAACGGGACGAAGCAAGTGTCGTAGATCACACCGCGAAATTTGACATTCCCATGACGGGAGCGGAGGGAATGGCCACGGTCCTGATTCGCGTTGGATACGGATACTGCGGCAAGGAAGAAAATGCCCTGTGCCGACTGGCTACGGCGACATGGCGCGTTCCCATCACCGTGGCAGCGGACTCGACTGCGTCCTCATTCGATCTTGAATTTCCGGTGGCCACAGTGGAATGATGCCCGATCGAGCGGCAAAGTTCCTGTCAGATCCAGTGCCTGCTCGTGCGGCGGAGCCCCAGTTCATCCGCCAGCCGCATCAGCATCGCAATCGCGGCGCTGACTGGCAGGCTGATCATCAGAAGCGTCGGCAGCGAAGTCGCAAGGACAGATGGCAATTCATGCAGGGTTGAAGGGTCCGACAGATTTCGCTGACTGATCAGGTGCAACATGATGGCTACCAGAGTCAGGAGCGGCAGGTGGAGCGGAGTCAGCATTTTTAGGGTCGAACGGCGGCGAGCGTTGTAGTCGTCCGGAGTCGATGATGGTCTGATCAGGCTGGCGGCGAGCACTGGTAACACCATCGGACAAAGTGGCAGGAAGCCAGGCCGTGCGATCCAGTCAACCAGAAGGGCGGTCGCGGCCAGCAAAAGTCCTGTGACCGAACGCATCCAAAACATGATGCCACAGGCAATGGGCAACAGCAACGCACCTTGTGGAATTGTGCCGGACCATGCCAGTTCGATTGTGATCGACAGCCAAAGAATTACCGAAGCAATCAGATGTGTCATGGTGTGACTCCTTTGTCTATCGTGCTGCGGATGCCATTTCCCGGACCTGTGGCTGCACGCTGGTATGGACAATTCCGACATGATCCAGTTCAGAGACCGTGAAGCCCGGCTGGATTCGAACGTCCCATTGTCCACCGGCCAGAAATTCGGCGGACGTGACGGTTCCAAAGAACAATCGCGGTCCCCGGACGCCATTGATATCCGCGCTGACGACTGAATCTCCTACTGTCACCGCATCGGTGTAGGCAATCCCCAGCAGCCGACACTCGGTCGCTCCCGTGCCCTCCAGCATTCCGATCGCTCCGAAGTGCAGGCCGTCTTCGGACGCCCGGAGCAACTGCACCTGGGCGCGAAATCCTGCGGAGGTCACTGGCTGAACCAGACTGACCCAGCGGCCGGTTTTTTCAATGCGGCCAATCACGCTGGAACCACACAACACCCGATCACCGGCCGCAACCCCCGCATCAGTCCCTGCATCAATGACCGCACCACTGCCATCGACGACGAGCTCCGAACGTGTAATCCCATTGGATTTTCCAACAGAGACGATGAGATCCCGGAGCGAATCCGGCATTCCGCTGCTGCTGAGCACATTCGCCGGAATCAATGCGTGAACGGAAAACGGTTCAACGGGATCCTCAATATTCGCCATCGAATCCGAAGCTCGCGATCGCTTTAGATCCTGACGCAGTCGCGCGTTTTCAATCATCAGCTGCCGGAGCAATTGCAGCTGTCTGGCCGCCATATGATCTCCGGATCCCGCAGACGCGGAAGACGTCGCTGACGCCACAGCCGCTGATTGCGCTGGCTCCGGCGTCATCGCCAATACAACCAGCCGCCCCGGACTGAATGCATCATGCAACATCGGTCGCATGCCGCTCAGGTATCCGGTGCGATCAGCGACGGCGACCAGCAGTGACAAGACGAACATGCCCAGAGCCGCAAACCACATTGGATGACGATTACAATCAACGCGCACAGTTCGACTCCCTCAGGAAGTTATTGTTTAAGTCCGTCATCCAACCCGTGTTTCCAGCGATCAAGGTGATCCAGACAAATCAGGACGCCGCGAGTAACGGCGGTACGTGGAGAATCAACGACGCGGACCGGAATGCCCAGATGCTGGGCAAGGTAACGGTCGATCCCGCGCAACAACGCTCCGCCTCCCGCCAGCACCAATCCGGTGTCAGCCAAATCGGCGATGAGTTCAGGCTGACAGCGTTCGATCGTACGCCGAATACTGTCAACGATTTCCTCAAGAGGTTCATACAACGATTCACGGATTTCTTCACTGGTGACGAGCGCCTTGCGGGGAATGCCGCTCGCTGTATCAAGTCCGCTGACCTCGTGCGTCAATTCATGATCGAGCACCGCCGCGCTTCCGATTGCGATTTTGACCTGCTCTGCGGTCTGTTCACCGATGCGCAGCGAATACCGTCGTCTGAGGTAACGCACGATCGCCTCATCCATCGCGTCGCCGGCAACTCGAATTGACTGTGAAGCGACGATGTCGGCCAGACTGATCACCGCGACCTCCGTCGTTCCGCCACCAATGTCGCAAATCATGCTCGCCAGCGGTTCTGAAACGGGCAGGCCCGCTCCAATTCCCGCCGCTTTGGATTCTTCAATCAGCCACACACGCCCGGCCCCGGCACGTTCCGCACTGTTGAAGACGGCACGACGTTCGACGGCCGTGACACAGCCGGGAACCGCCACGATGACCCGTGGACGCATTCCCATAGAACGCCCACAGGCTTTACGAATGAAGTACCGCAGCATCGTTTCGCAAAGCTCAAAGTCATTGATCACTCCGTGCCGCAGCGGTCGAACCGCCTGAATGCCTTCCGGAGTGCGCCCCAGCATCTGCCAGGCCATTTTGCCAACGGCCGCGCCGTGTCCCACGACCCCGTGCGCGCCTCTGGGTACTGCGACGACGGACGGTTCGTCAATTCGGATGCCTTCTCCAGGCACACCAATCTGGGTGGACGTTGTCCCCAGATCAATCGCAAGGTCAGAGCAGAATCTTTTTCGAACCCAGGTCAGCATCCGTGCTTCTCAGTCTTTGGGAAATGTCGCCGCTCACATCATCCGTGGTGTGGCGCCCACATCGCTCTCGATCTTACAGGCAAACCGGCAATTGCCGCAAGACGCAGATTTTTCCCGCAATTTCAGCGGGTGTGCATCGTAAAATTCTGCCGAATTTACGTGGTTGAACTTCGAGCCGCGAGATCGTTTCAAAGTCAACGTTTTCCATGTCCCTTCTCCTCCGGGCAAGCGGGCTGTCGATTTAGTGAGCGGCAAGGCGCTAGCCGCCGGTGATTGGTTGAAAATCACTGGCAAAAACCGGCGGCTAGCGCCTTGCCGCTCACAATTCTTGATTAAATCGACAGCCTGTTCAGGGGGAGAAGGTGGCCGACAGGCCGGATGAGGGGGCTGACCTGGAGTCAAAATGATGGACCAGAAAACAGTGGATTCTTTCCCCCTCACCCTAGCCCTCTCCCCCCGTGGAAAACATGTAAAGTTGGAAAATCAATTGCGGGGGGAGAGGGGACAATCGCATGAAAATCCACAGCACCATTCCTGAGCGCGTGAAGTATAAGTTGTGTCAACAGCAGGACTGAGGGTCAAAGTTGACTTAGCAATTCCCTGGCCGCGATCAAATCGGCGGTCTCGAATCCCTCGGTGAACCAGGCGTAAACGGCAGCGAGTTGCGTCCG
>JBBQSE010000207.1:0-13479 GCA_038214195.1 Planctomycetales bacterium
TCGGCCACCTTCTCCCCCGATCTCAGGGGAGAAGGGACTTTCTGTTTAACGCATTCATGGATTTCTAATCGTTCGATTCGTTCAAGTTCCACGGGATAGTTTTCAAACGACATCGTATACACGTCTTCAAATTTTGGTTTCAGGAAAGCTTCAATGTCGGGATTGAACGACGGCTTGACGATGAATTCTCGGCCTTCCGGGGTTGCTCGGATGTCGCCGTCTTCGATGACCACTTCACCGCCCTTGAGGACGTATCGCGGATGGCTGAACATTTTGGCGATATCGACCTCTTCTTCATAAATCACAACGTCTGCGTCCGCACCGATTCCCAGACTGCCTTTGCTCGGAAGTCCAAGGGCTCGGGCAGGACCGGCGGATGTGATCGTCGCAATTTCGTAGAGCGTGTATTCGCGGTCGATATCGGGGAGCGTGATACGTTCGCGGGCGATTGGGGTGAGTTTCTTCATGCAATCCTGGCGGAAGTCGTTGCTCATCAGTAACTGAATGATTTCTGGATATCGCCAAAAACACGCACCGTTCGGATGATCGGTGGAAAGGAAAATTCGCCACGGATCGGTGATCAGCAGCAGCAGCTCCAGACCGACTGCCCATTGAATGGAATTCACGAGGTTGCTGGGTTTGTAGGTGTATGGCACGATGCCGCAGCCGGTTTCATTTTCGACGTCGAGATTGCCCCATTTGCGACCAGTCAGCTTGTACAAAAGATGCTGCCAGGGGCCGTCGGCGGTGATTGTCACCGTGTCGCCAAACAGCACGGCTCCGGCGTCTGTCGTCATGTTCGTGTGCGTGTTGAAGTACTCGGCGACTTCGGCCGACGCTGACTTCATCGTACTCCAGTCATCGCCACCATAGGCATGGTACTGAAGATGCGCGATGTGGGCTCGACGACCTTCGAGCAGTTTCATGGTTTCTATCGTCGTCCAGACGTTGCCCGGCGCGCCGAGATTGTTGCAGTGCAGATGCATGGGATGCGGCAGGTTGAGCTCATCGATGATTTGCGCAAGTCCTCCAATAATCGTGCCGGGGGTGATACTGTTGTAGCCTTCGATGGGATCGGTAAGTTGCTTGGCATCTTTTCCCCATTTCCATGCGGCGACGCCTCCAGGATTCACGGCTTTGACGCCGTACGACTTGGCGGCCCAGATGTGCCACGCGACGACGTCTTTCGCTCGTTCGTATTCGCCAGCTTCCAGCAAATCCATGAAGATTTCATTGTTGGCCATGAGCACACAGCTGCTCTTGTCGAGAATTGGGATATCGTGCAGTTCTTCGTGCGTGTGACGTGCAGAAAGCACTGGAACGGCGGCTTCGTTGACGGTGGTCCAGCCCATGCCGGCGTAGAGATATCCGGTGGCGAAAGTGGTCGGTGCCATTCCGCCCAATCCAGAACGTCGCGACTGTGTGCGAATGAACGCGGTCGTACGGCGATGGTCTTCGGGCGTCATCGCTCGGGCGAAGTTGATCGAACCGCCGGCGACGTGCGTGTGGACATCGACGCCGCCAGGGAAGATGATCATTCCGGTGGCGTCAATCGTTCGGCCACCGATGACGGATTTCACAATCTTGCCGCCGTCGATACATATGTCCCGGACCTCGCCGTTAATGCCGTTGGCGGGGTCGTAGATTTTTCCGCCGGTGATCCGAATCATGGCGCGCCTTGTTGGGTGGGTTTGGGTTTACTTGTTCCGAGGCTCCAGCCTCGGAACACACTGCGCTGGAGGCTCCTGCCTCCCGAGTCTCTTTGAGGAGGCAGGAGCCTCCGGTACAGTGTGTTCCAGGGCTGGAGCCCTGGAACGAGAATGTCTTACGTCTGCATCACGGACATTGGACCGCCTTCCGGAATCCAGTGCGACTTGCGAGCGACGGCCTCGTTGATTCGTCGCATGACTTCCTGATCTGATGGATACGGCGACTTCAATGCGGGTTTTAATGGTAGCGGAATCTCGTCCATGCGATAAGCGATTCCGGGCGCGCTGATTCCTGCGACGGCCGTGGTGATGTGGACTCGAGCCAGACGGCTGGTGTGAGTCACCTTCGGGTCGAGCACAATCGTCGGAATTCGCGCGAGGTGATCGATCGCTGGCTGCGGCATTGTCGCACCAGGATCGGCACCGAGAATCAATGCGGCGTCGGCATCGCCTCGTACCAGAATATCGACGGTCGAAAACTCGCCGGGGTTGTAGCGTGGATAACCCCGATTGAACGTGATACCAAACGGGAAGCCGGTCTGCCACCGCATGATCACGTCGGCACCGGTCACGTTACCGTGGCCTCGCATGGGCATGGCGACAAATTTCGTGAACGCATTGAGTTCTGCCGCCAGCGTTAGGAGAGCCGCTGAGTTCATATGCTTGCCGCGTGTCATCGACAGACCCATGCCGAAGAACATGCAGCCAAACTTGCAGTTCTTGGCTCGATCAATGAAATCCGTAAGTTGTTCCAGTGTCAGGCCTGTTTCGGCGATCAGGTCTTCGTTGACATGCTGCCCCTTCAGGATGGCTCGCAGGATCGTCAGCACTTCAAAATCTTTGCCGGGCCGGATCTGCAGAAAGATATCCGCCGCTCCACCGCTTTTTGTTTCGCGAATATCGACCAGAATCATCGTGCGGTCTTTTCGACCGCGTGGCAGGAACTTGCTCTTCTGCATCAGCGTGTATTTGGTGAAATGCCGTGGATGGCATTCGGCAGGATTCCCGCCCCAATACACGATGAAGTCAGCTCGGTTTTTTACTTCGCCAAGAGTACACGTCACTTTACCACCCAACTGGGCGGCGATTTCTGTAGGACCGTGTCAAAGCGATGTGTGACTGTCGAGCAGCCCTCCGAGTCGATCGGCCAGTGAGACTGCTTCCTTTTGAGCTTCGCACGTTGTATTGCTGAGCCCATAAATCAGCGGCATGTGCGCTTCGTGCAGAAACGTGGCGGCGGCTTCGACCGCTTCATCGACTGTTACTACTCGGCCGTCGATGAGTGCGTCCGGGTAGTCGTGGTCCGCTGTGTGATTCAGAAACCATGCTTTGCCAAGGACACAGGCTTTTTTGGCTTCGTGGATGCGTGTGTCGTCGAAATGCAGCTGAATGTCGTCGCAGACGCAGCCGCAGAATGTGCAGGTCGCGTTGTCGATGATGTTGAGGGTCATAGTGTTTGGGTCCTAAATTAGATGCCTCAAAGGGACTGCGTTTGTCCCCTCTCCACCCGCTAAAAATATTCCATTTTCTGCCGTAGTCCACGGGGGGAGAGGGCTAGGGTGAGGGGGAATCAACAGCCACATTTCTTGGAATTGTTACGCGAAACGGCCGACCCCTCATCCGGACTTCGGCTACCTTCTCCCCTCGATCGGGGAGAAGGGACCGTGATTGTTAGTCATTGCCGCACTGCGGCTTTGCGGGTTCGTCCGAACCGGACGAAGGAACGAGGAACGTTCAACCAAGGGCGCGACCGTGATTGCTGCCCCGCACACGACGCGGCATGAAGCGGCCTTTGTCGACTTCTTCCCACGCGGCAAATTCCTGCTGCGGTTGTTCAGTTGAAAAATGCGGTGATTCGTCTGAGACGAAGTCAGCCGAGGTGTTTGAATCGTCTGTCATTGTCTTGATCTTTTGAATCCCGTCGGCGGAGCGACGGGTGTACTGTAGGCCCGTCGCTCCGCCGACGGGAATTCATTGAGGCAATCGAGTTACGATTTTGGCACAGGTTCCACATCCACATCCCAACCTTTTGAGGTCGGCATGCCTGTTCCGTCCGTGCTGCCGCCCATCAGTTTACAGGTCGGCGGTCCGTAAGGAACAAATAACAGTCCGCTGGGACATTTTCCGGGTTCACACTGAAAAATGGCTTCGCCGAATTCCGTGCGGACTATCACGGAATCACCGGATTCGAGCCCCATTTCCTTCATATCGGCCGCATCCATCGTCAAAGTGTTGACAACCGCCTGATATTCAGCCGTGTCCTTCCCTGAATTGATCAGAGCCCCCTGCTTCGCAGTTCTGGAGGGGTTCAGCATAAAACGCCGCGCAACCATTAAAATGCCTTGTTTTCCGGGAAAATCGTTAACCTTTAGCGGGAGAAGCTGCATTTCCTGACGGCCTAACAGTCTACTGTGGCGAGCGTGAAGCGGCAATCAGAATCAATGAAACGTGGCAACATCGAGTCTCGCAAATGACGAACGCCGCTGTCGTTGCATTTGCAAACGGGGACTGACTTCTACAATACGTGTCAATTTGTCGCATTCCCGCGACCACCTGAACACACGCATCGAAAGAGGAATCATGAATATTAAGTGGACTGTACTCGCCTTTGTCGCCGGAGCAGCGTTGTCATGGGGTGTCTACGTTCCGCTCGTTCATGATGCGACGAGCAAATTCGGCAGCAATCTGCGGGCGTTCCTGATGGTCGGGATCGCCTACTTTCTGGTCGCCGTGCTGATTCCCAGCTTCTTCATCTTCTACCAGGGTGACCCTACTGTCAAAGACCCATCGAAGGTGAATTGGAATTCAATCAGCATCACGTATGGGATCCTCGCCGGGGTTGCCGGTGCCATCGGTGCGTTGTGTGTGATTTTCGCGGTGAAGGAAGCCGGGCCGACGGCGGCGTTTATTGTCGCGCCTCTCGTGTTCGCCGGAGCGCCGATCATCAACACCATTGTGTCGGTGACGATCTTCGCTCATGGCAAAAAATTTGAATCGCTCAGTCCGGCCTTTTATGTCGGACTGCTAATCGCGACTGCCGGGATGGTCATGGTGATGATCAACAAACCAAACGAGATTAAAGATGCTGGCAAGCCTGCAGCGGCGGCAGGTGCGACCGCTGAAGCGCCGAAGTGATGCGTAGTGCGACCTGTGCTCGGGTCTGGATCCAATGCGGAGCATCCATTCACGCACGATCCTGAATTCTTCTTACATTGCCATGCTTTGGTCCAGACCGAGGATCATGCTGGCTACGGTGCGTTGTCTGTTGCATCTTGCACCCTCCATGATCTCTTTTGAACGGTTCCATGTCCGAATCATCTTCGTCCCCCATTACCCCTCGAGGCCCCTCAGGTTCCGCCGTGCGCCGTGTGCAGATTGAGCCGCGCGAAGTGTGGCCGATGGATTCGCAGTTGAAGGATATTCAGCCCGGCAGTGGAGTTGTGATCCATCTGGAAAAAGCCTGGGGACGAGTACGCCGCTGCTGGCTGAAGACATTTCGCAAGGGGTACGTGAAGCGAATGCAGGCGTGCCGCAAAGGCGACTTCAATCCCTGTCCACACGAAGTTCTTGATCCGCGAGACCTGAAATTTTACCGCAATCAGGGCGGCTGGTACTGGGATCTCAAGGATGATCCGTTTGCCTGGCGCGACCAGCTTCCGTTTGCTCGCGTGGGCCTGGCAGAATTATTCCTGATGTGTGGAACGGCGGCGGTCGTGGCGGGACTCTCGCAGTGGTGGGCCAGTCAATCGACAGGCGCAATCCGTGTGTTGGCCATTGTGCTGGCTGTCACGGCGACCGTGATCGGAGGACTCATTGCATGGTTTTTTCGAAATCCGCGTCGAGTTGTTCCGCCGGACGCTGGACTGGTTGTTTCGCCAGCTGACGGAAAAATCGTTGATATCGAAGATATTCGGCACGATGACTACATCGGTGGTCCGGCAAAGAAAATCGGCATTTTCCTATCCATCTTTAACGTGCATATCAATCGCGCGCCGATTGCGGGTCGAGTGATTGGGTTGCGATATCGACCCGGAAAATACCTGAACGCCCTGCGACCTGAATCCGCCCGCGAGAATGAGCGGCTGACCGTGATGTTCGAGGAAAACCAGGCACCTTACCGGGGATTCATCGTCCGGCAGATCACCGGTGCCATCGCCCGGCGGATCGTCAACTGGCTCAAACCAGGCGACGAAGTGGAGCGGGGCGAGCAGTTTGGCATGATTAAACTGGGTTCAAGGACGGAACTTGTGCTGCCAGCCGAGGAAGGTCTTGAAATTCGGGTTCGACTTGGAGATAACGTCATTGCCGGAACAACCGTGCTGGCGTCTTATGTGACAATTCCAGTCCACTCCACAGCGGGTCGACCATAATATCCGTGGCCGAAGTCGTGAAACTTGATGTCTGAACCCGAGCCCGAACCGGAGTCCGCTCCTTTGCCTCGCAAGCTGCGGCATCGAAAGGTGTTTGCCGTTCTGCCGACGCTGCTGACATTGTGCAACGCGGCCTGTGGCTTTGGGGCGATTTCGATTGCCGCGAAAGTCGGTCCGGATCACTTCCAGGGACTGGAGTTGTTTACTGCCGCAAAGTTGATCTTTCTGGCCATGCTCTTCGACGCGCTCGACGGCAGTGCGGCACGGCTCACAAATCAAACTTCGGAATTCGGTGCGCAACTTGACAGCCTGTGTGATGCGATCAGCTTTGGAGTGGCTCCGGCATTTATCATGCTTCAGCTTGTTCATCCGGACCATCACCGGATAGACGCGATCCTGGTTGCTCCGTACAGCTACCTTCCGCAAATTCTGTTGGACATTCTCCCCAGAATCCTGTGGGCGATCGCTGTTCTGTTCATGTGGTGTGCATTGTTGCGGCTTGGACGATTCAATGTCGAGACCGACGACGACGATTCACATGATTCCTTTAGCGGGCTGCCGTCACCGGCGGCCGCAGGTGTTGTTGCATCGTTTCCGATCGCAATCCAGATGGTGAGCACAGGAAAAGTGGTTCGCTGGTTAAGGCCAGCAGTTGATTATTTGCTGCCCACTCTTGTTGTTGTTGTCCCGTTGATTACGCTGGCGGCAGCATTGCTGATGGTCTCACGAATTCGCTACGCACATTTGTTCAATCAGATGATTCGAGGCCGACGGAGTCGAAAGCAGATTCTGCAGATGGTGTTTGCGTTGGTGGTCGTGTTGGTTTTTTTCGAATTGGCCCTCCCTGTGCTCTTCTGTGCTTTTGCGTTTGCCGCACCGGTTCGGGCGTTGTGGGAACGCTATTATTTAAGACGACGAATTCTGTTATCTGCTGACGATGAAACGAAGGCCGCATGAATCTGAAGAGCTACATTCGTTCCGTGCCCGACTTTCCGAAGCCCGGCATCATGTTTCGCGATATCACGCCGATGCTCAAGTCGTCCGACGCCATGAAGGAAGTGATTCGACTTCTTGCAGAGCCGTTTCGTGACTCAGGTGTGACAACCGTGCTGGCCGCCGAAGCACGCGGTTTCGTTTTCGGCGCGCCGCTGGCGATGGAACTTGGTGCCGGATTTGTGCCAGTTCGTAAGCCGGGGAAACTCCCGTGGGAAACACACAAGTTTAGCTACGACCTGGAATACGGTTCCGATTCGCTCGAAATTCACACCGATGCGATTGCTGCCGGAGACCGCGTGCTGCTGGTGGATGATCTGCTGGCCACTGGCGGAACCATCGAAGCCTGCATGAAGCTGGCTCAGCGTCAAAATGCGGACGTTGTCGGAGCCGCATTCGTCATCGAACTGGCGTTTCTCAATGCACGCTTGCGACTGTCCTCTCTCCGCGTGAACAGCCTGATTTCGTACAACACGGAAGACGCGAACGAATGACCAATTTCCAATGAGCAATGACCAATGCGGGTCGTGTCAGAAGCGATTTACTTGCCAAGTCTTCTGTATGGTAAACCGTTGCGATTTTTGTATTCCTGATCGCGATTGCTGCAGTTCACGGTGATCGCCGTTGTCTGGCACATGTATCAACTGGCGGAACAGAAAAACCGAATCGCAAAAACCGGAGACTGACGCCTCGCGGCTCGCCATTTTCCGTCACAAGAGGGTAACTTCTAATTGCCATGCTTCGCCTTTCCTGGATTTCTGCGGTCTCCTTTGGCGCGGCGCTTCTGCTGTCCACGATGCTGGTGGATCACGGACTGGTTGAAAGCAGGCTGCTCGGTCCTGGTTTGACAACGGATGAATCGCTGAACATCCCGCAGGGCGTGTTCCTTGTCGAGGCATTGGCGGAACAGGGGCCGCTGGTGCTGACTCCGGCTGGCGCTCAAAAAGTCTTTGGTTCGCCGAAGTATTTATCGGACTATCCCCCGCTTGCTCGGATGCCCATCGGTGTTGCGCACTGGTTAACGTCCTGGTGTGTGCCGGGTTCGGATTCGTCAGTCTACAACGTGCCTGCGGCAAGGCTTGGATCGTGCTTTGCGTTTGCCGTGACCGTTCTGCTGCTGACCGAATTTTGCAAACGTCGCTATGGATGGGCTCCAGCCGTCTGCGGCGCGATCCTGATGGTCACGACACCCAGTCTGATCGGGCACGCGCGGATTGCGTCTTCGGAATCGGCGACCAACCTTGCCTGGATCGCGGCGATGCTGCCGCTGCTGTCGTGGTGGACGAGTCCCGGTCCGCCATCGACCGCGCGAGCGTGCATCACGGGCGTTTTCTGGGGCTTGCTGCTGCTGACCAAAGTGCAGGGAATTCTTCTGCCGCCGATCGTTTTTCTGTGGGCGGTCAGGCAGTATCGCTGGCAAAGTCTGCGGCCACTGTGTTGCTGGCTGGTCTGCGGCATGGTCGTATTTCTGGCGTGCTGGCCGTGGCTGTGGCTGGATCCTATCAACAATCTTCTGAGTTACTTTGGCAGCACGACGAAACGCGCCACTATTTACTGCTGGTACTTTGGCGAACGCTTTGCGGACAAAGACGTTCCCTGGCATTATCCGTTTGTGCTCACACTCTTCACACTGCCGCTGGGAACGTTGCTTTGTCTGGCCGCTCGTGGTCGCTGGAAACAGTTCGATCGCTGTGACCAGTTGCTGCTGCTGAGTATCGCAATTCCGCTCACGGTATTCGCGCTGCCGGGCACACCGGTTTACGATGGCAATCGCCTGTTTCTGATCGTGATGCCATCGATCATCCTGCTGGCTGCGCGCTGCTTCTGCTTGCCAGGCGATGAACAGGCTGTTGAATTAATGAGCGGCAAGGCGCTAGACGCCGGTGATTGTTTGGAAAACACAGGGAAGGACCCGCGGCTAGCGCCTGGCGGCTCACGGCCTTTGACGAAATCAACAGCCAGCGAACTTGCGATCGCGAAGAAGAGAGCAATTCCTGTCGTCCCCCGTTCCGTGTCGCGCTGGCAGGCCGCGTTGCTACTTCTGCTGGCACTGCAGCCGTTTGGCTCGCCGATTTTGCAACCTTTTGCGCTGTGTCAGTATGGTCCACTGGCGGGTGGCGCGAATGGAGCCGCTCACCTCGGAATGGAAGCGAGTTACTGGGGCGATGGTTTGAACGGCACGTTCTGGGAGCAGGTGCCAGAGAATTCGACTGTCTTCGTCGCACCAGTCAGCCACCAGTCTCAGTTGCAGGGCCTGATGTCGATGGTGCCAATCGTGCAGCAGCGACAAATCAAACTTGTGGCGTATGAATACGATCCCTCCAAACAAAAAGGGCTGTTGCTGCTGATTCACCGGCTGGCTGATCTGCGACCGGAACTCCGCATCGTGCCGCCGGGAGCTACGGTCGTTGCGGAATCGCGACTGGGCAACGTCGTCCTCGCCCGACTGATCGATGCGACCAATGTTGAAACGCCATAGATAATACTTGTTCCGAGGCTCCAGCCTCGGAACACACTGCCACGGAGGCTCCAGCCTCCAGTGATGAGCGTGGAGGCAGGAGCCTCCGACCAGTACATTCCAGGGCAGGAGCCCTGGAACGAGAAATAGGTTGACTCGCTGGAGCCAGATCTCATTCGGCGTTCAGTGTTGCGATCGCGAAGCGGATGCTATCATCTGCATTGCCTACCTGCGATTTTTACGCCCCTTGACCTTCCGAGGAGAAACCATGTTACTTCAGCGACTTTGCTTATTACTGGCCGCACTTTGTGTGGCGACGGTGTCCGTCCATGCGGACGATTGGGAGACCATTTTTGACGGCAAGACGCTGGAAAACTGGGACGGTAATCCTGAGGTATGGAGCGTTCAGGACGGTGCGATCACCGGTAAGACGTCGGATGAAGAAGGGAAGAAGCTTCAAAAGAACACGTTCATCATCTGGCGTGGCGGCGAACTCGACAACTTCGAACTGGAGTTGGAATATAAGATCATCAAGGGGAATTCCGGGATTCAGTATCGCAGCTTCGAACTGACCGATGACAAGTGGAGAATCGGTGGTTATCAGGCCGACTTTGAAGCGGGCGACACGTATTCAGGCATCCTCTACGGCGAAGCATTCCGGGGGATTCTTGCTCAGCGCGGCCAGAAGACAGAATTGGTTCGCAATGACGGCAATTTTGAAGTCAAAGTGATCGAACAGATCGGCGACACCAAAGAAATTCAGGCGAAGATCAAGAAGGAAGACTGGAACAAGTATCGGATCGTTGCTGACGGTTACCACTTCCAGCACTTCATCAATGATGTGCAGACGGTTGATGTCACCGATAACGACAAGGCTGAACGCCGTGCCGTCGGCGTGCTGGCTCTGCAAGCCCATGTTGGTCCGGCGATGACCGTTCAGTTCCGCAACATCAAGCTAAAGCGTCTGCCTGCTCCCAAGAAGGTTGCGTTCATCGCGGGAAATCCCAGCCACGGCTATGGCGCTCACGAACATCGCGCAGGCTGCATGTTGCTTGCGGATGCGTTGAACAATTCGAATCTTGGAATCGCGGCAGCTGTTTATACGAACGGCTGGCCGGAAGACGATTCGGTTCTCGATGACGCGGACACGATTGTGATCTATTCCGACGGCGGTGGCGGGCATCCGTTCAACAGCAAGCTGGATCGACTGAAAGCTCTCGAAAAACGTGGCATCGGTATGGTTTGCCTGCACTATGGTGTTGAAGTTCCCAAAGGTGCTTCGGGAGATGCGTTTCTCGACTGGACTGGCGGTTACTTCGAAGCTGACTGGTCCGTGAATCCTCACTGGATGGGCAACTTTACCACGTTTCCGCACCATCCGATTACCAACAGCGTGAAGCCATTTCGCGTCCATGACGAGTGGTATTATCACATGCGATTCGCCGGTGACGACGCGGGCGTTTTTCCTGTCCTCGCAGATCTGCCGCCGCGTTCAACTCTGGTTAACGAGGATGGCAGCCTTGCCCGAGGCGATGGTTCTCACAGTAACAATCCAGCCGTTCGAGAAGCCGTTCTGGAACGGAAAGAACCTCAGGCCGTGGCATGGGCTCGATCCCGCAAAGACGCCGGACGTGGTTTTGGATTCACCGGCGGACATGATCACTGGAACTGGGGCAACCGCGATTTCCGCACACTGGTACTTAACGCGATCGTATGGACGGCTCACGGCACAGTGCCTGAAGGCGGCGTGCCATCGCGTGACTTGACCGTGGCGGATCTACAGGCGAATCAGGACTACGATGCGCCAGGTGATTTCAATCCCGCTCGCATTCAGGCCATGCTCGATGAATGGGCTGCGGCAAGGAAGTAAGAAACCAGAGTAGACTGTCCCAGGTTATTATCAAAGACTCCATCCGGCTCGCCCGGATCGGTGAATGTGATGGTGAGCTAGAAATCGACGCCCATCACCATCATCTTCACCAATGGCACGAGGCCATTGGGGTCGATCCTGGTCTGCGACCACGGGTTAAACGCACAAATCTTCAGTTAAGGTATTTTCTCGTGGCAAATCCTGTTCAGCCTGTTCTTGTTAATGGCCACTGGGCTAAGAGCAAAGGAGTGTCGTTCTTCCAGGCCGTAAACCCGGTGACGGAAGAAAAACTCCCCGGCCAGTTTCCCGTCAGCCCGTGGGAAGAGATCGACACTGCGCTGAATGCTGCGGCCAAAGTGTCGGAAAAAATGCGCGGCTGGCCGGGAAGCCGATTCGCGGATTTCCTGGAATGCTACGCGAAGGAAATTGAAGCGAGGGCGGAGTCGCTGGTCGATGCGGCTCATGCGGAGACAGGACTTCCCGTGTCACCACGCTTAAAGGACGGCGAGCTGCCGCGCACGACGAATCAGCTTCGTCAGGCAGCTGCAGCTGCGCGGTCGGATTCCTGGCGACATCCAGTGATCGATACCGCCGCTGGAATTCGTTCGATGTTTGGCCCGATCGGGCCAGTTGTTGTCTTCGGCCCCAACAATTTCCCGTTTGCTTTTAATGGTATTGCGGGCGGTGATTTCGCAGCGGCGATCGCGGCGGGAAATCCAGTGATCGCCAAAGGACACCCCTGTCATCCTGAGACCACTCGAATTTTTGCCGATGCGGCGCACGCTGCAATCAGCGTCACCGGCATGCCGGATGCGCTTGTGCAGTTAATCTATCGAACCAGTCACGAAGACGGGGCCAGACTGGTTTCCGATCACCGGATCGGTGCGTCAGGTTACACAGGAGCACGGCACACGGGGCTGAAACTCAAGGCAGCTGCCGATGCTGCAGGAAAGCCGATGTATCTGGAATTGTCGAGCATCAATCCGGTGTTCATCTTGGCCGGGGCCCTGAAAGAACGCGCTGCGGCACTCGCGGATGAATTCACTGGCAGCTGTCTGATGGGCACTGGTCAGTTTTGCACAAATCCAGGGCTGGTGGTCATATCTGCGGGTGACCCAGGAACTGCGTTCGTCGCTGCGGTCGCGGAACGATTCGCGAAAGCACCCGTTGGCACGATGCTGGCGGAAGGCGTGCGTTCCAGTTTCTCCACGGGCGTTCGGACGCTGATTGATGCCGGTGCGAATCTCGTCACGGGCGGGCACCCTGGCGGCGGAAAAGGCATCTGCTTCCAGAACACGCTGCTTACCGTTTCAGGAAAGCAATTTCTGACCAATCCCGCCGTTTTCCAGACCGAAGCCTTCGGCAACGGGTCACTGTTCGTATTGGCAGAATCCGTGAAGCAAATGGCGGAGATCGCCGAGTCACTCGAAGGCAATTTGACTGGCGCTGTCTACTCCGATACATCTGGCAGCGACGATGCGGACTATGCAACCATCGAAAAGCCACTCCGCACGAAAGTTGGCCGTTTGATCAACGACAAGATGCCAACCGGCGTTGCCGTAAGTGCCGCGATGAACCACGGCGGTCCGTTTCCCGCAACGAGCCATCCCGGCTTCACAGCCGTCGGCATTCCCGCGTCCATCACTCGATTCGGGATGCTGCAGAGTTACGACGCGGTGCGACCGAACCGATTGCCACCAGCGCTGCAGGACAAAAACCCCGGCGGCATCTGGCGACGCATCAACGGCGAGTGGACGAAGGCCGACGTGTAGCCCGATCTGTCCAAAGATCAGGATCCCTCATTCTTGTTCCGAGGCTCCAGCCTCGGAACACACTGTGCGGAGGCTCCCGCCTCCAGATGTCGAGGCAGAGCTTCCAAGGGAGCGTGTTACAGTGCAGGAGGCAGGGATCGGGACATCAGCCTCAGGGATTGTCAGGCGAATGGGGACAAGCGAATTTGAATTCCTCGGCGATTCATTCGTCAGACTCACGCCGGAAAACACGGACATCGGCGGAAGATCACAAAGTCGTCGGTAGCGACCCCGAAGCAACCGCACCCCGCGCGGGGGCCCCCGTTAG
>JBBQSE010000208.1:0-13388 GCA_038214195.1 Planctomycetales bacterium
ATTGTAGATGCCCCCGCCCTGATTGGCGGCGACGTTGCAAATCACGTTAACATTCGTCAGATTCAGAATCCCTTCATTGAAGATCCCGCCACCATCGAAGCTGGAACCGTTCTTGATCGTCAGATTCTCGAGCGTCAGCGACGCTCCGGGGAAGACATGGAAGACGCGATCCAGCAGGGCGGCGTCAATAATCGTGGACTTTGGATTAACACCGCGAATGATCAAATTGCCGCGAATGTCCAGGTCACCCGTCACAGACTGATCTTCAAATCGTCCGGCAGCGGAAAACGTGTACGTCGCCGCAGCCAGTTTGATCACGTCGTCACCTGGTGATGCGTTGGTTTCCATCACCGCCGCACGCAACGTGGCCTTTCCGCCGATGTCCCGACCGACACCATCGCCTGGATTCGTGTCCGGAGTGTCCAGCGTGCTTGTGACTGCGTTGGAAACAGTCCATGAGGCACTGCCACCAGCGGTCAACTGACTGTTGTCAGTATCACGAATTCCGGAAGCGGCTGCTACCAGAGTCAGCACATAGTTACCTGCCTCGCCTGTCAATTTGCCAAGATTGACCGTGTACAACGTCGCATCAACCGAAACAACGCTCAGGGCAGTCAGCGGGATATCTACACCGGCTCGAGTCAAACGCAGATCCGTGATGTCAAACCCCGTGACGTCTTCGCTGAATTGAATACTCACATCGTTCACTGCGGTTAAACGCGGACTTGGAGTGACAGGACCGACACTGATCAGAGTCGGACTTCCTGGCTTCGATCCGCCGAAGACGGGACCATTGCCTCCATCCACCTGACCGCCACCACCGTTGCCGCTCGCGGCCCCGCCGATACCTCCGATCGCTCCGCCTCCACCGCTGCCACCAGAACCACCGATACCGCCGCCGCCAACTGGAGCGTCAATGGTCAGCGAGTAGCTGCGAGCCGTTCCATAGGCAAAAGTCTTAGCCAGCACACCAACATTCGCGGCTTCCGTGCTTTGGATTTCAACGATGTAATCGTGACCCGCCACAATGTTGGATGCCAAAATCCCATTTGCACCTGGTCCCACCGCAACGAACAGCGGTGTACCATTGCCGTTCTTTTGCAAAGGAACTTCAGCGTTCTTCATGCTTCGATCGACTTCGTAAACCATCAACTGCAGGGTGTCGCCGAGCGGATCGGTGGCTCCAAGGCGGACACTCAAAGCGCCACTGGCGGCTGCAGTAAACTGGTAGTAGTCGCGATCGCCCTTCTTTTCCAGAGTCAGCAAATTGCCAGTCGCCAGGGCATTCACAGAATAGCCTGGTCCAGAGACAACCCCCATTTGAGTCGCCCCGAGGAAACTGTCATTTTCTTCCAGAGAGTCCGCCGCGATTGGAAGTTCGTTCGCACGAACGTTGAAAACATCCCCGCGCTGTAATGAATATGGCGTGACTCCAACAAAGCCAGGAGCGTTCTTGCCGGTATCCCACTGGTAGACTTCCTCGCCCAGCTTGATTCCCAATTGCTGAACATCGTAGAAGTCGCTGAACCCCAGAGTCGGATCGACGGTTGGAAAGTTCGCCGTGCCAAAATCGGATTCCACACGCCAGGTCGGTGTCCCCCAGCCATCATAAGCCCATAAAAAACCGGTGGACAAATAGTATGGAAAGAGCTGAGAACTTGGAACATCTCCAACAAAATTGAAGTAGCCCGTTGTGCGTGTCTGATTTCGAAATCGGTCCGGCGACAAAGGTCCGGGAGGGCTGAGCGGTGAATGCGCGTGATTCGGGGCGGACGAGCTCCCGGAACGGGATTTGAACTCAGACTCCCAGTTATCCAGATAGGCAAATCCGTTGATCACATCAAGAGAATTCCCCACGTTGTCCCGGAAGACGAGGTCGAAGCGCGACAACGGATCTCGGTAACCCTCACTCCAGATGTATGGATTTGGGCTGTCACTCGCGTGATGGTTGACTTGTGATTGGGCCGGGATCTGAGATGTGAAGCTATCGAAGTAGACGTCAGCACCAATGTTTCCGTCGAAGCTGTTGCGAACGATTTCCGCGTCAATTCCGGAGAGCCCCAGTTCCTCATCCGGATTCGCCTGATCAATTCGGCCGGCGCTGTCCACCGCGCCGACGCGGACCACCAAGCCACCCAGCGTTCCGGTCTGAGTCACAAAATCATGTGTCCAGTCCGTGTTCGCGTTCCCTGTTCGGTCGTTCGCTGTCGCCGATTGGTTGACGGGAACCACCGACTGAATATTCCGTGTCCCGTTGGATTCAATCAAATTGTCTTCAACTCGCAGTTCAATATTCGGGCTGATCTGGAAATTGATTTCGCGAATTTTTGCCGGCGAAGTACTGAAGTATCGTGTGAAGTCATCAGGTCGGCCGGTAAACGTTTCGAGGTAGGCCAACAGCGGATCCGCCGATGATCGCTGCAGTTGAAAATGCGACGCGGTATTCAGGACGTAGATTCCCTCATAACCGTTGTTGATAACATGAGTGTTGACAATTGAGATGCGGCTGTCTTCGCCGACCCGGTTCAAAATATCGATGCCGCGCTGGCCGTTGTTGGCGATTTGAGAATCTGTAATCGACAGACTGGAGATGTGAGGATATTCGACGTCCTGACCGCCGCCAACGACTGGAGAAATTCGCAGCCAACTGTCCGCGAGATACTCCACGCCATCGCCCAGATTGCTGGTGATTTCCGCATTCGTCAAAACGACGTTTGTGTCCCCGGCGACTTCGTCTCCCTGTTCAACATTGCCGCCTTCTGTCTGAGCGAAGTGACCGATATCAACTCCGTCGCCCTTGTTGTTGCTGAAGTAGTTTGTATCGGCCTGAATCAGACGACGCTTCACATACTGGAACGCCGGGGTAATCCGCAACCAGTCGAAAGTGTTCTGTCCCAGGAGAAACGGTCCGGCGGTCTGAGTAATCTTGAGACCATCCTCACCGTTTGAATTAAACGAGTTCGAGTTCGCAACACTGCCATCACCCAGAACTGCGGAGACGCCCTGCCCCAGTTTCATGCCGCTCTTGGTATTTTGGTTGTAGCTGCTTTTAAGACTGGATACATAGATGTTCATCCCGCCGACGCGACGTTCGTTAAAGTCCGTCTTGTCATCGATGGACACACTGCGAAAACCGTCTTCGCCATTCAGATCGAAATGACATCCCGTGATGGAGAACTGGCCGAACGCGGTTCCATGATTGCGTATCCCGGCGAGAGTGTTACTGTTGAATGTTGAATTGATAAACGTCGCGTCAAGCTGCAGCGCGTCGTCGTAGATGAAGGCATCAATGCTGAGTCCGTCGCCGATATTCCCATCGATCTTCGTGTCCTCGGCGTGCAAAATCACATCCGGCTGTTCAAATGCAAATATACCGACGCCGCCGGCCGCTCCGGTTGATCCCGGCACTCCATCATTGGGATGGAACCCCTGGCCGGCAGGTGTGTGCCCGTTGCCCGTGACCAGATTGCGGTCGAACTGAACATTCACCCGAGCGTCCGCCAGGATGCTGAGTCGAACACCGTACTGGGCATTGTTCGAGATGTCGTTTTCATTGATCAGGAAATCAAGACGGTCCTTTACCGTGTTGGTTGCCGACAGATCAAATCCGTCACGGCCGTTATTCGTCGCGTGATTCTTTTCAACCAGGACGGAATTCAGGCTCGCGTCCAGTTTGCGTTCGAAGTGAAATCCGTCCAGGCGATTGTTCAGGAAATTGTTTTCCACAACTTCCAAATCCTGAATCTTGCTGCGCTCCGACATCGAAAAGTACAAACCGTTACCCTCGTTGCCGAGATTGTCCACGCCGATCACGTTCTGTTTGATGATGGATTTCTGCAGAACCGAAATGGTATCGGTGTTGACCAGATCGCGGTCGAGACGGACAAAAATTCCTTCACCGGAATATGGTGTCGATAGAGTGTTGTCGTCCTGAGTTGCAGTGATCGTGTTGTTCCAGATCTCAAACGAGCCTGTCCCGTAGTCCAGAGCTTCCAGCGCGATCCCAGCCTGGACGTTTTGATGCAGTGTATTGCCACCGCCCGTGTTGCCCTGGTCATTCGATTCGTGGCCGATATTGATGTTGAACCCAAGATCCTGATTGGCTGGCAAAGTCGTTCCGTCATTCGGATCCAGTGGCAGACTGGTCCCCAGTCCATAACTGTGCGACTGAAACTGAATCCCGACCTTTTCGTTCTGCGAGACAGTGTTCAATGCCACGTCGGCTCGCACAGTTGTTCCGACCACGCTGTTGGAAAAGATCCCCTTCCCAAGGTTGCCGGTGATCGTGTTTCCAAGGATCCCCTTGGAAACAACATTGCCGTTGGGTGCTGAGTCGGTGAGTGGGACCCACGTCCCGCCGACGGTGTAGACCCCGTTGCCGGTGACGCCCTTCAGCAGAAAGACGTTAGCGGAAGTCACGGTGACCGTGAATGTCCCGTTGGCCGCAGTGTTGCCCTGCGCGCCGGTGATCCGGATTCGATCACCTGTCTTCAGTCCATGCGCGGCGGATGTGATCGCGATGTTCGGCGTATTTGACGCCGCTGTCACGGCCTTCGGCACCGCCTCCGCCTTCAAGTCAATCTGGACAAAACCACGCGCGTCATTGGCACTGGTCCCGCCATTCCGAAAATCGGGGACGTACCACGCTCCACCACCTTTCCACTTGGCTCCGGCAACGGTGACGTCTGTTCCGTCCAGCCAGAATTGATCGTTGCCCTGAAGGCCAGGCAGGCGCGTAATAGTGAACAGTCCGTTGCCTGGAAAAGCCAACGTTTTGTCGTCATTGACAAGCCCCTGCAGCATCACTTTATTTCCGGTTTGGAGATTGTGACCCAGAGAGGTAATTTTGATGCGATTGCCGGGGCTTCCAGCCGTCGCCGCCTGCACCGGGCCGGATCGCGTTGACGTTGGGAGGATCGAGATCCCGTTTCCGCCATTGTTCGCTATATTGTTTCCGTCTACCGCCCCATTAAAGTTGCTGTCTTTCATGGCAAATCGAATTCCGTCGCCTCCGGACGCGGAAAACTGGTTTCCCTGAATCTGACCAGTCATGTCACTGTAAGTCTGCGCGTCGAGGAACAAAGAGTGTCCTGGAGCGCCCGTGACTATGTTGTCCTCAATCAGGAAGTTGGTCACCGGCATCGCGGCGGCGGCGATGTGAATACCATGAGTTGTACCTGTTCCCGTCCCGCCGGCCCCGATGATGAATTGAGATGCGGAGACGACGTTGGGATCTCCGGCCATTTGGCCGATGACACTTTTGCTGCCACTGAAAGCGAACGAAACGTCAGCACCAATCAGTTGATTCCCAAAAACCGACGACGGAATACCGCCAGCAAGGTCTAAGTCAATCAGGAACTGCAGCGACTCCCCTGGATTGAAATCGGTAAAAGTCACCGTCAGCTTTTTCTTATCCGGGCTTACGACCGAAGAAGAAACTCCCGTGAGAGCGCCCGAGCCGGCGACAGCGGTGAATGGCTTGCCGTTTGTCGGATCCTCGTCAAACTGCAGTCCGATGTCTGTCAGGTCCAGCACAAATGTCTGCAAAAATTCGCCCCGAGTCGCGTTGTTTTTCAGCACGAAAGGCTGCACGAACGTGTCGCCCTCGGCCCGGAATGACACGTTGGCACCTTCCGACGTACCGACGGTGTTGTTTCGGATCGTCAGGCCGTCAAGATTCGAGGTCGTCAATTTGGTTGTCGGATTCACAAATCCGGTTGCATTCACCTGCACCGCGTCGCCTTTTGCGGTGGCAATCTGAGTATTGTCGATGATTTTAAAGCCGTCCGCAGTGCTGATCACACCGGGCGTATTCAGTGTTGGCTGAGTGCTCACGACATTCAACACGACACCAGCGACATCCTGTTTCGACACGAAAACCGTGTTTCCTGTCACGACGCCATTGTGAATATCCGCTCCATTTCTGGCCTCGACAACGATGCCAGGAAATGTGGAATCATCGATCGTCAGGGATTTTGTGTCGGTATTGTTGAAGTTCAGCTTCAGCCCACCGGCTGTTCCTGTCGCAAAAACGTCCTCGATCGCCACCGATTCAAGACCAGTAACATTCGTCAACTGAATATTCAGCCCCACGCTTGTGTACTGAGAAACGTTGACCGATTCGATCGCCAGACGTTTGAGCGGGATATTGCTTAAATCGATATTGATCCCGTACAACGAAGACGTCGATACAGAAATCCCCTCAATCACCAGCGAGTCCTTGCCGGTCAACTGAGCGCTGGACACAGACAGAGCGCCAGTCAGGGTATTCGTATAGGCCGCCTGGTTGTCGGAATTGATCACCAGTGCGCTCAGCGAAACCGGTGTGCTGGACAAAAGCATTCGCGATTCCAGGGGCTCCGTCCGCAGCGAGCGACTCTTTCCCACACGATCGACGCGACGGGAATTGATAGAGCCGAAATGACGTCGAGCAACGGAAAGCCATGTATTCAAAAGCATGTTGGGATTACCTAATTCCGGGCGGACCAGACAAACAGGACACCGTCGAGAACACCACTACAATGAGCACTGCTGTATACCGACCACTGATGCGACCGACGCAACTTAGGCCAGCCTGAAGTGGATTCTGTCTCCGTCGGCAAAATCTGCATGTGCGCAGCCTTCCCTTCAAAGGTCAGAACCCGTCACCTCATTCACTCGGAATGATCGTTACAACAGGTTGAGTAAATCGTCGTCGAGTCGGGAGTTTACGCACGAATGCAGTGATCAGACGAGTCAACATTCCCCAGCCAACACATTCCCTGGAATTTGCGGGGGAAATGTCGGCAAAAGTCGCCGATTTCGCCGTCATTCACAGACCAGGAATCCTCCGCAACCGACCTCAAATCATCGGCGTGCGGCGCTTGACCAACTGCAACGGCACTCCCCAGGGATCGCGGAGCATAGCAAATGTGTCGCCGGGCGGCAGTTCGTGTACGTCTGCCACAACCGTGGCCCCGGCCGAAGTCAGTCGTTTGACATCCGCTGCCACATCCTTTGAAACAAACGCCAAATGCAGCGCCGGAGGTTCCACGTGCGGGAAATCCAACTTCGCGGCACTTGTGTTGCCGTATATTTCCAGCATGACTGTGCCACTGTCGTCCGACATGAAATGCGCGAAGGGCGCATCCATCATCCGGCGTTTGACTGTAAATCCCAGATGTTCCACATACCAGCGGGCCATGGAGAGAGGATCCGGGACGTTAAAGGCAAGATGTTCGATTTTCATGAAATGGTTTGCCTGAGAAACGAGGTTATCGGTCACGCAGTGAGAAATGAAGCTGTGATCTCGCTAATGGCCCGTCTGGCCGCCCCCGGCAGCAACGCTCGTCTGCCGCAGTTCGGCCCAGGACTTCAGGCCCTTGTCGAGGAACTTGACAAAGTCCTCGCCACCAGACGTGTCCAGCCCCTTAAAGTATGACAGAACCGTCCTGCCGTCCGCAGAAACAACTGCGTAAAACGGTAGTGTGACGTCACCCAGCAGATCGGACTGAAGTTCCCGATTCATCGACCGAAGACGCACTCCGAGGGATTCGTCACGAATTCCCGGAACCACGTCTGTATACAACTGCGCCCGAACCAGCTTGTCGAGTCGCATTAAAACGGCTTCATCAACCAGGACAGATCGCTCCATCTTGCGACAGTTGACGCAATTGACGCCGGTGAAGTCCACGAACATTGGGCGATCCGATTTCTCCGCAGCCGCGATCGCCTTTTCAAATTCCAGTGCGTAGTCAAGTTTGTGATGAGAAATCACGAAGCCCATTGTTTCCGTGTTCCGCACAACGATATCCGGTGGCGCAAAAGCGGCGACGTTGTTCCAAAGTCCTGAGATTGGCATCTTATGCACAAACATCCCAGCTGCGATGTACCCTGCAAATGCAAGGAACAAGACCGCAAAATAGTTGCGCACAATCTTCACCGTTGGAGTCATCGTTCCCAGCGGTTTTTGAATGATGCCCAGCAGATAAACACCGGCAGCCAGTGACAACACAATCCAGGACACCATGAAGATGTTGTACGTGATGAACACGGGAACGCTGCCCACTGAAAAGCCAATATCCGCGACGCTGAGAAACTTCGCCACCAGCGCCAATTCCACAATTCCCATCGTCACTTTGACGTCGTTCATCCAGCCGCCGCTCTTCGGAAGTCGCTTCAGTACTGATGGAAACAGTGCCAGCAAAAAGAACGGAGATGCAAACGCAGTTGAAAAGGCCAGCATTCCGATAACCGGCCAAAACACCTGGCCTTTGGCAGCCCAAACGAGCAGCGATCCCACAAAAGCAAATGTGCAGGTGAATGAGACCAGAGTGAAGGTCAACGCCATAAACACGACGCCAACAATTCCGCCTGTCGATTCGCGTTTCGATGTCCAGGTAAGTAACCAGGACGGAATTTGAATGTCGAACAGGCCCAGCAACATCAATGAAAACAACAGAAACAAACCGGCAAAGAACAGATTGAGCCAGCGATTGTTTGCCAGACTGTTCAGGCTGGTGGGTCCAAAAACAGCCGACACAATCAACCCCAGGATCGTAAACGCGCCGACGATGCTCAAACTGTAAATGATGGCCAGTTTCAGTGAACTTCCTGCACGCTTTTCTTCCTGCTTTAGAAAAAATGCCACCGTTACCGGGATCATGGGAAAGACGCAGGGTGTGAGCAAGGCCACAAATCCCGCAGCGGCGGCTGCCAGAATGAACGCGAAAAAGCCCTCTTTCGGAGTCTCGCCTTCGGTTGTTGATTCAGAGTTCTCTGGTGTATCCCGACTTGCAATCGGGCCAGGTGCCGGCAAAGAATCGGTTACCGGCGAGCCCGCCGATGCAGCCGTCAGTGACAGCTCGAATTCGGCAGTAGACGGTGGCAAACAGCTGCCGTTGCTGCACATTTGAAACGTAATGGAACCGCCAATCGCGGCAGTGGACTCGCTGAGCTTGAATCGCCGCGACCACGTGATTTCGTGATGATGAACCCGCTGCACGATGTCGTCCAGAGGTCGTTCGACGTCTGGTGCGGCGGATGGAACAAACTCGCCATCAATCGGTTCCAGTCCTCGGATCTCTGGCAATTCAATGACGGTCGGCTCGCCCGCCATGTCAGGATTCTGATCGAGCGCGAACGTATGCCATGGCTCTTCAAATACCGCATGAATCGAAAGCGTTACTTCCTGACCTACCTGAGGGCGTGCTGGTGTGAGAGCGATCTCAAACCGCATCGGCCCATCCTTCGTCTTCTTGCCATAACCCACCTTCGGGATGACTGTGACCGGGTTCTTGTCGTTGTTCGTCGCGGCCGCAGCGTCGGATAAGTTCGACGGCGGCGTCACATCTGCCAGCAGCATGGCTGTGAATTTGCGATCATAGATCGGAATGCATTCTCCGGTCCCTGATTCCGGGGATGAGCAAAACAAACCGTTCAGCTTTCCAGTGACCGTTGTCTCGTTCGTGGCAGTCCCCTGCAGGACAGCACTCCATGTCACGCGGTCGAAGTATTTTTCAATGGTCTCACCCAGGTCTTTATCGACAACGACCTTTGGTTCCCGATCTGCCCGCCAGTCGAGCTTGTTCGCCTTCAGCGAATCTGTATCCAGCAATTTGATGGTGGTTGCCCCTGAAAACGACTGATTCATCGAATAGATGTAATAGCCTTTGGGCACGGATGCTGTGACCTGAATTTCCGTCTGGCCGTCACCGACCCGTTTCAGAACGGTGGAAATCTCCACATCAACGGCAGGGGCGGTGTTTCCGAAAAGTGCCGCCCCGTCAAGCACACCGCCAGACTGTTTTTGGGCCTCCGCCGCTGGCATCATGAACACTGCGACGAGCAAACCGATCACACGGTTGGTTAAAGTGGCACGAGAACTTATTGACAAACCAAACATCGAGTTGACCTTGCTGATTCAGTTTCGGGTTCCTGGAAGTCACCGGTCTGGGCCGTTTCTCCCGCAAAGCAGAATACAAACTATCGCCCCTCTGCGGGAAGTCGTGTCCTCACAATGCCAGGTTGCAGGGAAAACAATCGCTGCCCGATCGTGTGCCACCATGTCAAAAACGCACGGTTTCCACACTCGAACGATTTCTCAGGCTGTGCATTCTACCGCTTCGGGCTATCATGGCACGCTTAATCTTGGACTTGGCAGATTCTTTAGACCCGGAACAACCATCGAGGCACCGGCTTTTACCTGGAGTTTACAGATGTCGCAAACGTCTTCGGACGCTGCAACGCTCGCGCAACGACGAAAACTGTGGGGCAAGGTGCTGGCGTTTGTGGCGCTCGTGGCGATTTTCTACCTTCAGCCGAGAATTCAGGCATGGCTGGATGGACGAAAAGCGAACGCGCCTGACATTGTCGCAGGGCAGAATGCGGACCAGACCACTTCCTCGAAGCAATCTGGATCCCATGGCCCCGTCGTTATCCGCGATGTTGTTGAGCCGCCCGTCGCAGAAGTCGATCGCTCCGAGCCTCGCGACACCGAAAGACCGCCCGAGCCGTCAAATACCAGAATCGCTGAACAGACCGATTCACCCAGAACGTCAGCAGCAGAAACCACATCCTCCGCGACAAAATTTCCTCAAACCGAATCCGAACAGCCGCTCGGGAAACTGCGCGAGATCCGCAACAACGTCTTCGAATCCACTGCCGGGCTGCGTTACGTTCCCGGCAGCGCGGACAGTCATCGACTGCGGCACGTCATGCAACATGCCAAAGATGATCCCTCCAAGGCCGTCCACGGCGTTTTTGACGGCGACCGCGACAAGATTCTCGCTACAATCGACGAAGCCTATCTGAAAGCTCTGAAAGGCGGTCGAGATGTGCGCAGCGAGGAACAAAATGACCGCCTTGTTTACACGGTGAATCTTGGACGAAAAATCGGTTACGTGGGCGGCTCGGAAGGCAAGCGCCAGCGAAACCCCGAATGTCGCTATTTGCGAATCGTGCTGGAAGACGGCAACGTTGTGATCAGCGCGTATCCAGCAAAGTCGTTTTAACGGGATGTCACTGATTGTTTTATGTTTAACCGGATCCAATGCGCCATAGGCGAGGAGTTGCCTAATTGGACAGCGCCACTTTATCCGAAGTAGTAGCCCGAAGCGTCAGCGAGGGAACGAGTTAGGCACAATCCCTCGCTCACGCTTCGGGCTGCAAAAATGCACGGTTTCCGCCAAAAATGGCGCTGTCCAACTAAGGGGATGGATTATGAATTCGTTGGCCGTACAGATCTTCTGCGACTCTCTTTTTTCAGGCCCGGAGGGCTGGCACAACCTCTGCCGGGGTCGTGAGACCCCGGATCGAGTGAGTGCGGCACCAAGAGGCCCGGAGGGCCGACACAGCAGCAACGACTGTAACGATGTGAGTTGTGTCGGCCCTGCGGGCCTTCAGAAATGTGTATGTCACATTCCGGTGGCGAACGCCACCGGCAAAGGCTGTGTCGGCTCTCGGGACGTGCGATTTATTACTTGAGTCGCCGCGTCACTTTCTGGTAGTGGACGAGGCGACGAGTCCTCGGCGTCAGTAAAAGCAGAAGGACTCGTTGCCTCGTCCACTACCAACCCGAAGCACGCAGGTTGTAAAACGCACGTTCCCCGAGCCTGAATCGCAGACGGGGCCGATGAATGTGGTTCCATAAGTTTCATTTAGCAAACCTAAAGTAAATCAAAACCATGCAAACCGTTTTCAATTCGCCGCATCCACGCCGAGCCATCGTTTCACTTCTGGCAGCAATCGCTTTCGCGTCTTCACCAAAAAGTCGCGCGGACGAGCAGGTGGATACCGCCGTACGTCAATCGCTGGACAATCTGGCCGCAGTGCAGAAGCGACAGGGGAATTGGGAAGCGAATCAGGGTCAGTACAGAGTGGCGATGACTGCTCTTGTGGGAACCGCGATGCTGGCGGAAGGTTCAACAACGACCAGCGGTCGGTACGCGGAAAAAATCCGCCTGGCAGTTGATTACATCTTGTCGATGAGCCGCCCAAATGGCCTGATCGGCTTTCGTGAAGACTATCACTACACATACGGTCATGGTTTCTCGATGCTCTTCCTGAGCCAGGTCTACGGCGAAGAGGAAGACGAACCGCGACGCGAAGAAATTCGCGAAGTGCTCATCCGTGCCGTGCAATTCTGTGCCGACGCTCAAACCAGCAAGGGGGGCTGGGGATATGTCTCCGCAAAGGAAGGCAGCGACTTTGACGAAGGTTCAACGTGCATCACACAGGTGCAGGGACTGCGAGCCTGTCGCAACGCCGGAATTCCGGTCTCAAAGGAAATTATCGACCGGGCAAAAGAGTACATCGACGAATGCACAGACAGCAATGGCGGCGTTCAGTACAGCATTCGAGGAGGAGGCTCACGCCCGCCAATCACCGCTGCCGCCCTGGCTGCGATGTTTAACGCGGGAGAATACGATACCGAACTCACCAAACGCATGAGAGAATACTGCAAACAAGAAATCTGGCCGGACAAATCGATCGCCTCCAGCAGCGGCCACTGGCACTACATGCACTTCTATTTTTCGCAGGTCGTCTATCGTACGGGAGGTGAAGAATGGACGAAATACCGCGACGAACTCAACGCGAAACTCCTGCGCGAAATGCAGTCCGGAGGAGGCTGGGCGGATCCACAAATTGGCAGCGTCTACGTGACGTCTCTCAACTGCATTATGCTGCAACTCGATAAAGGTTTCCTGCCGATATATCAGAGGTGAGGATCGCTGAATAAATCACTGGCGATTTGGGGGTCGCAAGACAAATTGTTCGGGACAATTGTTGTTAGGCGAGCGGCAGATGGTTTCATACCGGGAAAGAAGCCCGGCTTCTCGCAGAAGCCGGGCTTCTGGTGGTAAAGCGTGTTCTGCCGATCGCCTTAAAGTGCGATAGCAACGGTCCCTATTTGGCAGATTTCTGCCCCGTGCGAGCCAAATCCCGGCGGTAGCGTCGGATGAGTTCTGAGTATTCGCTGTCGAGAACTTCCTTGCCGCCGTCGCGTACGTCGGCGTCGAGGCCATCCTGCAATTGGCCCCACTCCCGACGGTTCGACTTGCGCCGCGTGGCATCGGGATTCTGCCCATCGAATTCCGCAGTATTTCCTTCGCCCTTCGGATCTCCGTCGGCGCTGCCTGGCTCAGAATTCAACTGACCAGGCGAAAACTGACTCGGCAGAGCCTTGCCAGCCGCGCTCTGCAGTGCCTTCGCCGCCTTCGCCAGTTGCTGAGCGGAAGATTTCTGCCCGCTTTGTCCAGACTTACCCTGGCCGGCTTGTCCCGGCTGTCCTTCACCCGGCTGTCCTTCACCCGGTTGTCCTTTACCCGGTTGTCCTTTACCCGGTTGTCCTTTACCCGGTTGTCCTTCACCCGGTTGACCTTCACCCGGTTGACCTTCGCCCGGTTGAC
>JBBQSE010000209.1:0-13377 GCA_038214195.1 Planctomycetales bacterium
ATTTGTCGCGCAGCCGAGCCAGTGCCTATTCGTGGCTTCGGAGACAATCGCGAAAGGCGATTGAACGCAGCACGAAGGAGTTCAACTACTTCTTCATCGCCTGTTTCATGGCATCACCCATTCCGCCGGGGCTGTCGGAAACAATGACTCTCGCAGCACGGAGGGCGGCGATTTTTTCAGCGGCACCGCCGCCGCCACCGGAGATGATGGCACCAGCGTGGCCCATGCGTTTTCCTGGAGGTGCCGTCTGGCCAGCGATGAAGCCGGCGACGGGCTTCTTGACATGAGCGTCGATGTATTCTGCGGCCAGTTGCTCCGCACTACCACCGATTTCTCCAATCATGAGGATGCCCTCGGTGCCGGGATCGTTTTCGAACAGTTCGAGCAACTCGATGTAGTTTGTGCCGTTGATCGGGTCACCGCCGATGCCGATGGCTGTGCTCTGACCGAGGCCGACTCGACCCAGTTGCCATGCCGCTTCATAGGTCAGTGTGCCACTCTTGCTGATGATACCGATCGTGCCCGGTGTGTGAATGTAGCCGGGCATGATCCCAATCTTTGCCACGCCGGGTGTGATCACGCCGGGGCAGTTCGGGCCGATCAACCGGGACTTCGATTTCTCAAGACCGCGTTTGACTCGCAGCATATCCATCACCGGAATGCCTTCGGTGATCGCGACGATCAGTTCCATCCCGGCATCTGCCGCTTCGAGAATTGCGTCCGCGCAAAATGGCGGAGGCACGAAGATCATGGAGGTGTTTGCCCCCGTCTTTTCACGGGCTTCGATGACCGAGTTGAAGACGGAAAATCCGTCAACAGTTGTGCCGCCCTTGCCGGGAGTCACGCCGCCCACGAAGACGTCAACACCCGGCTGACACTCGGCGGCGTACAATCGGCATTGCTGGCTGTGGAAGAGACCTGAAGTGCCCGTGATCCCCTGAGTGATCACACGCGTTGATTTTGATACAAGAATGCTCATCGGTTTGAATTCGCGAGGTTAGAACTTGAAATCGAATCTTGGAACCCCCCTCATCCGGCCTGCGGCCACCTTGGGGAGCTGTTGATTTAATGAGCGGCAAGGCGCTAGCCGCCGGTGATTGAATAAAAAAACCTGAAAAACACCGGCGGCTAGCGCCTTGCCGCTCACAATTTTGGATTAAAACAACAGTTCCCCTGCCAGAGGGAGAAGGGAGATGGTGAACTAAACGCCAAGTGACTTTACTACTTTTTGAGCTGCATCGGTGAGGTCGCTGGCGGCGATGATGTCGCGACCGCTGGCTTTCAGCATTTCGCGAGCCTTATCGACGTTGGTGCCTTCCAGCCGGACTACCAGCGGTACATTGAAGCCGACCTTTTCGTAAGCGTTCAGTAATGCCGCCACGATCACATCGCACTTCATGATGCCGCCAAAGATGTTGACCAGGACCGCCTTGACGTTTGTATCCGACAGGATAATCCGAAAGGCTTCCGTGACCTGATCTTCATTCGCCCCACCCCCCACGTCCAGAAAGTTCGCGGGTTCGCCGCCGTGCAGCTTGATCAGGTCCATGGTGCTCATGGCCAGTCCGGCTCCGTTGACAAGGCAGCCGATGTTGCCGTTGAGCTTCACATAACTCAGCCCCGTGTTGGACGCTCGCACTTCTGCCGGATCTTCTTCTGATAGATCTCGCAGGGCGACGACATCCTTATGACGGAACAACGCATTGTCATCAAATGTCACTTTGCCATCGAGCGCCATCATCTGGCTGTCTTCGGTGATAATGAGCGGATTGATTTCTACCATGCTGCAGTCGTAAGCGACAAAAAATCGGCAAATCTGCGGCAGGAATTTTTCGGCACTGCGAACGGCTGTCGCATCCAGTCCCAGCGCGTACGCCATCTTGCGGGCCTGATACGGATAGAGCCCGGCAATGGCGTCAAAGGGTTCCGCAATAATTTTTTCGGGCGAATGCTTCGCGACTTCTTCGATCTCCATGCCGCCTTCGGAGGACATGATCAGCACGGGGCCACCGATTTCGCGATCGACAACGATGCCCAGATACAATTCGCGGGCGATCTTCAGTCCCTGTTCGACGAACAGGGTGCTCACCTGCTTGCCTTCATCGCCCGTCTGAATCGTTACCAGAGTATTGCCCAGCATCCTGCCGGCATTTTCGGCGGCTTCTGCAGCGGACTTGACGAGGACAACGCCGCGCTGCGTCGGAGCTTCTTTGAACGTTCCCTTACCGCGGCCACCGGCGTGGATCTGAGATTTAACGACGGCGATTGGGCCGCCCAAAGTCGTGAATGCCGCCGCCGCTTCTTCCGGAGTCTTCGCGACAATCCCCTGCGGCACCGCCACACCAGCCGCGCGAAACAATTGCTTGGCCTGATATTCATGAATCTTCATGGAACTCGATCAAATTCAAGGAGTCGATTGAAATGGATCTCCAGCGAGACGGGACGAACTATAACGGGCGGCGACCGTTCGTTCGAGGAACCCGGCGACGAGCCAGGGAATTCCTGTGAAAATTTGCGTCTGAGAACCGTCGCTTTCATTTGCGGCCCATAAGTCCTTTGCCAAGGGCGATGATGCCCAGTTTCTTGCCTGCCGCAGATGCGGGGACGGACATGTGCCGCTGGCAAAATGAACAGGTGACTCTGATGCGGTCTGACATCAAAAATTCCGGCTGAGTGTTCCGATAAATCGCCTTGAGCCATTGACTGTTGATGATAGCAGTTCAATCGTGGTTTGTCACAGTGATCCTGGGGGGGAGTAAAAACGTTACTCAAAGTCCCCGTGTTGCCTTTTGGCAACATCCAGCGTGACTGTTGATTCCGGGCAACATCGCGTGGAGAAACGGCATCGATTTGTGCTGCCTGTGGCGGCAAAATGCACGACCGTGTTGCCGGAATGAATCACACGACTGTCAACACAGGATGCAATTCGGTTTGTGCTGCAGCACATCGCCGCACCTGTTCGTTTTTGCGCAGTTTTTCGCGTTCGTGTTTGTAATTCAGGGCCAGGCTACCGGTGCCTGTGGCTGAATCCGTGAAGGATGCGCAGGAGGCAATTCCAACGGACGGAACTGCTGAAGAGAGACATCTGAATTCCAACATCTCACAGAATTTACACTGATGCCAACTCAGAAAAACTCAACTCAGAATCATGTTCGCTGCGGATGCCGATTGGTATCAGGAACTCTGTCAGCGATGATGGCTCTGACTCTCATGAATTCGGTCATCGCCGGTAACTCGCCCCGGATGATTGAAGTTTCGGACGGCACGCAGACTTACACGGGCATGGTTGTCGCGAGGTCGCCTCAGGACTGTTTTATCGTCGATAAATTCGGCTGTCAGATTCAGTTACCGATCAACAGTTTGAAGTCGTTTGAGGTTGTGGCGGAAAAATTTCGACCAGCGTCGCAAAGTCAATTTCGCAGGATGCTGGAGGCTGAACTGGGATCAGGGTACGAAGTCGCCACGTCCAAACATTACGTTGTGTGCGGTGAGCGAGGCCGCAGTCGAAATCATGCCGCGCTGTTTGAAAACTACTATAACGAGATTGTTTCTTTCTACTCGATTCGCGGTTTTCAGACGTCTGACCCTGAGACACCATTGGTGGCAATCGTGCTGCGGAATCAGGAAGATTTTAAGAAGTATTGTGAGCAGGATCAGGTTGCGTGGAACAAAGGTCTGCGTGGATACTACCTGCGAAGTACAAACCGCGTCGCGCTGTACGATACTCCGGAGCTTCTTAAGAGCGCGCGGTTGACGCCAGATGCCGGCCAGCAGATGATTGAGAACACTCTCATGGCAGCAATGGGTTCGTCGGGGTCGGATCCGCACGCATTTGGTGCGTCGTTTGTAAGTCTCCAGTCCGGGTCACCGGCATCAACGGTATCCGGTGAGACGGCTGATACGATCATTCACGAGACCACGCATCAAGTGGGCTTCAACATCGGGATTCACAACCGCATTGCGGAGACGCCCTCATGGACACTGGAAGGACTGGCCACCGTACTGGAATCGCCCGGGTTGCGAGATCACCGCCGCTCCGGATCAACAGTGGACAAAATCAATTCTGAGCGGCTCGAGTGGTTCCGGCGGGAATACGCGCAGCGTCGTCAGCCAGGCGATCTGGCAAAGCTGATCGCGTCGGACGAAATGTTTCGCACTCAGACGCTGGATGCTTACAGCGCCGCGTGGGGAATTACCTGGTTCCTGTCCGAAAACCCCGCGCGAGCTCGTCTGTTTGCAAAGTACCTGCGGACCGTGAGCGAACGTGATCCTGTCCTGCCGTATACACCGGAAGCCCGGCTCGAAGATTTTCAGTCAGCCTTTGGTGATATCTCGCGACTGGAAGTTGACTACGTTCGAGCACTGGATCGATTGTAGACGTGTAGCCGGACTCGTGAGAGTTCGTTGATTTGATCGAATTATCTCGAGCGGCAAGGCGCTAGCCGCCGGTTTCTTCCAGTGATTTTCAAGCATTCACCGGCGGCTAGCGCCCAATGGCACTTACTTTGTCTATGTTGGTCGTTTGTAGTACCGCCTTCAGGCGGAATTCGCACGTACCGCTGCGCCGATTTCCGCCTGAAGGCGGGACTACGAACACAAAGTAAGTGCCATTGGGCTCGCGCCTTGCCGCCTATTATAATTCACGTGGTGCGGATTGATGTCCTTGTTCCGAGGCTCCTGCCTCGCGAAATTGTCACTGGAGGCAGGAGCCTCCGGTGCAGTGCGTTCCAGGGCTGGAGCCCTGGAACGAGAAAGAATCACGCGGCCTCTTCGACCGCCAGGGCTCGGGCTTCGAGTTCGCCATAGATCAGGGCACCTCGCACGACCGCAGTTTCGGGGTCTGACGCGATTCGGACTGACAGGATGCGTTCCGCGATGTCGTGCTCGATAAATTGCTCTGTCAGCAGGTTTGAAAAACCTACCGCCTGAACTGCCCCGCCGGCAAGCATCACGGAAAATCTCTTCTGATGCAGCGCTGAGCGTGCGGACGTCGATGCCAGCATTTGAGTCACGGTGCGACTGACGCGGTCGAGGACGACTGAGTAAAGTCGCGACAGCATTCGTTCTCGATCGCCCATAGGTTGTTTCAGATTGATGCGGCTATCTGCCTTCCACTGCCGAACGCTGTCGATATCCAGAAACCCGGCTCCGGTTTCGTCAAAAACCCGGATTCCAAAATGTTTGGCAATTTCGGCGTCAATCCAGTTGCATCCGATGGGCAGTGTCTCTGACGAGACCAGCATTCCGTACCGCGCGATGCAGATCGTCGTGGTCTCAGCCCCCATCACAATACACAGGCCGGTGAACGATGCGTCGCTGCACGTTGCCAGTAGCGCGGCCTCAGCTGGATTGACAATGAACGGCCGAAATCCGCTCATGTGAACCAGATGTGACAGAAACGCCTCATTCGACTGCGCCTGGTCCGATCCGTCGCGGACGCCGGGGATTGTCAGGACGCAAACATTGCGTGACTCTTCCGCCCTGGGCAGCATGGACTGCGTCAGCAGCATCAGAATCTGCCGCGCTGGCGCGTCGTCGGAAGGCACCGCACCGTCAGCAAACAGGGGCGCATTGGGAACTCGACTCAGCCACTCAACATTCGTCGCGTGGTTGCCATAGACAACCAGCGACTGGTCACATTCCGCATACGGAATTTGCTGAGCCTCGATGGTCTGTTGATGTTGCGACGACTTGGAAATCATCGCATATTCCGACCGCTCCGAGTACATGCTGAGACGTTCGGGTGTCTGCGGATTGCGGAATACAGAGCGAATCCGGCAGCTGCCAAAATCGATCGCGCAAATCATGGGTTCGTCCGTTCCTGCAAAAAGTGAAGAGCCCGATCCAGACTCCCGGCGGTCGAATCCGAGTTCGGTGCCTCAGACGTACGGCTGACTGTCGCCGCCACAGGGACCTCGCGTGGTTTGTCGGCTGCAAGATTCATGTGCGGACTGGGGACAGCGGTGTGTGCCGCATCAATGCGCAGTCGTCGTGGTCCCAACGGTTTTCCAAACAACGCCACCCGCAATGGAAGCTGAGTTTCACAGAGATCAATCGGCAAGCGGTTCTGCAGAAGGTCTTCCAGATCGGAGAAACTGCTTTCTGTCACCATCTGAATTCTGTCGGCCTGAGGTGGCGACAACTCAGTGTCGTCAGCCTCGTATTCGGTGGTTAGCCTCGGCTGTGACGCGAATTCCCGGATCGGACAGTCTGAAACGCCTTCAGCCAATGCGTTTTCGCGCGGATTGATTTCAGCGACTGCGTCAGACGTTGAAGCCGCAGCAACTGAAGTTACGGTGATCGGCAGCTCGGGCAGCGTGGCTTGCCGGACAACTGTCGCCGCGACGGTAGATTTCGCCGCGACGGTTGATTGCGGGACGACGGTTGATTTCGGGACGACGGTCTCTGTGGCGAAGGTGGCGGGACTTTGCGATTGAGAATTGTCCGCTGTTGACGCCGGGGTTGTAACCGCGCGACCGTGCCAGTCTGTGCTGAACCATTTCATTTCGTGAACCAGAGAAGATACTTTACCGACTTCCGGTTGCTCGACCTTCGGTATCGATGACGCTGGTTCCGCATCCTTCAGTTTTGCCGTCGGCGTCTCCTGAACGGCTGTTGACGCCGTGGTGTTTGAGGCCTTGGCTGTCGGCACGTTTCGAGCGGCATCGGACTGCCGCAGCGGCGCTTGAAGAATAGTTCGCTGCGAGATTGCGTCTGCACCGATGATGCGGTCATCTGTTGTATCTGATCTCACCATTCCCATGAGAATCAGCGTTCCCGCCAGCAACAGTCCACCGATGAAGAGCAGATTCCACGGGATCAGCATCGCAGAGGTATTCGGTGCCGCATCGAGAGTTGTCTCCATCAGAGGAGCGGGTGCAATCGTTGCCTGGTCCGAAACAAAACGAATCTTATTGTCCGCAGGCAGGGCGTCAGCAGGGTCTTCTGGCGGGATGACACTCAAGGCGGAAACAATGTCGTTTGCCGTCGCACCGTTGGTGTCTCCAGGCGAAGCCGATGTCGCACTATCGGGAACCGGCAGAATCATGGGATCAGCCGGAAATGCCGGAAACTGAAACGGCTCGGGCTTCGATTGAGCACCCTCAGTCGTATCCCTGCCCGGCGTTGTAACGTTCGGGGTGAATGGGTCGCGGGCCACAGGAACCGCCGCGCCCTTCCATTCTGAGAACGTCGGCGACATGGAACCAAAGCCTTTGAGTACCGTCTGATTGCCGAGGGAAATGGAGATTACGTCACCATGGGCAATTGGAAGATGCAACTCCGCTCGATCGATTGGTTTCTGTCCCTGAAAACGGGAGATGACTTTCAGTTGGTCGTCAGCGATCGGCAGATTATTCGTCTGCTGCAGCACGTCACCAATCACAACACCGGGCGCAAGTCCCAGGACCAGCACACTGGTATCTGTTCGCAATGCGGCATTTTTCTGGACGCCGACCGTCAGCGGAGACAGAGACTGTACGACCAGTACATCACCGTTTGTAACAGGTTCACCGTTGTCCAAAGACGCGGGGGAAACAAGTTGTGTCCACTGAGCCAATTCGTGTCCGGCCCGAATGACTTTGACCTGAACCATGTCAGAAAGCGGTCCGGCTTTTCGTACCGCCTGCTGGATTGAGAGCGAGGTCCCAACGGGAATTGGGTAGTTGTCGCAGTGGGCGACATCGCCGATGACCGCGATCGTGCCTGTCTGCTGGACTGGCTGTGACTGCTGACCGAATGCCAATGGCGCGGCGATTGCGACCATTGCGAGCAGATATGCGGATCTGAGCCGTTCCATGGCTTGAACCCTGTTTCTCTTGGTGATGTGTCTTCCGGCAAAAGCTGGGACTTACTGGTCTCAGCGGAAAAAACTGCGTGACTCTTCCATGAGCGCAGCCCGACCGGCATCGTTTCAATCGGCATTCGATCTTCTAAGGATTATTCTTTTCGCGTTCCGCATACAGCCTGCCCAGATTCTCTGGCGAGCAATCGATATTCCTGACCGGAACACTCACGTTTACCTGATGTCACAGATCAATTTATACTGTTGTCCACGCGCTGTAGGACGGGCACTTCTGCCCGTCACGGCCCGCGACGGGCAGAAGTGCCCGTCCCTACGGCAAATTTTCAACTTGCCGTTCAGTTCTGTTGCATTTTTTAACAAGTTACTCCTGCTCTATCGGGTGTCACGGATGATTCAACCCTTCGACGCTGTTGTGCTGACCAATCATGTCGCAGTTTCTGCCGGAAGTCTTGTAGACAACTTTTGTCCCTTCGTCCTGGCTCAGGCGAATGAACCACAGGCCACAGCGGATTTTCTGCCCGCCCTTTGGATCAAACTTCGCTCCAGCGTTGATCTGAATTCGGTGACCGACTTCGCTCTCCGGCATGGACCCAAAGTCGTCACCGCGATCGTCGTCTTTGTTGTCGGACGGATGCTCGCCCGGTTCTTGTCCGGGATGCTTGTTCGCGCTTCGAAGAAGGCGCGCGTCGATCAGACCTTGATGGGTTTCATTGGCAACGTGGCCTACGTCCTGATGCTCTGTGCCGTGTGCATTGCGTCTCTGAGTTGTCTCGGAGTCGATACGACATCGCTCACCGCCGTGCTGGCCGCCGCTGGTTTCGCCGTCGGAATGGCGCTGCAGGGCACGCTCGGAAACTTCGCGTCCGGAGCCCTGCTGGTCTTCTTCAAGCCGTTTCGAGTTGGCGATATGATCGAAGTTGGCGGCGTGTCCGGCAATGTCGTCGAGGTGCAGATCTTCAACACGATCCTCACGACGCCCGACAACGTTCGCATCATTGTCCCGAATTTAACAATCACAGGAGCGACCATCCGCAACCTTTCCGCCGAACCTCAGCGCCGCATCGACCTGGTCATCGGCAGCAGTTACCACGACGACCTTCGCGCCGTGCGGCGATTCCTCGAAGAAGTCGTGCAGTCCGACCCTCGCATCCTTACTAAGCCCGCGCCCGTTGTGGCCGTCTCAGAACTCGGCGACAGCAGCGTCAACTTCGTCGTGCGACCATGGGTGCTGAGCAGCAACTATCACGCCGTGAAATTCCATCTCATCGAACAAATCAAACTTGGCTTCGACGAACGCGGCCTCACCATCCCTTTCCCGTCACGCGACGTTTTTGTCCATCACTCGCTCGGCCAGCAGGCCACCCTGCCCTTCGACGCCAACGGTCAAATTTCCGCCGCAGCGTGAGGCATTCAAAGTGCGTTTGCTGCAGAAGTGACTATGGCTGGCGTGCTATTCGGCAGCGTCTCTGATGCGGGGACTGGCCTGGGGTGCCGAACGCAATCATCCTCTGTTCGGTCGGCGACTTCGAAGAGCAAAGTGACTTCGCTTCATTTTTCGCTGCGGCATATTCGACGCTCCGGTGTGCGCCACCGACGTGCGCAGAGCACAAACCATACGATAATCGGCGTCTCGGACCGAAGCGGACAATCGTACCGTTCGTTGACCCGTCAAGACGTTGTCCCGATTGGACGCCGCTGAGGGAAACCGGTCGTTATTATTAGCCCATGCCATCAACCGCGCACCGTACGGCTTCTCTGCAATTTGTTGTCGAAAGTTTGCCGGGTGGAAGTACAAAGTTCAGCGACAGCCCATGAGCGACGAGAATCGCATTAAATTCGCTGCGAATTGTACGGATTTTGGAAAAATTGTGGAAACTATCTAAGAAACCACGCCTCAAAGGGTCTTGCACCCTGAGAGGATGCCGGTCGTGATGCCAACCAGCCACATGCTGCAAATGAGACACATGTCGAAACCGACTCCCCGAGCCAACAAGACTGTTGCCACGGGCGAGAGCGAACTCACGCTTCAGGCGTTGTTCGATTCAGAAGAGACTCCTCTGCTGCGTTATGCGTTTTCACTGGTTGGTCGTCGCGTGGTGGCTGAAGAGATCGTGCAGGAAGTTTTTCTGCAACTTCACACGCAATGGGATGTTGTCGATTCTCCCAAAGCGTGGTTGTTCCGCAGCGTGCGAAATCGAGCATACAACCATGTTCGCGATTCGAAACGGGAAGTCCTCAACGAGGACGACAGCAACCTGCAGGCTCCATTGACTGACGAAGATTCGCCGGAAGCTTTGCATCTGCATACGGAAGCTATCAGTGCGCTGCGGGCAAGCCTAGAAGAACTCAGCGAGTCCGATCGGGAACTTGTGAAGTTGAAATACTTCGATGACCTTAAGTATCGCGACATCAGTACGGAATCAGGACAAAGCATCGGCAACGTCGGCTATCGACTGCACCATATTTTGAAAGAGCTGGCAGGCAAACTGCGGAGGCTCGGATTCGACGAAAACTCATGAACGAAGAACCAAACCATCCAGAGATCGAACCGGAACTCGAAGCTCGCATTGTGGCTCTCGTCTTGGGCGAAGCGTCCGACTTTGAACGTGAAGAACTGAATCGCCTCATCAAGTTGCGACCGGAACTGGCGGCGTTCAAATTGAGAATGCAACGCGTGAATGGATCATTACAGAATCTTGGAGCGGGCGAGTTTGCAGCACCGGCTGAGGACTGGAAACTGCCGGCAGAGCAACGCAACGCAGTGCTTGCTGTGATTCGAGGCGAACCGCTGGTTCAGGCGGCCGCAGTTCAGGCAGTGAAAGAGGTTTTCAAGTCGTCGGCTCAGCAGCGAGTGTCTTCCAAACGGAGTTTGCGATGGACTCTGGTCAAAGTGGCCGCAGGTGTGTGTGTCGCTGGTTTTGCAGGCATGATGGTTTTTCCGTCGTTCTTCTCCGATGAGCAGGCGTCTTCCGGTTTTTACTCGGAGTTCACAAGGCGTGACGCCCGTCTCGGCCGTGAACTGTCGGATGGGCCGAATTTGACATTTATGATTGATGCAGGAATGGTCGACCAGGAGACGACTTCTCCTCAGAGAGGATCTGTGCTGTTTAGCGAAAGCCGGGCGAAGTCCATAGTGGCTCTATCGACGATTCAAGACGCGCTGAGAGCGGACGCAATTCTTCCGAGCGAAACTAACTTTGGCGATGACCTCAACTCGATTTCACTTAACCCCGAATTCGAACCGCCTCTGGAAACAGTCCTTCAATCCGACGTCAAAACATGGGAAAGACAGGATCGTGGAACCGCCGCAATGGAAAGCGCGCCAACGTCCGCACCAGAGGCCGTGGCTGCCAATGGATTCGTTGCGGACAATCGTGATTTATGGTTCGGCCAGGGTATGAAAAGTGATGATGTCAAGAGCGATGGTCCTGTGGATCAGAGTCTAATTGCCGGGCTGGATTCAGTTGCCGATGTAACTTCCCCTCAGGACGACTTCGACCGAATGATGCCCCGTTTCGCCAGCCCAAGTGATAGGAATGGTGACATCAGCGAGTCTTTTTCAGGAGCTATAGAGAGCGGAACAAAATCACCGAGCACACCGGCACTCGGGTTGACGTTGCCGAGCGGCGACGGCATTGCCAATGGACAATCGCCCCCATCGGCGAATGTACCTGATGTTGCAGCATTTGCTGTCGATGGGCGATGGCGAGAACCAGCGACTGAAAGTGCTCGGCGTGGTGAATCAGAGACTCCGTTGCCAACTCCGGGCATCGTCGATGAGAAGCGATGGTATGGTTTTGCTGATGTGGATGCACCGGAAGGAAAGTCAAGGGTAGGGGTCGATTTCGATTTCAATATCCACGACGTTGAATCTCAGGCATCAATGCCTGAAATGGGGCAGGCTCAGGGACAGTCGCGGGCGGGCGATGTAGCAGGCCGTCGATTGTCAGAGAATGACATTGCTGCACCGGTTGCTGGAGACAGGATTGATGGCGAGCAATTCAGAAACGAACTGAAGTTCATGGTAGACGTTAACGTCGCCGGAAACACGGAACGTGCTGGCGAACAAACGGATATGAGTTTGTTCGGCCGCGGTGGTCGCGACATGGGGCGTAGCGCTGGCGAATCCGCAATTGCCAGGAGCGGAATTGGATTGGGCAGTGGATTGAACCCATTGTGGAACGAGGGCAGTAAAGAGATCCTCGCAGACGCAGAGGGCATCGCAGACAAGAAGAAAGACGTCGCACATTTTGATGATTCGGGCCCCCAGAAGTTGGTCCGATCCAAAGCGCCTGCGGCAGGCGAGCAGGACAAGACGCTATTCGCCGTTGAAATGCCTGTCGTGGACGGCTTCAACTCATCTCTATCGAGTGCAATAAAAAGTCCCGCAGGTGAACCAGCTCCATTGAGTAAGCTAGACAAGTTGGAAAAAGCCCCAGGTGCCGATAGCGACGAAGAGGGCTTCAAGAAACAGAGTGAAGCAAAGCCAAGCTCCGGCAGTGTTACGATCAATAGCGGGAAGACTCCTGACCGATTTTTAAATGCGATGCCGACACTGAGGCTGGCGAATGGTACCTGGAGCGATAAGCCCGCAAAAAACGGAAAGCCCCTGCTGAGTTACCATTCCGGAAACCACTTGTATGTCCCGGAAGATGAACTAGTTGAGTTGCAACTTCAGTCCAGCCTCTTGGCCGGGTCGAACCATGGCTTCAACAAACGGAGTTTCAGATATCGGCTGGATGACGATTCCAAATCCATGGAGCGGCCCACGTTAGAAAGAATCGCGGCGCCCGCTGGTCTCAATGAACAGTCCGCGGCAGCCGAAGCGTTCTCGACCTTCTCCCTGCATGTGGGCGACGTGTCTTTCAAACTGGCGCTCGCGGCACTTGGGCGTGGCGAATGGCCGGAGGCGGGGAACGTTCGCATTGAAGAATTTGTCAACGCTTTCGATTACGGCGATCCGTTGCCCGGCAAAGATGACAAGGTTGCCTGCAATCTCGAACAATCGATTCATCCCTTTGTCCAACAGCGGAACTTGTTGCGCGTCTCCATGAGAACGGCGGCCGCGGGACGTGCCGACAACACTCCGTTGAGATTGACGTTCCTGCTGGACAATTCCGGCTCGATGGAACGGACCGATCGTCAGCAAACTGTCCGCCGAGCCTTTGCTTTGCTGGCTCAACAATTGACACCGATTGATCAGGTCACGCTGATCAGCTTTGCACGACAACCGCGTCTGCTGGCCGATAGAGTGAGTGGTGCCGATGCGGGAAAACTTGTCAGCCTCATTGACGAGTTACCCAGTGAAGGTGGCACCAATATTGAAGCAGCCCTGCAACTGGCCTTTGAAAAAGCACGCGAGCAACAAACGCCTGGCGCACAAAACCGCATTATTTTGCTCACCGACGGTGCAGTCAATCTGGGAAATGCCGACCCGGAAAGTCTGTCGCACATGGTAACGACAATGCGAAGTACAGGCATCGCATTTGATGCGGCGGGCATCAGCGCCGAAGGTTTGAACGACGAAGTTCTGGAAGCTCTGACTCGCAAAGGGGACGGCCGCTACTATCTGC
>JBBQSE010000210.1:0-13376 GCA_038214195.1 Planctomycetales bacterium
CTGGGTGGCGATGGTGAATCGAACACAAAACGAAACCGAAGAACGGGCGATTCGAAAGTGTTTGAAAAAGGGTCAACCCTATGGAAGCGACCGGTTTGTTTCGCAGTCCGCCGTTCGACTTCAGCTCGAACACACGTTACGCTCAAGGGGAAGGCCAAACAAAAAGTGAGCCAACACCAAACAGTGATCTGCGTCGTTTTTCTTTTCGCTTTCTTCGGTTCGGTTGGTTCGTTCCCTAACATTATAGCACGGGCACGTTTGCCCGTTTCTTGTTCCGGTGTTCCGACGGGCAAGAGTGCCCGTCCTACTCGAAGCAGCCCCGTCAACGCGCTAACCCATCTGCAGGACGGGAAGTTTCACGGGCGCGCCGTGTGAACGTCGGAGTTTCGGCGGCAGCGCCGCGTGCGCGTATTCCCACATTTGCTCGGGAGTTTCGAAGTACTGATCGTAGACGCCATCGTTGCCGAATTCGCAGGCGTCGGTGCTGTATTCGTGGCAAATTTCCGGTCGAGTTTCATACGCTCCACAACGGTTGTCAGCCTGCAGGTGCTGACAGTCGCCGGGTATCAGCAGGAACCATGACGCGCCGTCCACAAACACCGAGAACGGCCCGTGCATCATGTACCAGCGCATGTTGTCGAATTGTTCCCATGTCCTGGGAGTCTCGATGGACATCGCAAAGTAACGGCAGCAACGGGCAGTACAGTAGCTGCAGAGAATCTCGCCGGGTTTGAGATTTTCGCGGATGGTGGTTTCGGATGTTGTCATGTTCTGATGTCTCTGAAATTCGTTTGTCGTTTTACGCGAGCCAGTGGTGTTGATTTATACTTCACGCGGTCAGAAATGAATCTGTGGATTTTCTTGCGACTGTCCCCTCTCCCCCGCAATTGATTTTGCAACTGTACACGTTTTCCACGGGGGGGAGAGGGCTAGGGTGAGGGGGAAGAATCAACTGTTTTCTGGTTCAGAATACTGACGCCAAGTCAGCCCCCTCATCCGGCCTGTCGGCCACTTTCTCCCCCTTGCAGGGTGTCGATTTAGTGTGTTTTACTAACCCGAAGCGCCAGCGAGGTGGCATTTAACAATGTTTTTTAAGTCTAAAGCCTCGCTGGCGCTTCGGGTTGGTATTAAATCGACAGCCTGCTTGCCAGGGGGAGAAGGGACATGGAAAACATCGCCTTTGAAGGTACCTCAGTCCGCGCGAAGTATAGCGATTGCCATCGAACAAACATACACTCCGGTCCTATCGTGAATGATTCTGCTCTGAGACGAAGTCATCCGCTCAGGGGCAGCCGTCCGTTCCCTTCGATGAGAGTCCGCAACGCCATGCAGATCTTTTCTACCCACATTCACTCGTATTTCCTGCGAATCGTCGCGGTGGTCGTGGCCGGAGTGATTCCAATTTCAGCGGCCCAGGAACCTGCAAAAGTTCCGACCAGCAAAACAGAGACGGCGGATGTGATCATCTACGGAGGCACATCGGCGGGTGTGGCGGCGGCGATTCAGGTGTCGAGAATGGGGCACAGCACGGTGCTGATCGAACCGGGAAAGCATATCGGCGGCCTGACGTCGGGCGGCCTGGGATTTACGGACAGCGGCGACAATCGAGTGATCGGCGGGATTTCACGCGAGTTCTATCAAAAGATCCGGAAGCACTACGACGCCCCCAAAGCATGGGTTTACGAAAAGGCGTCTGGCTACCAACGCTATCGAGTCGGTGAAGACGCCATGTGGACGTTTGAGCCGAAAGTCGCAGACGCCGTGTTTCACCAAATGCTGAAAGACGCCGGGGTGACCGTTGTCATGGCGGAACGCCTGGAGCGGACGTCTGGTGTCGAACTGGCCAGCAATCGTGTCGCCTCGATCGCGATGGAATCCGGCCGTGTCTTTCACGGCACTCAATTCATCGACGCGACATACGAGGGCGATCTCATGGCCGCCGCGAAGATACGTTATGCCGTCGGCCGCGAATCCAATTCGCAGTACGGCGAAACGCTCAACGGGAACCAGGTAAAGGGAAACACTCACAACCATCGCTTCGTCAAAAATGTCAATCCGTTTGTTGTGCCAGGCGACCCGCAGAGCGGACTGCTGCGGGGAATCGAATCGACTGGTCCCGGTGAAGACGGCGCGGCCGATCATCGTGTGCAGGCGTACTGCTTTCGCATGTGCATGAGCAACGTCGCCGCGAATCGTGTCCCGTTTCCGAAGCCTGAAAACTACGACGAGCAAACGTACGAATTGCTGTTTCGAAATTTCGAAGCTGGCGATCTGCGTTTTCCGATGAAGCCCGACATGATGCCGAATGGCAAGACCGACACCAACAATAACTGCGCTTTTTCGACGGACTACCTGGGTGCAAACTACCGCTATCCGGATGCCGATTACGCCGAACGAGCGGCCATCTTTCGGGATCATGAAGAATACCAGAAGGGCCTGATGTGGTCTCTGGCCAACCATCCGCGCGTTCCCGCATCGATTCGCCGCGAAATGGCGAATTGGGGACTGGCCAAAGATGAATTTGTGGACAATGAGAACTGGCCTCATCAGCTGTACATTCGCGAAGCGCGCCGCATGGTGAGCGACTACGTTGTCTCGGAACTTGACTGCCGCCGCGTGCGGATTGCCGAAGATTCTGTGGGGCTGGGAAGTTACAACATGGATTCTCACAACGTCCGGCGCTTCGTCACAGCCGAGGGATATGTGCAAAACGAAGGCGACATCCAGGTATCCCCCGGCGGCCCGTATCTGATCAGCTATCGATCGATCATTCCGGGTCATGACCAGGTCGGCAATTTGTCGGTGCCGGTGTGCCTTTCTTCGACGCATATCGCCTACGGTTCGATCCGCATGGAACCCGTCTTCATGATTCTTGGTCAAAGTGCGGCGACGGCGGCCGTGCTGGCGATGGAATCCAGGGTTGATTTGCAGTCTTTGCCATACCCTTCATTGCGGGAGCGGCTGCTGAAAGACGGGCAGGTGCTGGATCTGCCACCGAACGCCCAAAAGAAGGATTTGATTTCAAAGGCCAGTCTGCCAGGTCTGGTGCTGGATGACACGGACGCGAAACTCACAGGCGTTTGGACGCAAAGCTCATCGAACGGATCGTATGTCGGCAACGCCTACATTCATGACGGCCACGCTGAAAAGGGTGAGAAGTCCGTAAAGTGGATTCTGAAAGCTCCGAAATCCGGGCGGTTCCAGCTGCGGCTAAGCTACTCTCCGAATCCCAATCGCGCAACCAATGTGCCCGTGCAAATCTCGGTGGGCGGTGAGATAAAGACAGTCTCACTCAACCAGAAAAACGCACCCGCGATCGACAATCTGTTTCAACCCGTCGATTCACTGATACTGAAGGCCGACGAGGTTGTCGAGGTGACCGTGTCCAACACGGGCACTGACGGTCATGTCATCGCCGATGCCGTGCAGTTGCTGGAAGAGTGACATTCAGCCTGTCGGCAACTGCGCAAAATGTGCCCGGATGTCTGCCGAAGTCGCTCCGTTGGCCGCCATTTCAAAGGCACGTTTCACGGGCGGGTTCAGCAGGACAATCAGCCCATAGATAAGCAGGCCGATCGCGGTTGGCATACAAATGCAGGACACACCTGTCAGCAGACCACCAGACAGGGTAACGATCCCAAATGTGCGATTTCGGAACTTCAGGATTCGAAACCCGCTGAAGAGACTGAGGATCCCGATCGTCAGTGCGACGAAACCAAAGGTTGCGTAGATCCCGATTACGAACCATTGAACTTCGGCCGGCATTGGCGGCGGCTGTTGCATTCCTGGACGAGCTGGAAACCCGTTATTTGCCTGGAAAATCGCGGGGGCCATAGCTGCCGCGCCCAGCATAAACACGCCAAGCATCGCGATGAGTCCTCCATGCACCATTGTCAGGATTCCCAGCGCGGGCACATGATGCACCAGACCGCGCTGCATTTCAGGAGGCAGCAGTGCGGCGGGCGTTTCCTGAAAGTTGTAAGGATTCTGCGGTGCATTTCCAAATGGATTGTTGCTGGACATCGACTGCCTCTTCTTTTCACGGCGACGGAAAACGGCAGTGTAGAGTGCCACAGAAGGTTTGAGTAGTGGTCTGGAGAATCTACGCGTCTGCGTGATTGCCCAACCTGTGATGTTTCCGATACGATTCACAGCGTGTAAGCAACTTACCTTCTGTTTACAGTCGAAGTGGTGGAATGGACGTCGAGATCGAAGAAGATGTCACGGCTCAGAGTGAAAACTCTGTCGGAGTCGTCAGCACACAGTCCGTGAAGTTGTTTCAGCCGCCGAATCCGCTGCGATTCGCGAGCGGTCAGGAACTCGGGCCGATCACCGTGACCTACGAAACGTATGGCACGCTCAATGCCGACGCGAGCAATGCGGTCTTTGTCTGCCACGCTCTGACTGGTGACGCGCATGCTGCGGGCCTGCATTCCAGTGATGATCGCAAAGCTGGCTGGTGGGATGGTTTCATCGGTCCGGGCAAGGGAATCGATACCAGCAAATACTTTGTTATCTGTGCCAATGTCCTGGGCGGCTGTCAGGGCACAACAGGACCGGGATCGATCAACGCGGCGACTGGCAAACGACACTGTCTGAACTTTCCGTTCCTGACGATTCGGGACGTGGTGGCTGTGCATGCGGAACTTGTGCGACACCTCGGCATTCGACAACTTCTGGGAGTCATCGGCGGAAGCCTTGGTGGCATGCAGGTTCTGGAATGGGCCGTCCAGTTCCCTGATCAGGTCAAGGCGGCAATCGTCCTTGCGTCCGCAGCGAAGTTGTCAGCGCAGGGGATTGCCTTCAATGCTGTCGGACGCCGTGCGATCTACGCCGATCCGGGGTTCCTCAACGGCGAGTACTACGACACCGAAGGCCCGCGTTACGGGCTGGCGCTGGCGCGAATGGTGGCACACATCACGTACCTTTCGGAAGATTCAATCGAACTGAAGTTCGGTCGCCGACTGCAGGACAGTGATCGCTTCGCCTTCAGCATGCAGAAGGAAACAGAATTTCAGATCGAGAGTTACCTGCACTATCAGGGCAAGCGATTTGTGCAGCGATTCGATGCCAACAGCTATCTGTATCTGACACGGATGATGGACTACTATGATCTTTCCGAGGGATACACTTCCCTGGCCGACGCACTCAGTCGTGCGCAGGCCCGATTCCTGGTTGCGTCCTATGATACGGACTGGCTGTTCCCAACAAGTCAAAGTCGCGAACTGGTTTCGGAACTGCTGAAAGTGCGAAAACATGTGTCGTTTGTTGAGTTACCGTGTCCTTACGGTCACGATTCGTTTCTGATTGATCTTGAACCGCTGTCCAGAATGGTGGGACCGTTTCTCGACCGGACGTACGAGGCTTAAAAAAAACTTTCCACAACCACTTGCAGTACTATGGCCACACCCAGTCGCTACCAAATGCCGGACCTTTCGGTTCAGCTCACCGACGAACTTATCATGCAGCACATCGACCGCAACAGCCGCGTCATCGACCTTGGCTGCGGCGACGGACGCCTGATGCAGCGACTGAACAGCGAACTGGGTTGCACCGTGATGGGCGTGGAGGTGGAACATGGCAACATCGTTTCCGTCATCGAGCGAGGATTGCCGGCGATCGAAGCGGACTTAAATGAAGGACTTGTCGATGTTCCCAGCGACAGTTTCGACTACGCCGTGCTGAGCCAGACGCTGCAGCAGGTTCGACATCCCAAGAAGCTGCTGCTGGAAATGCTGCGAGTGGCCCGTCGGGCGTTGATTGTGGTGCCAAACTTTGGGCACTGGCGCGTGCGACTGGAAGTGCTGCGTCGCGGACGAACGCCCGTCACGCAGGCTCTTCCCTATGAATGGTACGAGACCCCGAATGTTCATTTCATGTCGATGAGGGACTTTCGCGACCTGATGGATGGCATCGGGCTGCGAATTGTTAAGGAAAGCTCCATTATTCGGGGACGTGCCGTTGATCGGCTGCTGGGAGCCAATCTCCGCGCGGACAGCGCGTTTTACCTGCTGGAACGCGATCCGGGCTGGATCAGTCAACAATCGGCAGAAACTGCCGCTCGCCCTTCTTGAACGTCGGATTTAGCGGTTTTTACCGCAAATCGCTGCGATGCCGAAACCAATTCGAGTCGGTCAGGAGTTCCTCATCTTGACCCTCAGGCGTACTCGACAGTACCGTTCGGCCCTGAACTTCGGAGAATTCGCGCGCCATGGATGGCCTGCAACTCCGGAATGGAACGCCTGCTTTGGGCGATCGACAGCATGGATGTTCGCCGCGCCACACTTCTGATTCTGCTTGCTGGCAGCACTTACGCCGCCGTTGCGCAGGAAGATTTGGCACCGGTGGTGCCGAGCCAGCTAACTCAATCACCAGCAAAATTGCTGATCCTCGTGGACGGACAGGTCATTTCCGGCGATGTGACTCCGCGACCCGACGGCTACGATATTCAGGTGCCTGGCGGACGCATCTACATCAATTCTGACCGCGTGCGATTTTGTGCCGCGAATTTGCCGGACGCCTATGACCGCATGCGAGAATCGATTCCCGAATTTACGCCCGCGAATCATCTGGAACTTGCCCGCTGGTGTCTCACTAACAAGCTTTATTCGCAGGCGAAACGCGAGGTGCTCGACGCGCTGTATCTTGATCCCAATCGCGCAGATGCCAAACGCATGCTTCAGGCGCTGGAGCAACCTGGAAAATCATCGCCGAACGCCGGCGCTGGAACGGGACTTACCGAATATCCATCGCAGGCTGAGATCCAGCGACCGGGAATCGAAACACGTTCTCTGGCCGGACTCAATCGCTCGGTGGCACATTCCTTTGTCCGCAACGTTCAGCCACTGTTGATGAACAAGTGCGCAACCGCCGGTTGTCACGGGCCGACGACGAAGACCCAATTTCAACTCACATCGACACATCGCGGATCCACACCAGCCATCGCCGAAAGCAACCTCGCGAGTGTTCTCAAGCATGTCGATTTTTCTCAGCCAGCGTTAAGCCCGCTGCTGAAAATTGGAGAACAGGCGCACGGAAACATGGCATCAGGTGTCTATCAGGGCCGCTCGGGGGCGCTGCAGATGAAGGTCATGCGTGACTGGGTGCTGCAGGCTGCCGCCGACATTGCTCCCGATGCATCAGTGGCCGCGAAACTGCCGGGACGAACTTCTCAGATTTCTGCGTCAGGCATTCAACTCGTCTCGGCCACCAGAGAAGCAGACCCCGAGATGGAACTGCAACAACCAGCCCACGTCCCCGGAAACCCTCATGCGCGGCAGTTGACGACGAACGACACCGACGGGAAATTCATTCAAGCGGCCAGATATGCCAATCGGCAGGATGAGTTTTCTCCCGAAGAATTCAATCTAAAGTATCACGGCCGAATCACACGCACATCCGCTGACCGATTTTCGTCTGCGGCAACGCAGAGTCACTCAAGCACCAAACACAATGAGAATGACGCTCAGGCACCCTGAGTGGACTTGAACGAAACACGATCTCACCGAGGGACCGTTTCGAAAAGGAACTGAATATGGCCAGCAAGCTGCTCGCATTGTCAATTATGGTCACGCTGTTGATGAGCACCGGCTGTTCGAAAAATCGCGGCTGGCTGTCGCGGAAGGACTATTCCGAAATGTCGGATCCGTTCATGGAGCCGTCGGAAGCCATTGCAAAATCCGGAGGCAAGTCGTCGAATGATGTCGGCCACGCGACTCTGGACAGTGCCGATTCGTCACTGGCCGATCGTTCTGACCCATCGTCGCAACCGGGAATCGGGGGACCAAAACCAATCCGTACGGCGGGAGCATCGGATGAAGCCATCGCAAACGGTCGCCGCGTGTCGCCGGCAAAGTACCCCACAGAACCCGCTCGCAGCGGTGCCGACGATAAACCGGCAGCCGTGAAATCCTATTCCGGCCCTGCGCTTTCAGACTTTCTGCAAAAGCGACAAAACGCCGTGAAAGATGCCGCAACCGAAATTGATCAGCTGCCGGCAAAGACACAGTCCTCCTTACGCAGTAACGTAAGTCCCGCCGCCACTCACGCAGCGCTGCCGACCATCAGTCCCGAAGCGGAAAACTTCAGCCAATTCCTGACGAACAAGTCCAGCGCCGTTGCCGAAAAAACTCAGCAGACAACTCAGAAGTTGAATCAGAAGGTTCAGGATACTTCGAATGGCGTCAATGATTTTGCCGCATGGGCGGAACAGCAGAAATCCGAATGGTCAACTTCCGCCGAGAATGTTCGATCCACCGTTGCGGATGCACCAGCTCAGACAAAACAAAAGGCCCGTACCGTCTTCCAGGAGGCGAAAGCGGCGAGTCAGGAAATGGCCGATTCGATGCTGACGCCAGAATTTGATGACAGCGGCGACGAAACGGCGACGCCGTTGCTGAGAAAGAAGTCTGCGACACCACCAACTGCGACGGGTTCAGGACTGACCAGGGCCAAGGCACCGACGGCAACTGACTTCGCAACGGACAGCAATCCGTTTGCAGAGTCATTTGAAGAATTTCATTCCAGCGGATCGGCAGCTACATCGCAAAAACCGGCACCGTCCTCGCCTGGATCCGGCAACTCACGCCCATCACTGGATGATGGTTTTAAGATGGACACGGGCTGGAAACCGGCGCACGTGACACGTCCCTGATCAATGGCCCGCCAAAAGAAAAGGCTCGCCGGTGAGAAGCCGACGAGCCTTTTTTTGTTGCGTCACAGGACTTGAGAGTGACAAGACTGAGAGAGGGAGATTGAGAGAAAGTTCAGTTTCAGTCGAGCCTGCCAGGACGCGCGAGGAATTACAGGTCACGTTTCTTCTTTTTCTTGTTCTTGTCCTCGGTTTTCTTCTGTTCGTCCACCTGTTTCTTGAGCCGTTCCTGCTGTGACTTTTCAGCATGTTCGGTATGTTCGGCATTCTTCACGGTCTCACACAGAATCGCCAGTGATTTCTCCACCGGCTCCTGAGTGAACGAAGATCCGGCTGTCCAGGCACCGCAGCCTTTCTGGGCCGGAATTTGGTAACTTTGATCCAGACTGCGAATCGCGAAGGCAAAGTCCTTCAATTCGCCTTTCACGGCATCCGCCACAACGCTCAACCCTGCTGTCAGGCCTACGACGCCGACTGTGCCCAGTACGACAGCTTCCGCCGACATGATGACGCCCGCTTCATCGTTCCACAAATTGCGCAAAATTCCCATTTCTCAATCTCCACTCGCTTGCTGAGGATATCGGCCCTGTCGGAAATTCCCTTTGAATTCCGGCATTCCGATTGAATCAGTTGTGCAGATTGTGCCGATTATTGAACACGTAGTGCAATGTTAATATGGGTATTTTACAAAGTTTGAAAAGGTTTCTTTACAAGTGTAAAGCGAGCGGGAGAAACCAATTTTCCGTAGGACGGGCACTTTTGCCCGTCGCGGTCAGGATCGTCGGCATCCGGGAACAATTGGGACAATTCTTCTACACTGTCGTTTCACGCTGTTCGGGTAATGAGGATCCGCCGATGATGAACCGACGATTCTGGCTGGCTCTGCTGTTTACAACGGTGGCATCCTGCCTCGTGGCAGTCATTGGCATCGCGAAGCTGAATTGGAGCGATCCGGCTTTATGGGGACTGCTTGTGGTAACCGCGCTGGGTCCAGGCAGTCTGGTGATTTTCTGGCCTCGGTCAGGCGACGCACAAAGAGAAGCAGTCGCGTTACGAGACCAGTTGGCGCAGGAACGGCAAACTCTAAATGATCAACAGGACGCATTCGACCGCGCGCGTCAGAGCTTGCAGGCGGAAATCGAGTCCCGTGCCGAGCACCTTGACGAACGAGAACGGGATCTCGCGTCACGGTTTGCCAGGTTCCATGAGTTTCTTGAGTATCCGCGTGAGGACGTCCATGCGGAGAAAACATCAGGCGAACTTCAGAAGTTGAGCGAGCAGGATCGCGCTGTTCAGAAACTGCTCGAAGCGGAAGCGGAGCGAGTTTACGAGAAGATCCGGCATAACAAGTACACAATCAACGGCAAAGTTGATCTGAGCGCGATTCGCGACGAAGCGATGCGGCTCATTCAGCAGGTTGCCAGAGTTTACAATCCGACGAGTCAGCAGCCGCTCCTTGAAACGAGTATTGAGCAATTGGCCCGCGCTGCCAGCCGCATCTGCCTGCATGTGCTCGTGCTGCTGGAACAGTTGCCGGTCAACGTTCAGCATTACAATGCCAACAAGCTCTACGGCTACATGCAGAAGGCCGTCGCCAGCTACGGTGTGTATCAGAAGGCGGCCCCATGGTTAACGTATTTATCTCGCGGGCTGTATGCCGGAAAACTGCTCTCGACAACGAATCCCGCCGCGTTGGGAGCATGGTGGCTGGCATCGGAACTGGGCAAACGGGGGGCTCAGAAAATCTTCGAAAATGTCATCGATCGCCAGGCAATCGCAACCCTGCATGATCTGATCACGGTGATTGGCGTGGAAGTCGCTGGAATTTATGGCACGGGGTTTCGTCAGCGCGACACAGGCTGGATTCTGGGGGCGGAACTGGTGGAACTGGTGCATTGCTTTCCAATGTCCGGCGAAAGCCTCCGCCACGGTCTGCGTCAGATTACAGTGTTGCGGCTGCGAAGTGAGTACGATCGAATTTACCTATATCGCTGCCTGGCCGATCATCGTTCGGTCGGGATGCATCTCGCAGACCCCGCCATGCTTGCACGCGAGGATCGCGAGGCCATTGCGCGGCAACTGGAGTTATTCTTCAAAAGTCATATCCATGGTGCCACCGAGGCGAACCTCAAAAAATGGCGCGAAGCTTTTGAGCGGCGTTTCGATTTGCGTCTGAAACTGGATGCCATCCGGACAGCGAAGTCCGAAACACAGCATGACGAGGTTCAGGCTGCGCTTTATTCGATGGCCAGTTTTCTGCAGTCTGCGGCGGGTTTGTCTGTCACTGCCGCCATTCACGCTCTTGACGGGATGAAAGTCCCCGCGATGATTGCGCAAGCTGATCGAACGGCATCCGTCGCAGCAGCGTGCCGGGACACAGTTGGCGTGCCCTTTGAACCTCCGTTGCTGGATCCCGGTTCAGATGTCACGAGCAACTTTCTTAAAGATCTGGCAACTGGATGCACCTTCCTGGAAAGGCCTGCCGATCATCTCGAAGAACTGGTCGGCGAGATCAGTCGTTACTTCCGTCGTCCGACTCAGGACATGCAAAACGCTCTGGAATCCGCGTGGCTGTCGCGAGCCAAACAATTCGCGTCCAGCCCACACGCCTGTGACCACTTCGGGCCGGACGTGGCGCGCGTGTTTCTTGAATTGCGGGACGATGGCGAGCAGCTGGCGTTTTGCTACGGAGATTTGAGTCGAAAAACCGCCGAATCCGCTGAACCACTGCCTGGTTGCTGGTTACTGGGGCTGGAGCAGCCTGACCAGTCAGGTCGCCGGGCCATTGCGATTGAATGTGGTCGAGAGCCACAGATCATTTGGGAATCGGCCTGTCCACTGAAGACGACGCGAATTTCGGGCCTGTTTCTGGATGATGCAAAAATCGCAGGTGGACGATGGTTCAAATCAACCGTCGCAAATCAGCAGCCTGCCGACCTGGCGATCTCAGGAAGCCTGCGGGGGGGACGATTTCGCACGTATTTCCGCGATCTGCTCTCGTTTTCGGAAGAGCCGCCTCCGCAATGATTTATTCCTGCGACTGAAAATTCGAAATGATCGATACAATTTGACTCGTCCCGCAAGACGATAACGAGGCAGTGTGTCGAGGCCGCAGTGTGGCTCTAAGTCGTTTTTCCCCTAGCGCTTACCGGCATTCTTTGCCGATCCGTTCGTCTTGACACTGCCTGTGTAAAAGCCATACCTTCCGTCACAATTCAGGTGAAGCCTGAAGCGTAGACCAACCGCAGCGAATGGAGTCGCTCATGTCCCTCAGTCAGCCGCAATTCAAATCCGCCGACAATACACAACCGGTTCCGTTCATCGATCTGATTGCTCAATATCAAACAATCAGAGATGAAGTTCGGGCAGCCGTGGATCGCTGCCTCGAAATGCAGCATTTTATACTTGGCGACGAGGTCACCATGCTGGAAAAGGAAATCGCCGAATACTGCGATTCACGGTTTGCCATCGGTTGCGCCTCTGGTACCGACGCCCTCATTCTGGCGTTGATGGCCGTTGGCGTAAGCCCCGGTGACGAAGTCATCACCAGCCCGTTTACGTTTTTTGCCTCCGCTGGCGCGATTCATCGCGTGGGAGCAACGCCGGTGCTGGTCGATATCGAACCAGACAGTTTCAATCTTTGCCCGGAACAGGTGGAACGGGCCATCACGTCCAGAACATCGGCCATCATGCCCGTCCATATTTTCGGCCAGTGCGCGGAAATGGATGCGCTGCAGCGATTGTCGGCGAATCATGGCATTCCGATCGTTGAAGATGCGGCACAGGCGATCGGCGCGGAATATCACGGTCGCCGGGCTGGCGTGCTGGGCTCGATCGGCTGTTTCAGTTTCTTCCCCACGAAGAATCTGGGTGGTGCCGGTGACGGTGGCATTATGACAACTGACGATCCCGAGATCGCCGAACGACTCAAACGCCTTCGCGTCCACGGTGACAAAGGTGGATACAATCATGTGGAGGTTGGCTTCAACAGCCGACTGGACGCCTTGCAGGCGGCCGTGCTGCGAGTCAAACTCCGTTATCTGGATCAATGGACGGAAGGACGAACCCGAAACGCCGCGCGTTACGAACAACTCGTTTCCGCCAATGGACTCACGGATGCCGTCACTCTGCCGACTGTCCTGCCAGATCGTCGCCATGTTTTCAATCAGTTCACGACGCGAATTACCGGCGGGCGACGTGACGAAGTCATGAAGGCCATGAAAGATCAGCAGATCGGCTGTGCCGTGTACTATCCGATTCCGCTCCATCTGCAGGAGTGCTTCGCCCATCTGGGATATCAGCGAGGTGACCTGCCGGAAGCGGAACGAGCGTCCGATGAGGTGCTTTCACTTCCGATCTATACCGAATTGCCGGCGGTTCATCAGGAACGGATTGTCGAAGGACTTTGCAACGCCCTTGGACGCCAGTCAACGATTGCGTTCCCCACAAGTATTCCAATTCCCCAGCGTCGTGCGGCCTGATTATTCTCAAGTTCGAACTCGTCCGCCGTCTTTGTGTCTCTTCCGCATGTGTCGTCGTTGACACAACTCCCGGATGTCCGTAGCATCCGCCCCGGAGAGATGGCAGAGCGGCCGATTGCACCGGTCTTGAAAACCGGAGTACCCGCAAGGGTACCCAGGGTTCGAATCCCTGCCTCTCCGCTTGAGAAGCCCCGAGGAGCGCGTTGACGCGATCGCCTCTGGGCTTTTCTCATTCAGTCGCTGGT
>JBBQSE010000211.1:0-13369 GCA_038214195.1 Planctomycetales bacterium
GCCTCGGTGGCCATTTCAACCGAAAACAAGACCACCACCCCGGATGGATCACTCTCTGGAGAGGCTGGACCAAACTTCAACTCATGCTGAACGGGGCTCGTATTGGAAAAGCTATCCAGAAATGTGCCTAAACCTAAGGTTGAAACCCACGGCTACCGTCGGATGTCGCTCCGCGACCAATCGCAGAATCCTTCACGCCGGGGTTTCGCTGCGCTCCAACCTTGGCAACCCGGCTGTTCTGAGTGACAAGCCTCCAGCAATTCCACTCTCCCCGCGAAGACCGGCAGAATTGGCATATTCGGCATAATCGTCACATCCTGCCAAATTGATTGAAGGCGGAAACTTGATTGGTCCGAAGTATCGAAGTGTACAGGTCTCAAACATCTTTCCAGACCTTGCCTCAACCGACTGTGTGAGCCCCGAGCTTGCCGGAGATGAATTATGCCATTGCGACGTACTCTGCTTACTGTCCTGTCATTCGCCATTTTTGGCAACATTCCGCTCGTCGCGCAGGAAAAAGACCCATTCGCTGAATGGGATCGCCAAAACGCACGTACGCCGACTAAGAGTCGCACCGCGAAGCCGGAGGCGGAACCTGCGGCAAAATCAACCGTCACGTATTTCTCCCCCGTAACGGCCCCCGGAACGACCCCCGTAACGGCCCCCGGAACGGCCGCCGAAACCGCGAATGCCGCACCGGAAGCAACTCCAACCACACCAGTTGCGACTCGTCCAATGCGTGAAAAGACACCTTTGCGACAGAATGTCGAGCGACTGCGAAAACCCGAAACCGCCAGCAACACTGCGGCAGTATCGGGCGCGAGCGGTTCAGCAAGTCACCCAGGCGGACAAAGTTCGCCGCAGACTGTGGATAAGCAAGCGGCACCGTTTCATCGAGGAAAAATTGATTCAGTCGGATTCAGTCCCGACAATGCAACAACCTCCAACGCCGGTGGAATTCGCAATGCGGTGTTCACCCCGGAGCACGATTCTGGCTCGAAGAAGATAATTCAGCAGATTTCGGGTGAGGCAGGTGGCGACAGCCGGAACGCATTTGAGGATTTCCTCAGCACGGCAAATTCCGCCAATCGTGAGGCACCCGCTGAATTTGACGTACCCGCCGATTCTGAGCTGGATAACGCGGAACCACTCTTCAACGCGGGAGCAGCTCCAGACAAGAAAACAAACTCAACCGCAGTGGCGGCTCCTTCGACGCCCGCCGGAGAGAACAATGGTCCCCAATCACCAGGCGTGACCGTGCAGTGGATCAAGCATGGTGGCTTTAACGTGGGACAGGAATGCAGCGTGGAATTGGTCGTCAAGAACACCAGTCCGACCGTCGTGCGAAGCGTGATCGCGGAAGCCGTCATGCCCGGCAATGTCGAATTCGTCGAAGCCCGCCCGGCAGCGGTGGAAGGTTCGGACACGCCCACATGGACGTTTGGAGAACTTCAGCCTGGGCAGTCACGTTCGGTAATGTTAACCGTGATACCGAAGAGTCGCGGCGAAGTGCTGATGGAGGGATACGTTCGTCTGACCGGCGCATCATCGTCGCAGTTCTCGGTTCAGGAACCAATGATCGGCGTCGTGGTAAGCGGGCCGGAAAAAGTCGAAATCGGTCAGCAGGTTGGCTATGTCGTTCGTGTCAGCAACCCCGGCACGGGACTGGCAAATAATGTGATCATTCAGGCCGCAGTGCCAGAGGGTCTGGAACATCGCAATGGCAGTTTGTTGACCATCGAAATCGGCACACTCAATCCTGGCGAATCACGTCAGGCACGTCTAAGTCTGACAGCCGTCGAGGGTGGCCAACAGCAGCTGGCCGTGCGAGTTCTCGCCGATGGCGGCCTGTCGGATCAGACGACGACGGCGATCGAGGTTGCAGAACCTAATCTTGCAATCGCGATCACAGGTGCGAAAGACGCGGTTGCCGGTCGGCCTGAAAACTACACCCTGACGGTCGGCAATTCCGGTAACGTCCAGTCCGCCAACGTGCGAGCCAAATACAGAATCCCGAACGGGTTTTCGTTCGTCTCCGCAGACCGCGGTGGAAAATTCGTCGAGATCGATCAGGCGGTGGAATGGTTTGTCGGAACGTTGCAGCCAAACGATTCCAGTGAGTTCCACGTCGCGATGAAGGCGAATGAAACCGGTGAACTTGTGCATCAGGCCGGCGTCATCTCTGAACATGGTCATGTCACGACCTGTGAACTGACCACTCGAGTCGCAGGCACTGCATCGCTGGATGTCAAGATCGCCGCAGGCAAGCGAGAGATCCACGTTGGAGACGAGATTACCTGGGAAATCACGGTTCGCAATACAGGATCCCGCGAAGCATCCAACGTTGGAGTGTCATGCGAATTGCCGGTTGGCTTCGAATTCATCGAAGCGGACGGTCCGACAAAATACATTGCTGAAAACGGCGTCCTGGTCTTTCGATCGATCCCGGCGATCAGCGTCGGGACTGATGCGAAAATCCTGGTCCACGGTCGTTGCAGCCGCGAAGGCAACCAGCGCCTCCGCCTGCGAGTTGCCAGCGAATCCATCAACGAAGTACTGATCGGAGAAGAGTTCGCGTCCGTGGTGCCGTAAGAATCGAGCAATGTATTACGGTCTCATCAGCCGGAACGCGCTAGCGTCCGGTTCTTTGAAAACCGTGAGCTAGCGCTCCTCAGAAGCCCGGCTTTTTTGAAAAGCCGGGCTTCTGCCGTTGCATCGGTGTTGGCGTCGGAGAGCGGCGATTGTTAAAAGACTTTGTGGCGTTCCATCCACAGAATCCGCAACACAGCGAAGCACAAATGACTGATCCAGCGCAAGAACCAGTACCGCAGACTCCTGCGCCGGTTGAGCCACTATTACCCATTGCACCACTCGCGTCGGAAGGGCAGGCTCCTTCCACGGTCGAGTCCCTGATGAACGGACTGCTCTACGGAATTTCATTGCCCGAGCGGTTGGTGCGCAGCGCAGTGGGAGTGACGGCGGGGACGGCGAAGGAGATTGCTGAGTTTGTTGTTCCGACCGCGTTTCAGGATTCCAAAAGTTACGAAGTGATGGTTCGTAATTCTTTGAGTTTCCTGTTGACGAGCGTCGCGACGGTTTCTGAATCTTCCGGTCCCGAATACGTGGGTGCCGCCGTTCCAGCGACGGGCACCGGCGTTCCTGCAACAAATGGCGGCGGAGACATTGCTGCAAATCCGGTCCGATTTGTTGCTCGCAAAGCCGCTGGCAATTTCATCGATATCGCGGGACTGGCCACGCTGCATGTTTCGCCGCTCTTCGTACTGGCGATCATGAGCGACGCAGCCTACGGAACGAAGACGTACTTGAATGAACTCGCCCAGGAACTGCAGTCACAGGGGCTGATCGGCGACAGTTCCAGCATTCACAAAGTTGAAGATCTGCTCAACGCGGTCAGACAGGCGAGCGGCACTGCGGCGAGCGCATTCGAACAGGTACCACTCTCACTTGATGAGTTGCGGACAAGCGTTGAACAGACACGCAAAGCGGTGAACGAGATCGATCCTCGAAATCTGATCCCGGAATCAGAAATCAGCCGCTACTGGTCGGAAATGCGTGCAATCGCGAAACAGGAACAGGTCAGTCTGCTTGGTGTGTCAGCCGCGATTACGATGGAGACGGTCGAAAGTGTCAAGAATCTGTCTCACGGCACGCTGACTGGCTTGTTCGTCGCCGGGAAAATCATCAATCGCAATATCTTCGGCCACTACCGCACCGCGCTCTCGACGATCCACGAGCGGGGCATCTGGAACTCGGTAAGAAACTCGTACTCGCCGTACGTGGATCTGGCATGGGGCAACTTTACGTCCTCTCGAAAAACCTGGACCGAATCGGTCCTGGATCGAGGTCGCTTTGCGAGGCTCTGGAGCAGAATCAGCGGCTGCTTCCGGACCGCGAAGAATCCAATGCCGTAAGGCGAGCGGCAGAAAATGAGTGGCATTGGGCTGACGCTCGGCCACTCACCGCATGATTGGCCACGGTGGATCGTTCGAGTTCTGAACGTCCATTGAGGACAGAGTCGCAATCGATGTTCATTCGTATCTCTTGATGCCGCAGCGAAACATCGACGTAACTGCCTGCGACACATTGGGTTGCGAGGAGAAGTCCTTAACTCTCGTAGTGAAACGGCAACGTTTCCTAATAACCATTGAATCCGAACGTCGAGTCGCAACATGTTTCCACACAAGGACTTGAGGCTATTGCTTCGGTCAGAAAAACGTTTGGCACAGCATTTGTTAATAGTCATTCACAACGAGTCGAAACGGAAACCCTACCTGACGACTCTCGATGAGTTCATGTGAGCCATCGAGTCATTAACTTCTGCCAGGAACTAGTACACATGTCCAACAGCCAGTCAAACACACCAAAATTCCGCATCACCCGCCTCGAAGACCGTATCGTTCCAGGCATGATGGGCGGAATGTTCGGTGGCTGCAACGATCATCATGATTCTTGCGACAACGGCTCAAACAAGGGCGGCTCAAACCACAGCGGCTCCAACAAGTGCAACAGCGGATCAAAGAAGGGTGGCTCAAACCACAGCGGCTCAAACAAGTGCAACAGCGGATCAAAGAAGGGCGGCTCAAACCACAGCGGCTCAAAGAAGGGTGGCTCAAACCACAGTGGATCCAACAAGTGTGACAGCGGGTCCAAAAAGGGCGGATCTAAGAAGGGCGGATCGAGCAAGTGTGACAATGGTTCCAAGAAGGGCGGTTCCAAGAAGGGCGGATCCAAGAAGGGCGGATCCAAGAAGGGCAAGTCAGTTAAATCCGCCAAGAAGTGCAAGTAATCTTCGTCTGAGGTTCGGTCCGGACTCAATTGCGATTCTCGTAGCTGCGTAGCGGAACACCACTTCAATTCGAAATCTCAAGGCTGGTGCAGGTTCCCTCCGGGATCTGCACCAGCTTTTTTTTGTTGATGCTGGCGGCAAAGGGGTCGGGAGTTTTTTTCGGGGTAACACGCCGCCAAATTCGTAGGACTCCCGCCCGAAAAAGACTCCCGACCCCCTCCGAATCACACGAGCCATCAAGTGTTCCCTGATCCGGTTGTAACGGTGCTGGCGGCTGCATTGGCAACGGATGATGTGAGGATGCAACTCCGTCGCCCCACGATTAAGAATGCGACCTATCCTTGAGGGATGCGTTGTTCTGATGAGCTCGACCGTCGAGTGATCGGTGCGCTTCATTCCGCAGATATTTTCGTAAGAGGATCGTAGTGATGGCTAAGACGAAAAAACGGAAGTCGGAAAAGTCAAAGAAAAGTCGGAAGACAAAGCAGACTGCAGAGAAGTCCCTAAAGAAGTCCGCCGCGAAGTCCTCAAAGGAATCGTGTCCGCACTGTGTGGGCGGCCCGGAAACATACGGATACCTCAAGCAAGCTTTTGTCTATGACGTTGATCGGGCTCGCAAGATCGTCTCCGACGGCCGTGAGCCTGTGGAGATGGATGATTCCGATGTTGCGTACTGCGTTGATAACAGTCGGATTCACGAACAGCATCTGGATCATGTGGATCCCCAATATCCTGGCATCCTCGCGCATCTCTGGGGTCCGGGAGAGGACGGAACTTTGGAACACGGGCACCTGCTGATTGATGGCAATCATCGCGCCGCGCGTTGTCTGCGGGATGGGCTGACGTATCGCGCCTATCTGCTGACGGAAGACGAGAGCGAAGAAATCATGAGGCGCGGGATGGATCGACACGGTCAGGTGCGCGGTGGCTAACGGGACATTGGCTGTGGAAACACTCGCCCCAAAACCCATGCAACTGCCTCGCGTTCGCGATGGACTGACAATTCAGGCCATCTCGCCGACCGAGTACGTGGTGAAACGTCGCGACAATCGCGAATACTTCAGCATTGGCCCCCAGGAAGCCTGCCTGCTGGAGTTGTTTAATGGCAACCACAGCGTTCAGGAAATTCAGACCGCGTACGCCGCCCGCTTTCAGGATCAGTTGAGCGAATCGGACTTGCAGGAATTCATTGCCGCAGCGCGGCCAATGGGTTTGTTCCTGCCTGCACCGTCCACGGGGACATCAAAAACAAATGGCCCAGGGAAATCTGATGCGGGCCAGTCGAGTTCGTCTCAGGCACTTTCAGACGGCACAGAACCCGAGAAAGTGAAGTCGGGACTTCGATCCGCGCTCCGAGACCAAAGCGTCCTCTTTTTTCGACTTCCGCTCTGCGATCCGGATGCGTTTCTGGGACGCCTTGTCAAGACGATTCCCTTTGTCTGGACGCGTGGATTTTTGGTCGCCGCCGCCTGTGTGATGCTTGCGGCGCTGAGTGTCATGATTTCCAGCAGCTCCGAGTTGGCGAATGGCATTCCCAACAGTTCCGGCTGGGGCAACGCGATTTTATTCATTGTGGTCATGCTGGCCTGCACATCGCTGCACGAGGTTGGCCACGGTGCAACATTGAAGAACTTTGGCGGTGAAGTACATGACTCCGGACTGCTGTTCATGTTTTTTACTCCATGCATGTACTGCAACGTTTCTGATGCGTGGCTGATTCCCGACAAGTGGAAGCGGCTGGCCATCACGGCGGCGGGCGGCATCTGCGATCTTTGTGTGTGGGCCCTGGCCGTGTTTGTCTGGCGCGTCACGGTCATTGGGACGGCTGTCAATCAGGTCGCCTTCATGGCGCTGACGATTTGCGGTGGTCGCAGTTTGCTGAATTTTAATCCGCTCCTGCGTCTGGATGGCTATTACCTGCTGAGCGACTGGCTGTCGATCCCCAATCTACGGCCTCGCGCCAAAGACCACTGGATGAGTCATTTGCGGTGGTTGTTGTGGGGCGCTGCCCGGCCTCCGTCGCAACCTCGATCATTGCCATTATTGCTCTACGGATTCATGTGCTGGTGTTTTGCTCTCGTCTTTCTGGATTTGATCTTCCTTCAGTTCTTCAGCTACATGGGTGGCCAGTTTGGTCTCACCGGTTTGATTTTTGTGTTGCTGTTGATGACGTTTGGGATTCGGCGGGTGTTCAAAGGTCTTTTTTCAAGTGAGTTTGGTGCAATGCTGAAAACACGTCCCGGAAGAACGTTGACATGGATTGTTGGTGCTCTGTGTGTGACCATATTGTTATTTCTGGTGCCGGTGAAGAGTACCACCAGCGGCGATTTTGAAGTGCGACCGGGGAGTGTTGTGCAGCTGCATGTTTCCGTCGGAGGCATTGTGAATCGGGTGCTGGTGGAAGACGGGACCACGGTCGAAGAAGGCGAGTTGATCGCGGAACTGAAGTCGCCAACTTTGGAATCGGATATCCTCAAGGCGGAAGACCTGCTGCGCGAAGTCGAAGCCAGTTTGAAGCGACTGACCGCAGGCACGCGGCCGGAAGAATTGCAGGGGGCACTGGATCGAGTCCAGCGGCTGACTGAATGGTACGATCAGGGTGTGGAAGATTTGCGTCATTCCAGGGTCGCCCATGAACAGGATATGCTGGTTCAGGAACATCGCATTCGCGAGTTTACGGCCGAACTGGAAAACACCCGCCAAAATCTTGGGCATTCAGAACGGCTTTACAAACAGGGAGCACTCGCCGGGGCGCAGCTGCGGCAGGACCGTTTGCAGATGCTGCAGGTGCAGTCGAGACTGGCCCAGGCCGAGGCCGCCGCGAGCGCCGCGAAGGCGCTGGGCATACAGGCGAAAGAAGCGGAATTCGCCAAACGAACACAGGAACTGGAAGATGCCCGCGATCGACTGCGAATCCTCAAAGCGGGCAGCCGCCCGGAAGATATCGCCGCTGAGGAAGCCCGTCGGGAGCGTGTGTCTCATGAACTGACGTATCTGAGGGCACGGCATGAAAAGCTGTCGTTGCGTGCCGCGACGTCCGGCATCTTCTCAGCCACGCGACTGAAGGAACGCATCGGTCAGGTGGCGTTGCAGGATTCCCTGTTTGGTACGATCGAAAAACCAGAAACGTCGCGTGTCGAGATCTCTGTCAGCGAAGACGAAGCGGCGCATTTGAAGCCTGGCCAGCCAGTCACGCTCAAGGCGCGAGCCATTCCATTCGAGACATTTGAAGCCACGGTCGAAGGAATTTCAGCGACGGCACTCAAAGCCACCACGACCACCGACAAAATTGTCGTCGTGCATTGCCAGATCAGGAATCCCGACGGTCGCCTCAAATCCGGCATGACCGGGTCCGGTCGCATCACCCGCGGCTGGAATTCGATCGGTATGATCATGATTGGAAGGGGCGTCCGCTACATCAGGACTGAGTTCTGGTGGTAGCGGCTTGACGTCATGAGGACGCAGTGGCGCAACCACGTCCCCTCTCCCCAGCGAACAATATACTTCACACGGTGCGGATTGATGTCGTTGTTCCGAGGCTCCTGCCTCGGAACACACTGCTCCCGAGGCTCCTGCCTCGCGAGATTTTCACTGGAGGCAGGAGCCTCCTGTGCAGTGCGTTCCAGGGCTGGAGCCCAGGAACGAGAATTGACAGCCTCAATCGAAGCCGCGTGGAGTATGAGACGACATCAACAACGCATCCATCGGGGGGAGATGGCCATCCGCTCAGGCTATTGGAACTGATAGGCCTTTGGCCCGAAAACAAAGGATCAGTCCTGAGGCAACAGCGGCCGCGCAATCTCGACGGGTGGCAGTGTCGGTGCTGACATCGGATCCCGCAGGAAGGCGTGCCCGCCAGGGATGCTGGTGTCCGACGCGGGAATTCCGTCCGGCAATTGGAAACCGTCCGACTTCGGCGGAGCATTCAGTGTCTGGATGGTTTGACCAGGTGCCGTGCGATAATCCTGGATCCAAATTCCGGCATGTCCTCCTGGCACTTCCTGCGCGGAATCCTGTCGCCATTGATAGACACTGGTTCCCTGAGCCTGATTGAGTTCCGCCAGCGAAGTGTTGTAGTCCGCCAGCGCATCACCGACATTGCCAATTGCATCCACGTATGCCCGCATCGCCGACTGCAGATCGGTCAGCGCCAGCAGCAGCCAGTCCTGACTGGTACTTGATGCCGGGGGCTGTGTGTAGCGAATCCGCGACACGCGGAGCCATTCCTGTGTCTCCTGAGCCTGTTGCTTTGCAATTTGAAGTCTCTGCCACTGCATTCGCAAATTCGAAACCAGTTGGACGATTTCAAATGAAACGTTTTGTTCCGTGGCGCTGAGTCGAAAGTGGTCGCGCGCGACCGCGAACTCGGCAATCTGTCGCCGACTGAGGTTCGTTTTGTTTCCAATGGGAACCTCGACTCCGACACCCAGAGTCCAGTCCGTATAATCTGAGGTCGCGGCCTGTCGAAAACTCTTGTCCAGGCGGTCTGTTAGTCCGTCCATGCGGTATTCTCCGCGAAAATCCATAACGGGCAGCACCTGATTGCGGGCGACAGCCAGTTCGACGTGCCTCTGATTCAGTCTTTCACGCAGACGGTTCAATGTCGGACGGTTTTCAATCGCCACCTGCACCAGAGTTGGGACGTCTTCCGGTGGCGGAATTTCAGACGGTTTCTCAGACGGCAGGAAGAGTGGCTCCACGGTCGGATCGCCGTTCATAAGTTGGCGCAACTCCAGGACCCGAGTGCGCAGATTCCCTTCCATCGTACTTTTGGAACGACGAAACCCATCCAGCTGAAATCGAGCCCGCGCAACGTCTGCGAGAATTGAGCGGTCGGCTTCCAGACGGAGTTGTTCGACGCGGACACTTTCTTCCGCCACGGGCATAATGGATTTGACGGCCTGCAACTGCAGGTGGGCCGAGTAAAGTCGCCAGTATCCTTCGGTCAGACTTCGAATCTGGGAATTCAGGACTTCCTCAAGTTCCCACCGGGACTGGTTGGCCTGCAGCTGGGCAATTCTGATTGGAGCCAGTGTGACCTCGCGTCCTCGATTTCGCAGCAGCGGCTGGTTGACACGCAGTACATAGTCGGTCGAATAAACGGGGTTGAATTGTCCGGGATCGACCCCGTTTGGAAAGTAGAGATAAGCCGTTGGCGGTTCCAGCCCCAGGCTGAGTGATCCACCCGTGGAAAGCGGCTGCGTGACACGCGCAAAAGCGTTGACGGAGTCTCGACGCGTATTCACGGCGATACCCGGTCCTAAAAAGGCGTTGGGCGGTTCATCGACCCGGCTGCCGTCATAATTGGCTGACAGCCTGGGCTGAAAGCGGCCCTGCTCCACTGCGATCTGTTGCTCCGCCATGAGTACGTCGGTCGGTGTGATTGCAGCAACATTGACGCCGCCATCCAGCACTCGGACAACTGATGAATCAGACAGCGCGGCCTCAATCGCATCACGGAGGGTCAGTGGCAGGTACACGTCCGGACCCGGAGTCGGCGGAGCCGTCTGATTGTGGTCCCATGGAATGGAAAGACTCTGCATCGAACGGTCGTAGCCTGTCTCAGCATCCTGACCACGAATCGTCGCCGTGTCATTCAAGGGGCGCAGCGCGAAGGGTGAGCCGCATCCCGTGATTGAAATGCTGACGAGCGCGTACAAGAGAAGTAGTTGCTGATACCAGGCCACGGAACATTCTGGCGCAAACGTTTTTTCCGGCGGATCCAGACAGGCTGATCAGGAAGTGAACCATGTCAGCGGTTCGATTTCAGTCAGCACACAGCGGGAAATGATACCGAGTGGCTGCAACTTCGAGAGCGGCACATGCTCCGCGACAGCCGAATGATCCGCACCATTGCAACTTCGCAGCGTAACAAGCGGCAATTTCTGCGGGAGGGCAGACGCCACTGACATTACCAGCCGAAGTGTGCCTGGCGAGAGGCGGAGGACTGCGTTCCGTCATTCATGGAAAGAGCACGATCTGGAAAGGCGCAACTTAGACGAGCGACAGAAATCGATCTTCCCTTTGTAGGACGGGCACTTCTGCCCGTCACAGACAGAGGTACTTTCAAAGGCACCGTTTTCCATGTCCCTTCTCCCCCTGGCAAGCAGGGTGTCGATATTAGTGTGTTTTACTAACCCGAAGCGCCAGCGAGGTGCATTTCACTAATGTTTTTGAAGTCTAAAACCTCGCTGGCGCTTCGGGTTGGTATTAATATCGACAGCCTGCAAGGGGGAGAAGGTGGCCGACAGGCCGGATGAGGGGGCTGACCTGGAGTGAATAGGATGAACCAGAAAACAGTTGATTCCCCTAGCCCTCTCCCCCCAATGGCGTGGACTTAACGACGGTTTTGTGAGCGGCAAGGCGCTAGCCGCCGGTTTTGCCAGCGTTTTTGCCCGTACCACCGGCGGCTAGCGCCTTGCCGCTCACAAAGTCCACGCCATTGCCTCTCCCCCCCCCGTGGAAACCGTGTCAAGTTGGAAAATCAATTGCGGGGGAGAGGGGACAATCGCAAAAAAATCTACAGCCTCATTTCTCACCGCGTAACGTATAAACAAGTTCAGCCACATCGAAACGTGACGACCCATCCGGAACGACGCCGTTGCGCCGGCGCAAAAAGAAAGCCGGGGAAAAATCCCCGGCTGCAAAATGACATCAACAGGTCAGTGGTTCATCATTGACCAACTGACGATTGGCTCGTATTGCAAATTGCAATCAGTTGACTGGCAAAACGACATCGTGCTGGTCCTTCTTGCGACTGCTGAAGTCGCAAAGTTCCTCGCGAACGATGTTCATTGTCTTCGGTGCTTCAATCCCGATGCGAACTGAGTTGGGTCCAATGCGAACAATGGTAACCGTGATATCGTCACCGATCAGAATTCGCTCACTTGTCTTCCTGGACAGTACCAACATGTTTCTCTCCCTGTGTCTTGTCTTCGGTCTTCCTTGATCCGTGTGGGCTGACCACATCGTGGTCCAACGGCCCCCCCGCCATGCCGCACCCAGTTTGGTTGTCCGGCATAATTCGCCTGACATCAGATTGACTGCGACGTCAATACGATAACAACCGCTACAGCCGCTGCCAATATGAAAACCAGCAAATTCGATGCTGCTCAAAAAAACGGCACAACCAATCTCTGGCTGTGGTGCCTAAAAAATAAGCACACGATCTTTTGTGAGAGCCTGCCAGTGTGGCAGGTGCTGCCGAGGCCGGGGTTCGCTTGTGTTTCTTTGCCATTCTTTGTGAAATCTGTCAGTGGTACGTCAGGCTTTCCAGCCTGACATGCAGAACGAGTCAGTCTGGCAAGGCTGTCGTACTTTGTTTCGGGACGATTCCTATAAGGGGAGCGAAGTGGTTCGGATTGGAATCATCGGTATCGGGTTCATGGGGTACACGCACTTTGAAGGGGCGCGCGACCTGACCGGGGCGAAGGTCGTGGCGATCTCGACGCGTGACCCCAAAAAGCTGGCAGGCGACTGGACTTCGATCCAGGGCAACTTCGGCCCGCCGGGCGGTCATGTCGATGTGTCAGAGCTAAAATGCTATTCCGACTATCATGAGCTCCTCGCGGACCCGGACATCGACCTTGTGGATGTCTGCCTTCCCACCGACAAGCACTTTGCGGTGGTGATGGACTCACTCAGGGCAGGCAAACCGACACTCGTGGAAAAACCAATTTCCGTGGATCTGTCCGAGGCCGAGCAGATGGTGAAGGCGGCTCAGGCGGCGAAGGTACCGCTGTTGGTTGGGCATGTACTGCCATTCTTTCCCGAATTCCGATTTGCCGCCGAAGCGATTCAGGACGAGCGATTTGGGAAAATTCGGGCGGCGCATTTCAAACGCGTCATCAGCCCGCCGGAATGGTCGAACGGCATGTCGGACTTTCGCAAGCTCGGCGGCTGGGGCATCGATCTGCACATCCACGACAATCACTTTATTGCGCATGCCTTCGGTCGGCCGAACGGTGTATTTTCGCGCGGGCTGCTGCAGGACGGCTTTGTCAATCATGTGCATACCTCTTATCTGTACTCTGACGGGCCAGCTGTTTCCTGTGTGAGCGGCGGAATTGCGGCGAAGGGCCTGCAGTTCTCGCACGGCTACGAATTGTATTTCGAGAACGCAACCGTGCTTTTCGACGCCGGGACGCTGGCTGGCGAATGGACGGTCAGCCGTCCGCTGAGTGTTATCACGAACGATGGCAAAATGACCCACCCGGAACTCGGCGGCAGCGGCAAATGGTGTGCTGCGTTTACCGACGAGTTGCAATTGGCCGTGAACGCGATTCAGAACCAGCAGTCAGCGGGACCACTTTCCAGCGACACGGCGCTGGCGGCTCTGCAACTCTGCTGGGCGGAAGCGGAAAGTATCGAAGCGGGAGCGGTGGTTCCACTTTAGTTTGACTGTCCCATGTTCGATGACGGAAAGGGTCGGGAATGAGGTGTCTCGAAGGTACGTTTCGCATGTCCCTTCTCCCCCGAAATCGGGGGAGAAGGTGGCCGGAGGCCGGATGAGGGGGCCGACTTGGATTGAACGTCATGCACCAACGACAGGCCGCTTTATTT
>JBBQSE010000212.1:0-13237 GCA_038214195.1 Planctomycetales bacterium
GAAATCTTTGTCGGCGATACAATATCGCAAAAACCCTAAAAATAACGGCCCCACATGAAGTGCGCGGAACGGTGCTAGCCGCCGGTATGCTGCTGGCTATAACCCGGGCGGCTCGCGCCTTGCCGCTCACTTATTGATCGAGCGATCCTAAGCTCATTTGTCAGCGGCTAATTGTCCCAGGTCAGCCAGGAATTCACTCAGGAACCTCCGCGAATCCGCCGCAGTGATCGCCGTCGTGTCTGTCCGCAAACTGATCGACAGTTCGCCGGCATACTCCGTGATGGAAATGGCGGCCCGCGTGTTCGGCCTGACTGGCGCGACTCCAGCCATGCTTTCAACAGTGACGCTGCCAGCAACCCATTTGCCGTCTTTCAGTGGAAAACGTCCGCTGTAGCGCCGCTGTGTATCGCCCAGGTTTGTGACGACCGCTGTACTGAGACAGGACTTCAGTCCCAGAAACATCTTGAGCCCACCCGGAATTCGCCGCAGGATGCGAAAGATCTTCAGACAGACAATTCCTTCACGATTGAACACGACTTCACTGGTCTGACGATGAATGGACTGCACGAGGGCGTCCATGTCGTCACACTCATTTTCACGTCGAGTGACAAAGGCGTAACTCACCACGTTCGCCGCTGGCATCAGACTGTGCAACCGTGTTCGCATGCTGACCGGCACACTCAGGCGAATCCAGCGTCGGCCGCTGGAGCTGGTCGTGCGTGAGTTCCAGCGTCGGATGTGCAGCAAAATTCGCCCGATCAGCAAATCGTTGATTGACACCTCCTGAGCCGCCGCCGCCGCCCGCAGATTTTGATGGACTTTCTGAGAAAGCCTTGCATATAGAAACACTGGCACAGGCTCGGCACCATCCGCTGGCGCTGTTCGAGCCATGCCGTCAGAACACGCCAGCTTCACTGGTTTTCTCAACAGCAGTCGGGAGATTTTTCCAATGGTCTTTCGAAGTGACTTCTTATGCCGTTCGGCTGTCGCCGCGCCAGAGTCATAGTTTTCGCGTTCCAGCAGCAATTCTCTTCGGGTTTCCTCAAAAACGGGCTGCGGTTCACCTTCGGCCGCAGTCTTCTGTCCATAGCGGGCCAGCAATTCACCCACCACCTGCAGACCACCAATGCCGTCACAGCAGGCATGATGAAAGTAGAGCACCAGACTTGCCTGAATAGGCGACGCCCGGACGACGGCCTGAAATCCGGCGGATGACTTGAGATCGATCGTTCGCGCCTCCGGGACATGGCTGGAGACGAAAGCCTCGTCACCGTCCGTCCATTCGAGCCATCCAGTCAACGAATCGCTCGGCACCCAGCACCAGCCTCTGCCTGCAATGTCAGCGACCGTGCAATTCAGCAGCGGATGCGATTGAATCAATTCGTCCAGAGACTGCTGCAGCGCTGACTGCTGCAACGGTCCTGCCAGCTGGGCCTTCATCACCAGGACCATCGGATGCGACGGTCGATCATCGACCAGCATGTAGTATTCGAAATCGGACAGAGGCAGTGGAAACATGATGCCGGGAACAATATCTTTCGAGTCTGCAAAGATCCTGGAGCTATTCGCACGGCGGAATTGTATCCGCAACATCCTGATCGCCGTAGTCACTCGTCGTCAGCGCTTCTTCTGGTAGACTTCGCGCTGGCAACTGGTTTCAAAATCCTCCTTAAGGAATGACCCAATGAACCGAATTCAATTCTGGTGTGGTCTCGCGTGCGGGATTGCCGTCACGTTTGCTGCTTCCAACACGGCTCTGTTTCGAACGTCCTTCGGTGACGACGAGAAGAAAACCGATAAGGAAGCTGCAGAGAAAGACACGGCCGCTGAAGATGCTCCCTGGCTGTACGAACTGCGAACGTATCATACGTTCGACGGAAAAATGGATGCGCTTAATGCCCGCTTCCGTGATCACACCATCAAGCTGTTCGAGAAGCATGGCATCAGGAACATCATGTATTGGGTCCCCGTGGACAAACCCAACACGCTGATCTATGTGATCGCTCACAAGGACAAGGACGCCGCAGCCGCTTCATGGAAAGCGTTTGGCGCGGACCCGGAATGGAAGAAGGTCGCCGAAGAATCTCAGCGTGACGGAAAGATCGTCGAGAAAGTGGAATCCGTCTATATGACGGCGACGGACTATTCGCCGCAGGAGTGAGTTGCCGGCTTTTAGGCGAGCGGCAGATGGTGCTATACCCGGAAAGAAGCCCGGCTTCCTGGAGAAGCCGGGCTTCTGTTGGTAAATCGTTTTCTGCCGCTCGGCTTAAGGCAGTTTCAGGGAGAGTTGAACGACTTTGGATTGACCAGCGGGCTCAGAATCAACGTGATGTTTAACGCCCGATCCCACGCAATCAGCGTTTGATCATCGGTGGAAAACGTCAAACCAATGAGGTTGCTGACAGGCTTGTCCATTTCCAGAAATTCGCGACCTCCCACGAAGTCCCACAGCTTGATAATGCCCTGTTCGTCTGCGGTTGCGAGGATTTGCCCGTCTGCTGAAATCGCGGCGGCCAGAACGCCGGACTGGTGTCCTGACAATTGATGAAGCCGCTGCCATGTGCGACACGACCAGATGAACGTCATGCGATCATTACTTGTCGAGATCAGATATTCGCCGTCGCAACTAAACAGCACTTGATTGATCGTTGACTGGTGTCCAGGCAGCAATGCGACGGACTGCATTTTATCCCTGGACAGGATCTCGATATCGTCGGTCCCATGACGCGATGCAATGACCCATTGACCATCGGGAGTAAACAGAACCGTATGAATGATGTCAGTGCTTTTCGCGGCAAGCTCGGTGTCTCCTGTTTCAGCGTCCAGAATGCGTACAACTTTTTCTGATCCGCCGCAAACAATTCGGGCGCCGTCACTTGAATACCGCGCCATGGACAACGTCTGACGGCTGACTTTCTGCTGACTGAGGATTGAAAAATTGTCCACGTTCAGCTGGACAAGACGACCATCCGCTCCGGCCATCAGCAAACGCTTTCGATCGGGCGACAATCTCATGAATTCGATTGGACGCTCAAACGGCGTTGTGATTTCGCGTAGTTGTCGGCCCGTATCGGCATCCCAAAGGCTGAGCAACGTGGATTCGCCGCACGCAAGCATCTGATGCGACATTGGCAGAAACACGATGCCAAAGACGCGGCGTCCCGGCAGTACTTCGAATTCCCGAATACTCTCCCGCGTTTTCGGGGACCAAAGCCGCACCTTTCCGTCGTCGCCTGCCGTTGCGAAAAGCTGACCATCGTCAGAATAGGCAACACAGTCAACCTCCGCTGTACTTGCAGTGAATGTGTGCTCAACGGCAAATCCCGATTTTGTGTTCAGGAACTGCACTTCTCCCCGACTGCCGCACACGGCCAATTGGCTGCCATCTGGCGATGGCTGCATCCACCAGACAGATTGATTCACATTGCAAATTTCTCGTGAAGGATTTGTGGCCCGATTCCACAGACGCCGCCAGGCGAAATTGTCCGGCCCATAAATGCCGCCGATCTCATCAGGCGCATGTGCATACGTGCCAAGAATACGAATGGCTTCGCGTGCATCGCCTTTCTTCAGGATCTGGCTGGCATGTTGTACATCTGCCGCAAACAACAATCGTTCCGCCAGTTGTCGCTGTTTGATCGCCGCCGCCGTGCTGGCGTCTTGAACCTGGGCGGCATTTGCCAGTTCCTGCACGCGAATCAGCAATTCCCGATTCATGGTTTCCAGCTGACCCTGGAGATTTCGAAGTGACTCGGTGTAAAGGAGGGCGAGACACAACAACGCTGCCACAAGAGTTCCGGAAGTCATCAACAACAGGGCCACCAGCGGACGCTGGCGGCACCATTTTTGAACCCGCACCGGGATCGATTTGCTGCGTGCCAAAACCGGCTTGCCCGCAATGAATCGATCCAGATCTTCGCCCAGCTGCGCAGCGGAGGCATACCGCTGACCGGCGTTTTTCTCCAGACACTTCAGACAGATTAGGCTTAAATCGCGACCAATACCTCGATTGATTTTGTCGGGCGGAACTGGATCACATTCCGCAATCAAACGAAATGTTTCAGCAGTTGTTGCCGCAACGAACGGCGGCTGCCCAACGATGAGGCAATACAGGACGGACCCCAAACCGTAAATGTCAGCGGCAGCATGCGCTGGCTGGCCAAGCCCATTTTGCAATTCCGGAGCCATGTACAGGGGCGTACCGACCAGCTGACTGGTCATCGCATCCAGCTCACTTGCTTCCATTAACTTGGCGAGACCAAAGTCTCCGAGTCTCGGTACAAACGGAAACTCTTCACTCGCTCCGGAAGCGTTCGGAAACAGAAGAATGTTTCCCGGCTTGATGTCACGATGCAGGATGTTATGCTCGTGACTGCACTGAACGGCCGCTGCCAGCTGTCTGATAATTCCAGCCGCCAACGCAGGCTTCATGGGAATGGAACGTGATGACAGATGCACGAAGCAGTAAATCACTGAGTTGGTTTTGCGTCACGCAACCGCTCTCCCAGCTCAAGGATTGCCTGCCCCCACAGCAAACCCGCGTCCTTCGAACTCAGCCGCATTCGCTCTGCTATGTCAGCAAAGTCCAGATCCATCTGCTGCCGCAGCAGGATTACAGTTCGATGGTCGTCCTGCAATGCCGTGATGGCCCTCCAAAGCGACTCCCGCTCCTTCGCAAATCGTAACTCTTCGCGGGCAAAGTCGGCTGACTGTGGCACATAAGTCGGCTGATCGTCAAATGGTAACATTGGGCAACCTCAAGGAACACGCCCCGGTTGCGAATGCCGCGCAGTTGAGTGTCGTATGGGGGATGACAGATTTCGGCCAGCGGTAACGTGACCTTGCCGCTGTCTGCTCTATCATACGGCAAGTCAGTGCAGGGACAAACAGGCGAGTGCAAATTTGAATCGTCCGGAGGCAATCTCCGCATCACCGCAGATAGTCGGCCACCCAGCCCCGCGATCCCTGCGGTGGAATGGAATCCGCGATGTCCGTGCCGTCGGCCAGAGTGAATGAAACGGCCAGCGGAAACTTGCCTTTCGGAGCCCCGCCTGTGTACTGCCCCTCCCCAAAAAAGTCTCCTCGGGCCACCATGTTTAGCTCAACAATTTTTCCCTGTGACACCTTCAGGTAGCCCAGCAGATCGGCCGAATAACTGCGTTCGCCATTCGGCGTTTTCAGTTCGACATGGCCTGTGATTTTGCCGTTGTCGAGCGTGATCTGCTGAGACACCAGGTCTCGCTGCTCCCACAGCGGTCCTTCGCCGCGCGTGTTGTCCACAAGATGATAGCGGGCCAGTCTCCGAGCTGCGGATTCGGGAAATCTGCCCGTCACCAGTGCCGCGTGCTCTTCCTTTGTCAGCCACAGATTGTCTCGCGAAACCGCCGTCTGGAAAATCTGCGCGAACGCTGTCTCCGGCTCTTCGTACCCACTAAGCACCTTCGTCTGAACTCGAACGACCAAACCACCTTCCGGCGGCTGATAGGTGAATCGCTTGTCCTGCGTCTCAACTTTCAGCTTTGCTGTGTCCGCAGGATGATGCTTCTTAAATGCGTCATCGAAAAACGCCTTGATCCGCTCCGGGCTTCGATTGTTGGTGTAGCCCAGAAACGTCCCGTCGGCTGCCGCCATGTAAAGTCCCTGAGTCGTGCCGTTTTCGAAATCGTGGCGAGGCCCCTGGGCGGCAATCTTGCGATAGAATTCACCTTCAGAATCTTTCTGGCGACGCTGATTCCACTGGTCGATGGCGACGGGAATGGTCTTTGTTTTGATCAGTTCGACTACAACCGGGTCTGCGAAGATCAACGCACGGTCGATCACACCATTGTTTCAGGTACAGCCTAACGGATGCCCGTCCATCGCCCAGATGAAGATCGGCTTCTGTTCGTCCGCCGCCGCCCGCTGAGCATCCAGCACCGACGTCCTCCACGGAACGGTTCGCCACAAAGCCGTATTGTCCTGCTGGACTTCGGCGTGGAGCTTCTGAAATTCAGCCTCCGTCAACTCAGCGGCCGTCACGCTCGCCACGGAAAGGAAAGCCAATATTGCGGAAGTAACACGTTGCTTGTTCATCGGCGGGATCGCTCCAGAGTGTATGTGCGGTAGCAAGTACACCTCGCGTGGGCATGCAGAGAGGTCTGCCAGTTTAACCCCAACGCCATCGGCGTGGGCGGTTAAACATCTGAATCGAGACCGTGCGAGGTACAACAACTGGCAGGATTCTACCCAAGGCACCGCCAGAGTGCGACACAGACAGGACTGGCTCTGCAGCGTGGGCCACCTAAACCTGGTTCAGGTCAGACATAAGGCCCCGTGTATGACGTCAGCGCCTTCATGTAGTTGGATCGTTCGATAGCGGCCGCGTCCGGGCAGTTTTTGTAACTCATACCGCCTTTGAACTGAGACACGGAACGATAGCCGTGCTCCTTTAACCAGGTCTTCAGATCGTCGAGCGTCTTTTTCACGAATTCCGGACCGTGTCGCAAAATAGAACTGGTGATCATCGTCGCGTCCGCACCCGCCAGCAGCAGCTTCACAACATCCCGGTGGTCATGAATTCCGGAAGTCGCGGCCAGTGACGCCTGCACCTGGCCACGGAGAATGGCGACCCATCGCAGCGGCAGGCGGACTTCGCTGGAATGACTCAGGTCGATGCGCGCATCAACCTGCATGGTTTCCAGATTGAAGTCCGGCTGCATGAAGCGATTGAACAGAACCAGACCATCTGCCCCGGCGTCGCTCAGTCGCTTCGCGAAGTTGGCCAGCGAACTGAAGTACGGACCAATTTTCACTGCTACTGGAATCTTGACGTGAGATTTGACCTCGGCGACAAGTTCCAGATAATTGTTTTCCACTTGCTCCGCCGTGATGCTGGCATCTGTCGGCAGGTAATACATATTCAGTTCGAGAGCCCAGGCACCTGCGGATTCGATCCTCTTCGCGTAGCGGGTCCAACCTCCCTTCGTCACGCCGTTCAGGCTGCCGATAATGGGCAGGTTGACGGTTTCGCAGGCCTTCTCGATCGTGCGCAGATATTCGTCGGGGCCGGTGTTGTAGTTATCCATCTCAGGAAAATAGCTGGCGGCTTCGGCGAACGATTCGCCGCCGTAATCCTGCAGCGACGCAAACTGCCACTCTTCGAATTCGACCTGCTCCTCAAACAGCGACGGCATGACGACCGCAGCGATTCCAGCCGCTTCCAGTCGCTGAAGCATTTCCATTTTCGCGTTAGACGGAGAGGCCGATGCGATGATCGGGTTCTTCAGCTTGATCCCGAGATACTCGGTCGATAGGTTGGGTTCGTGGTCCATGAATGAAGTTCCAATTGTTGTTTGGCGGTATGAGTTCGTTTGTCGAGCGGCCCCCTCATCCGGCCTCAGTTGCCCTGACCAGCAAGTTATGTCCTTGATGCCCTTGTTCCGAGGCTCCAGCCTCGGAACACGCTGCTCTCGAGGCTCCAGCCTCCTGGGATTCTCGCTGGAGGCAGGAGCCTCCAGTGCGTTGCGTTCCAGGGCTGGAGCCCTGGAACGAGGATTGACAGCCTCATTCCTCGCCGCGTGAAGTAATTGTATTACTTGCCGGTTGGTTCCACGCTGGCGATTTCGCGTTCCATGCCAGCCATCTGTTCGTAGTAGTGCCACTGATCCTTGATGTCTTCCTGAGCCAGACCGAACAGTCGCTCGGCCTCTTCCGGATTTGTGCGCGAGAGCGTCGCGAAGCGAGCTTCCTTCTGGGCAAACTCCCGAAACGACATACGCGGCTTGTGGCTGTCCAGTTGAAATGCGTGCTCGCCGCCGTGCGCCAGCCGAGGATCGTATCGATACAGAGGCCAGTAGCCGCTGTTGACCGCGTCCTTTTGGTGCGACATCATCTTGGTCATGTCAATTCCGTGCGCGATGCATGGACTGTAGGCGATGATCAATGATGGACCGTGATACGATTCCGCTTCGGCGAATGCTTTGATGACCTGATTCGGATTCGCGCCCATCGCGACTTTGGCCACGTAGACGTGACCGTAATCGACCGCGATCATTCCGAGATCCTTCTTCCGAATCGCTTTCCCACCAGCCGCGAATTTGGCGACGGCGGCGCGGGGTGTGGACTTCGACGCCTGCCCGCCGGTGTTGGAATACACCTCCGTGTCCAGCACAAGGATGTTGACGTCCTTGTTGGAAGCCATGACGTGGTCGAGACCACCGAACCCAATGTCATACGCCCAGCCGTCACCGCCGACAATCCACACGCTCTTCTGAACAAGATAGTCCTGCGACGCCAGCAACTCTCTGCTTTCGGGCGTGTCTATCGCGACCAGCTTCTCCCGCAATTGCGCGACGCGCTGCCGCTGTTGATGAATCTCCACATCGGTCTGCTGTTTTGCATTCAGAATCTCATCCACCAGGCCAACGTCGATTTGCATTCGCAGTTGCTGCAGCAGGGCTCGCACACGCAGAGTCTGGTGATTGACGGCCAGTCGCATCCCCAGACCGAACTCCGCGTTGTCCTCGAAAAGTGAATTCGACCATGCCGGACCACGACCGTCCTCATTTGTGGCCCACGGAGTTGTCGGCAAGTTACCTCCGAAGATCGACGAGCAGCCCGTTGCGTTCGCGATCAACAGTCGATCACCGAAGAGCTGAGTCAGCAGTTTCAGATACGGAGTTTCGCCGCAGCCGGCGCAGGCACCCGAGTATTCAAACAGCGGCTGCAGCAGTTGCGTTCCCTTGACCTGATCGTGCCGCACCACGGAACGATCGATTTCCGGAATAGCGAGGAAGAAATCGTAGTTCTGCTGTTCCCGCTGCAAATGATCCTGCTTGGGCTCCATGTTGATGGCTTTGTGGCGAGCCACCTCTTTGCTGCGCGCCGGACAGACATCGACACACACGCCGCAACCCGTGCAGTCGTCCGGAGCGACCTGAATCGTCATACGATAGCCAGGAAGATCTTTCCCGCTGGCGTCCAGCGTCTGAAACGCAGCCGGAGCCCCGTTGACGGCCGCTGGCTCGAAGGCTTTCGACCGAATCGCCGCATGTGGACACACGAAGGCACACAGGCCGCATTGAATGCAGATGTCTGCATCCCAAATCGGGATGTCCTGCGCGATGCTGCGCCGTTCAAACTTCGAAGTGCCGGACATAAACGTGCCATCGACTGGCAGGGCACTCACGGGCAGTCGATCACCCATCCCAGCGAGGATGACTCCCGTGACTTTCCGAACGAACTCAGGTGCATCGTCAGGGACGAGCATTCGCCGATGAAAAGCGGAACTGGTTTCGGCGGGAACTGTGACCGCTTTGAGTTCATCGAGCGCTCGATCGACGGCTTCGCAGTTCTTACGAACCAAACTTTCGCCGCGTTTGCCATACGATTTGGCGATTGCATCCTTGATGTGACCGATGGCCTCGTCTTTTGGCAGAACGTTCGTCAGCGCGAAGAAACATGTCTGCATGACGGTGTTGATTCGACCGCCGAGACCCGCATCCTGAGCCAGCCTGTAAGCATCGACGACCCAGAACTTCAGCTGCTTCTTAATGATCTGCTGCTGGGCCTCTATGGGAAGTTTGTCCCAGATCTCATCCGGACCATGGTCGCTGTTCAGCAGAAACGTCGCCCCGTGATCCGCCAGCGACAAAACGTCGCGATTCTCCATGAACTGAAACTGATGACAGGCGACAAAGTCGGCCTTCTGAATCAAATACGTCGCGTGAATTGGACGAGGACTGAATCGCAGATGGGAGACCGTGACGGCACCAGCCTTCTTCGAGTCGTAAACGAAATAACCCTGCGCATGCAGCGATGTATTCTCGCCGACGATTGTCACAGAGTTCTTGTTGGCACCGACTGTTCCATCGCTGCCGAGGCCAAAGAAGACTGCCTGACGCACTTCCTCGGGTTCGGAAAATCGCTCTTCATCGACGGCCAGACTCAAGTGAGTCACATCGTCGGTAATGCCGACAGTGAAGTGCCGTTTGGGCGACGTCTGTTTCAGTTCGTCCAGCACGGCCGCAGCCATCGCCGGTGTGAACTCTTTGGAAGACAGTCCGTACCGACCGCCGATCACGTCAGGAACAGGGCGATCGCCGCCCTTTGCAACTCGCCAGCCTTCAGCCAGAGCCGTCACGACGTCCTGATACAGCGGTTCGCCAACGCTGCCCGGTTCTTTTGTGCGATCGAGCACGGCGATGTGCCGCACGGTTTCCGGAATCGCCGCCACACAGCGCGCGACGTCGAATGGTCGATAGAGTCGCACCTTTAACAGCCCAACTTTCTCGCCTGCGGCAACCAAGGCGTCGATCGCTTCTTCCACAGCGCCAGTTCCCGAGCCCATCATCACGATGATCCGTTCCGCATCGGCAACGCCCACGTAGTCGAAGAGGTGATAGGCACGACCGGACAACTCGGCGAATCGATCCATCGTCTGCTGCACGATGTCCGGCGCGTTGTTGTAGTATGGATTGGCGGCTTCCCGAGCCTGGAAAAACACGTCAGGGTTTTGCGCTGTGCCGCGAACTACAGGGTGATCCGGCGAGAGAGCTCGATCCCGAAACGCCCGGACGTCGTCCGCGTCAATCATTTGCTGGATGGCCGATTCCGGCAGCAGCTCGATTTTGTTCAGTTCGTGAGAAGTTCGAAACCCGTCAAAGAAGTGCAGGAAAGGGAGACGCGATTTCAGTGTCGCGCTGTGGGCGATTACGCTCATGTCGTGCGACTCTTGCACACTTCCCGAGCACAGCATGGCCCATCCGGTCATCCTCGCGGCCATTACGTCACTGTGATCGCCAAAAATCGAGAGTGCATGCGTGGCGATACTGCGAGCCGCCACATGAAACACGACGGGTGTCAGTTCGCCCGCAATCTTGAACATGTTGGGGATCATCAGCAGCAGACCCTGCGACGCCGTAAAAGTCGTCGTTAGCGCTCCGGCCTGCAGCGAGCCATGAACTGCTCCGGCAGCACCGCCTTCGCTTTGCATTTCAATGACTTCAGGCACAGTCCCGAAGATGTTCTTTCGACCTCGTGTCGCCCACAAATCCGCTAGTTCTCCCATCGGAGAAGCGGGAGTGATCGGATAAATGGCAATGACCTCACTCGCGGCATAGGCCACATTGACTGCGGCTTCATTGCCGTCAACGGTCACAAGTTGCTGGTCCATAGAGCACTCCTGAGAATCGGGGACTCGAATCTCAAGAGCAATTGGAGTGCCCATTCCGGCGGAACATTGCGAGCCGTCGGTTTTTTAGAATCACTCTGCCGCGAAGTACTGCACGGTTCGATTCCCAAAGCCCCCTCTCCCCCGGCAAACATTTGGACAACGTCAAAAGGTCATCCAACGGGGGAGAGGGATAGGGTGAGGGGGACGGGAATCAACGTGACTTATTGCTCTCAGGCAACGAACTCATGGTCAACCCCCTCATCCGGCCTGCGGCCACCTTCTCCCCCGATCTCGGGGGAGAAGGGACGTTTTTTTGTGACCTTTTGATCGCGCTATCGACCTGTGTTCGCTCTACCAATACCGCTCAAAATGGATGTTGCCCTCGGCATGACTCTGGCCAGGCCGGAAGCCGAGCTCGACCAGTGTCTCGATCATTCCCTTCGGATCAGGAAACGCAGTGAGCTCATCCGTATCACGTTTTGGTGCCCCGATCATCGCCGGATTGCCGCACAGGAAGACGTGCGTGTTCGTCGGGTCCGGTGCCCAGCCCAGCAACTGCGGCAGATCTGCAGATGCGAAGATGTCCTGCAGATACCGCTTTCCGACGAAGTTTGGGTGGGTGCTGTCGAGGTTCTCGGGCTCCCGAGTTGTCAGCGGGACGTAGCGATAGTTCTCGAAACGCCTCTCCAGTTCGCGATGCGTGTCCAGATAGGCAAGGTCGCGTTTGTGGCGGACACTGACGAACGCCGCAATTCGTCCTTGATGCTGCCGCGACAGCAATTCGCGCAACATCGCGTTGTGCGGAGCTTCACCGGTTCCGGTCGCGATAAAGATGACGTTTTGATCAGGCGCAACGGGTGCCAGGCTATATTTTCCCTTCGGCACTGAACTCATGTAGAGACGATGGCCAGCATTCAACGCAAAGAGCCGTGGCGTCAGCGCTGGCGGGCTGTCGGACTCCCTCCGCACCAGAGCGACATAAAACTCAAGGAATTCAGAACGGTCACGTTGCACCAAGCCGCCGTTTTCATCCAGGATCGGGCAACTAATCGAATACGCTCGGTTAACAAGTCGGTGACGATGATCATCCGGATGCTCACGTTCGCCAATCCGTCGCTCGTCAGTCAGCAGCCCCAGCGTGACGTACTGTCCCGGCTGGTACTCGGGCACATCACTGTCCGGCTGAACTCGCAGGATCATCAGGCCGTCATGAACCCATCGAACGGCAATCGCCGTCGCGTTGTATTCCGGATGATCGGCGGCCGGAGATGTCTGTTGCATCAGATCGGAAATCTTTCTTCAAGTGGCACGCGATGAGTCAACCGACAGGCAAAGGATGCACTCCCGGTGGAAAGACCTGCTCCGCCTCTTTTTCCGGCCGCTTCGTCGGTTGGCGAACTGTCAAAACCGGGCACGGTGCTTTTCGAACGACCTTCTCCGCGACGCTGCCCAGCAGCACGTGTGAGAGTCCCGTTCGCCCATGAGAACCAACCACAATCAGATCAATCTCATGGTCGCGCGCGTAACGAATGATCTCGACGAACGGCTTTCCAAATCGCGCGTCCAACACAATCCGGTGCTTTTCTTGGTCGGAATCATCGATCTCGGCACGCATCCGCTGCAGTGCCTGCTCTTTCAATTCATGACGTTTGCCGCCAGCGTTCGCCACCAGGCTCGGAAATGACAACCCCATGCCAAACTCAGGAACATCGACGGCGATATCGTGAATGACGTGCAGCAGATGCAACTCCGCCTCGAATCGAACGGCTAACTCATGGGCCATCCTTTGTGCTCGACTGGCGCATTCGCTGAAATCAGTGGCAAACAGAATCTTGTTGAGATTGATCATCACGAGGCTCCCTGAATTGAGTCAGACGCGATCTTGCGAATTCCGTGCCAGCGTCCGTATCCGGATTCGTAAGAATTCGGATCGCGACCGCTTTTAGGCGAGCGGCAGAAACAGAATTACCAGGGGTATTGCGTCGCCGAGGGAATCCGACCTGAGACAGGTCGGACTACGTAGGCAGATCTGTCCTCAGATCTGCTTCCTTTGGCGTGGTTCAGTCGCACGGGTCCGCTCGGCCC
>JBBQSE010000213.1:0-13232 GCA_038214195.1 Planctomycetales bacterium
CGGAGGTCGCTACTTCTACAGCCAAAACACCAATAACACGATCACCGCCTTCGACCTGGACTCAGGCACATGCGTCGGCGAAGTGTCGCTCAAGACTTTGTCGGAAAACGGGAACTCGCTTTCCACCGTGACCGGTCTCCAGCCACCCATCTCGGCGACGGATGATGGAACGCAATTGTGTCTGATTCAAACGAGCCCATGGGAAACAGTCCTTGTTTTTCTTGATGCGGCATCAGGAGCGCCGGTGGACAGCATTACGCTTCCGGGACAGCTCGGCAGCATTGCCGACGATGATGTTCTCTACGCCGGACGCAAGATTCAGTTCATGAGAGGTGGCAGCTACATTCTGCTGGATGGACAGTTACTGGTTCACAGAAAGACCAAACGGATCGTGTGGTTGATGTCCATCCTTCCGGCTCAGGATCAGTTCCAACTCACAAACAACGCCGAGCGGCGCGTGGCGGGCGATCTGCTGGTGATCAGTGATGGCCCTCGCAACTTTCCCGAGCTTCGCGCACAGGCGATTCCGTTCGACAAAATCGAAGCGGCTCTGGCCGTTGTTGAGTCCGGTGGCGCGGCGACGCTGAGTCCTCAAAAGGGCGAAGTCGCGCTGGATATTGACGTCACATCAGTGCGATTTGGAGATGTGGAGCAGACAAAGAAGGAACTCGGCGCGACCTTGACCGATCGCCTCGGGGCCGAAGGACTGACTGTGACACCGGGAGCATCCGCCGTGCTGAAGCTGCAGTACGCGGAAGGCGCGGGGAACACGCTGAGTCAGTCCACATTTCGCCCCGGAGTGCCTCGGAGTCAGCAACAGCCCGCTCCGTCAGGCCAAAGCCTGGAATCCACAAAAGCGATGATGCAGTTGTCACTCAGCATCGACAAGAAGGAAGTCTGGGCGAAGGTGATCGAACTGGATCCTCGCGTGCTGTTTGTTCAGGGCAATGCGACGGCGGAAACAGCCCGAGCCAGCGTGTTTGAACACGTGCAGAAAGCCCTGTACGGGATTCCGGTCGTGTGGTTCGTCAGCGCGGAAAAGCCGTATATGACGTTGCCCGTGCTTGAGACACTGCAAAGCGAGTCACATTCCATCGGAGGCCGTCGCCCGACGAAGCGTCCGGGCTCAAAGTGACGAACGCTGTCAAATCAGGACTTCTTGACCTGGACGATCTGGCGAATCGCCGCTCCGCTGCGTTTAGCAATCAGATCTTTGCTGCCGTCTGCGTTGACTCGCACACCAACCCGAGTCGGCTTATTGCTTTCCGGGCAGATCAACATAACGTTGGAAGCGTCAATCGCCAATTCCTTGTGCAGTCGGCCACCCTGAGGGCTCTTCGGGTGCCCGCGGCGGACGTGCTTGTAGACTTTATTCGCGCCTTCGACGATGACTTTGCCGTTCTTTCGGTCTACGGCCATTACGGTGCCACGCGTTCCTGAATCGTCGCCAGAAACAACTTCAACCATGTCACCCTTGCGAATATGCATCTCAACAACTCCAGCCGGAAACTCATGACGCGGAAATCGCTCTGAAAAAAGCGAAGCTGGGAAGAATGACAATATTTTGCCGAGAAATCAAGGCTTTCAGCCTGCTCCGGCGGTCTTTCGCACGAACAGTTGAGACAACGATACTACTGCTCTGTCACTCGTGCGTTGATTGGGTGGCCAAGGTTGGAGAGCGACAGCTCTAAACCCCGGCCACCCGATCCATCATTCTAAATGTGACAGAGCATTACTTCGACTGTCCCATATTGGTGTGAGCAGAGGGTCGGGAGTCTTTTTCGGACGGAAACGTCAGCGTTTTTCACCCTGCTACTCTCCGAAAAAGACTCCCGACCCTTTCATTCAGCGAACATGGGACAGTCGAATTACCCTCGAAACGCCGCTACACGACACCGATCGATCGCAGATACTGCGTGCCGGCGATCATTGTGGCGGCACACTGGATCGCTTCGTAGATTGCCTCATCGGAAACGCCGGTTTGGCGTGCTTTCTCGACATGAGCGGCTGTGCAGGGTTTGCAGCCGTTAATGTCGCTCAGAGAAAGATTGATCAGTTCGACGGTTGTGTCGTCCAGTGATGTGCCTTGAAACGTATGCGCCCGCAGTCCGACACCCATGCCGTTGAAGACGTCCGTGCCACTGATGTCCCGGAATTTGAAAAGCACGTTGTACATCGAGTTCGTCGCGCCCACCGCCAGTGCTTCAGCTATTTCATTGGCCGTGACGTTTCGAGCGGCCGAGAATGTCTGCAGGTACTCAAGCCACTTCGAGCTTCCTGCCTGCCCGGCCACAGCGAACGCGATTAACAGTTTTCGCTTTTCGTCCAGCTTCCCGGCGGACAACACAAACTTCCGGAAGTTCATGAAGAAATCATGAACGAACGCCGGAACCGCCGCCATGTACTGGAAGATCTCGGGAATGTCGGAAACTTCAAGCACCTCACGAATGCGTTCGTAAGTCTGAGCGGCCTTGTCGGTCGCCTGCTCGGCGGATACGGGAGAAACGAGGGGCATCGTCGATTCTTTCTGCAGGTGTATTACCACGGGACTTCCATCAGATCTACGATCCGCGAGGCCAGTCGCTGGGCGGCCTCCTGCTGGGCGGTGGCGAGTGACTGGCCGACTTCCGGAGCGAAGCTAACGTTGCTTGCCTGCTGCGAGAGTGACGCGCCGATCGGAAACGTCTGCTGTTGCAAAATCTGTCCACTGCGACGATCGACCCATGTGACTTCGGCACCGACCATCAACTGCAATTCACGTGGATCGTCGAACTTGGTTTCGCTCAGGACAGACTTGCGGATTTCAACGATGCGGCCCTTGAGAATAGTGTCCGCCGTGTCGGCGTCCTCCAGGCGGTACGGCGTTCGCGTGCGGATTTCACGCTGCACGGCTTCGGTGAGAAGATAGTCCAGATTGCGGCGGAACGATTCCGATTTAAATACGGGAACATGAACCGTTCGAACTCCGTACACTGCCTGAGTGCCAAGCGTGTACCCGCAGCCAGCGATCGCAATGACGCTGAAGAGCAGGCTCAGGTTGAGGGCGTTGCGAATCATGGTTACGGCAGTCTGAAACGGCCACCACGGCTTTCTTCGTCTGCGGAATCACTTACTGATTTGACAGGCCCCTGACGATCAGCAGCCGATGGTTTGGGTGGCGATTCCGCTGGCATCGCGTTGACAAAGTCAGTGACTTCCTGGGGAAGTTTCTTCAACTCGCGGCGATCAATCGACCTCAGAATCAATCGAGCGTCTTTGGCGTATGGCGTGTCGGGATACTCGGAAATCAGCTGAATGCAGGCGACTGCAACCGCCCGAGGGTTACGCTTCTTTTGATAATATTCAACTTCAACCCACGCGCGTTCCGCCTCCTGCAGATAGATCTTCTGCAGATCAGCCCGGATTTGCTGACGCTCCTGCGATGCTGGAAACAAGTGCAGAGACTGTTCCTTCAATTTCTGAGCGCCTTTCAGTTCCCGGCCTTCGTAGTACGGCCCCTGATAGCTCATCTGTTTCACATGGGAACCCAGCACAAAGGCGTCTTCCAGATGCGGACTGTCGGGATACTCATCGCGGAGGATTTCGAAGTAACGATCTGCCTCAACGTAGTTTTGCTTTCGCTGATAATGCGTTGCCGTCAGCATCAGCGCATCATCCGCCAGGGGGCCGGTTGGATCATTCATCCAGATCGATTTCAGACATTTCAGCGCGTTGCCCTGCGTGTCAAATGTCGGTCGCGACTTGTTGTGAAAGTTTGGCAGAATGGGAACTCGCAGAGTCGGATCGCTGGAGGGTTTCGGCGGCGGGCCCTCTTCGACGACCTTTTCACCACTGACCTGGCGAATAGCGGTTTTCGCCACCGGATCCGAGATCTCCAGCCATTCGCGGGCGATTGCAAACAACCGCCGCGTCGCGGGTTCGACGTAGCGGGTCGAAGGATAATCCTGGAACAGCTGATCGTAGCCGTCCTGAGCTTTCCCGTAGCGTCCCTGCGCGTAGTAAGACTCCGCAATATAGAACTGAGCTTCTTCGCCCAGTGACGTTTCTTTGAATTTCTTGGCGGCTTTCTTGCCGCGTTTGATCGCCAGTTCGTAGTCGCCACTCTCAAACGCCGTGCGGCAAAGTTCGACTTCGCGACGTTCTTCCTCCGTAAAGCGACGCCCCATTTCCAGGGGATTTTCGCCGCCGAACAATGAACGCTCCAGTGGTCCGCGAATGGATCCCGGTCTGAGCATACTGCTGAGATCCATCATTCCGGAATCGCTGTCGCGAGAGAACGTGGAACAGCCCGACAGCAGAGCGAAAAAGAGTACGGCGGAAATGCGCATGCTCCGCAGCAACACCCGAGGCGCAGCGATGTCCCCGTCAATCCGATCATCCGATCGGGATCGACCAGCCGAATCCATCCGGCGTTCGAGCATCCTGCGAAACTGCATGGCGAGAGAATTCCTGATGTACTTTATTCGATCGAAACCAGTCAGCCGACGGCATCCGTTTATGGAGGTTGCGTCAGGGCTGGCTACGATTTCAAATCTGAATGTATCGCAATGTCGATGGCCGACGCCCGAGGGCATGAGTAATGGCCGACACGGCAAGCCTGTGACACTCCTCAGACTGTTGCTGGCTGAACTTGATGTTGTTGAGAATCTCTGGTGATTTCTGCGTCAGACGACGCAGGATTTCAATTGAACCTGTGGAAATGGAAACTCCGGAGAACTCTTCCCTGCGGCAGGCTCCGCAAAGAACGCCGCCCTGACTGACCCAGTGAGCAAATTTACCGTCTTTTTCCACGGGATCGCCGCACACGGAGCAATCAAACAGATTTGGAAGCAAACCGATAAGTTGAAGGAAAGAAATTTCGAAGTGAATGATGACGGGAGACGGGAGTTGATCCGGGGTGGAAAGGGCCGCCAGCGTCGAGGTCGCAAGATCGTAGACCTCTGGCTCTGGATTGAAGTCTTCAGTGAGTCCGTTCAGCAATTCAGCGACGTAATATCCGCCATAAAGACTGCTCAGGCCACTTTTCGACCCTGAATTCTGCGGCTGAAATCGACGGATCAATCGCGATTCAGTCAGCAGGTTCAGAGTACCGGAAGATTTCCTGATAAAGACTATGCGAGACTCGGAAAGCAGGTCAAGACCAGCATCAAACGGTCCTTTAAGCCGTTTCGCGCCCTTCGCCAGAGCCGCAAATTTACCGAATTCACGGCTAAAGACCGTGACGACCCTGCTGGATTCACTGAAATCCGCATGGCGAATCACAATCGACGTGGCCTTTTCGAGCGACACTTCCGGGCGGTTCCTGTTTTCCGAATGAAATCATGGGACTGCTTCCAACCGGCAAATCTCGCCGGACCACAATCCGCAGCCACGGTGTACCAAAAAGAAAACCGCAGCGGAACACAAGGCTCCGCTGCGGTTCTGATTTTTAAGTCGTCAAAGGAAGTGACTTGATCGCAACCTGCTCAGATTAGTAGGTGACGATCGCGTCGATGCCAAAGACCGTGGCGTTGTACAGATCATGATGACCGGGAGCGGCAACAGAATTATTCGCACCTGGTGCCCACATCTGGCGAATTTCCGGTCGGATGACGAGGTTCTTCATCGGGAGGATATTCACGCCATAGGTCATCGTGTTGTACGACGTCCCGTCGGCCTTGTACCACTCCTGGCGAATACCAGCTTTCAACTTGTCGTTGATCGAGTAAAAGGCGTAGTTGATCAGACCGGTGGAATTGTCCGACACGCCGGTCGTGGCAAAACTGCCGCCCAGATTTGAACCGAGTACGTCAAACTGGTGGACAGTGGAAAACTTGTCCGACCAGCTCTGAGTCAGGATCACGCTGTTGATCGAACCGTCTCCACGCCAGCCCAGGTTCCCGCCCGTCATCTGATAGGTCAGGGTTGTTGCTTCTGAAATCGTATAGATGAAGCCGCCCAGGAAAGCGCTGCCACCATTCAGACGATCAAATCCTGTGTCCATCCCGGCGACCCAGCCGCCCATGACCTGCAGGTCATCGTTTGCTGTGTACGTGGCAAGCATGCCGGTGTGAGTGAATGGCTCGCTGTTGTAAAACGTCAACTGGCGGCTGAGAAAGAAATTCCCGCCCGATGGAATGACTTCGTATCCGACAGTCGTGTAGAAGTGACCGACCTTGACGGACAAATCACCCACGGCCGCTTCCACATACAACTGGGGAAGTGCCCACTCGTACGTACCGTGATTCCACTTGGAGTCGAAGTCATACCGTCCAGGATTGTTCCCGAACGACTGTGCTTCATTTCCGTCCACGCCGTAAATCATTTCCGCTCGGAAACCAAGGCCAAGGCCATTGCTGCCATCAGCCGTCTTGTTGATGTACAAGCCCTGCTGATTGAGGTTGAACTTGCCCCATTCTTTGGCATTGCTCAATCCGGCTCCGGGGCCGAAATTGACGTTGTTAAACGCCCCGTTTCCGGTGAAGGCTCCGTCTGCTTTGTTCTGATAGCCGAACTGGGTCCAGCCGCCAAAAGTGATGCCGCTACCGTGTTCTCCGAAGAGTCCGCAGCCTTGGGCACCTTCGCCGCAGCCTTCGCCACAGGCGTCCAGAATATCACCGCAGGGGTCCGCGCATCCGTCGTCACAGACAGAGGACGGTGCACAGCAGGTGTTTGGATCGGTGCAGCCTGTACTGCCGCAGCCGTTCCCACAGCAACTCATGCCTGCCAGTTGCTCGGTGAGCTTCTGTCCAGCGTCCGCAAAAATCTGTTCACATTGTTTACAGTCAGGCCCTGCCGGCGTACAGCAACCATCAGCTGCAAACGCGGCGCTTGCCGCCGTCATGCCGCTGACAAGAGCCATACCTGCAAGGATTGACCTCCAGGGTCGTCTGATCATCGCTATTCCTTTGCGTTCGTCCGTGAGTTCTCTGCTCGTCTTCGTTCCTCCCGAACGGAAACAGCAGAAGACCCGATTTATTGACCATCCAGACCCGCCGGAGTCACTGCGATTGGCGAAGCTGTGGCAAAAATCCCTGAGCCCACACATTGTGGTATTGCTCTATCGGGGGCTTTGCTTCATATCGAGCCGGAAGATCCACAGTCATGGCTGTTCTGGCCTGAAAATTGCCGTCACAAATGAAAAAATTATTTCCTTCGATGCACAAAACCGCGCACGCTCAAGCTCTTCCCAACCCGCAGAGTTCTCGCAGATTCGCTATTTGCGCCGTGATGGTGGACAGGTGCAAAATAGGATTACTCCAGTCCTCCATTGTCACCGGCTGAATCGGCAGAATCTGCTGAACAGCGTTTCTCACGCGGTGCCGCTGTTCGCATTCCGTACTCTGCAATACATTACAGGCATGCCACTGGAACTCGACGACACAATCGTTGCCCTCGCCTCACCGCCAGGTGCCGCTCTGCGCGGAATTGTGCGCGTCAGTGGTCCGGAGATAGCGGAAATTGTTTCTCAGCTCTTCAAACCAGATGAGAGGTCAGCCAATTGGAGCACGACAAAGCTGCCACGTCGTTTTACGGGATCTCTGGACCTGCCGTCGGTGATTGTCGCTGTTCCAGCAGCTCTCATGTACTGGCCGACACATCGCAGCTACACCGGCCAGCCCATGGCGGAGTTCCATCTCAGCGGATCGGTCCCGCTCGTCGAGGCTGTGATCGAGCACCTCTGCGAACACGGTGCCCGACTCGCCCGCCGCGGTGAATTCACCATGCGGGCGTTTCTCTCCGGGCGAATCGATCTGCTGCAGGCCGAAGCGGTGCTCGGCGTCATTGAAGCCACCGACCACGACGAACTGCAGAAAGCCCTGTCGCAGCTGGGCGGCAAAATCACATCGAGACTGGGACAACTGCGAATCGACCTGATCGCGCTGCTGGGCGACCTGGAAGCCGGGCTGGACTTCGTCGAGGAGGACATCGAGTTCATCACCAAATCCCAGATCGCTGATCGCCTGGAAGCTGCACTAGGTTTGCTCGATGCACTCCTCGATGCCTCGGCCAGTCGCCTTCCTGCAGGTTATCGCCGACGCGTCGTTCTCGCAGGATTGCCGAATGCGGGCAAGAGCACCCTCTTCAATCGACTGATCGGTCACCAAAAAGCAATCGTGTCGGCAATCGCCGGGACAACGCGCGACTACCTGACGGCGCGGCTGCGGCTGGATTCGCTGGAAGTCGAACTGATCGACACGGCTGGCTGGGAAGACGCCGCCGACCTGATCATGCAGCGAGCCCAGGGCCTGCGTGAGGAACAGGTAATTGCCGCAGATCTGGTCGTGTGGTGCTCAGCCGTGGATTTATCAGATGCGGAAAAAGCGGAGGACAATCAATTGCTGCAACTGGCCAGGACACAATGCCCGGAGCTGCTTCACGTCGTGACTCAGTGTGACCGGCACGTCGGATTCACTTCGTCCGAGGACGCATCCCGCCTTCACATCAGCGCCGCGAACGGCATTGGCATCGAAGCCCTGCAAACCAAATTGCTTTTGCGACTGGCTGGATCACGATCAGCCCGCAGTGAGTTGCTGGGAACAACGGCCGTTCGCTGTCGCGACAGCCTGAGCCGCACGATTCAGAGTCTGAAAAATGCTCTCGTGGCAACGACCAATCTCAGCGGCGACGAACTCATTGCCATCGAGATTCGCCAGGCGCTGCATGAATTGAGTACCATTCTGGGCGAAGTCTACACCGACGATATTCTGGATCACATCTTCAGCAACTTCTGCATTGGCAAATGATCCTTCAAATCTCACGGAGTTGTCACATGAAATCGATCGTCGCGTTCTTGATTCTGCTTTCCTCCGTCGCGGCCAATGCAGCCGATGACGATCGCGCCGATGGTTATTTCGGTATTCGGGTCATCGACAGCGAAACACAACGCGGCGTCCCGATGGTGTCGCTGACCACCGTTGATGACGTCACATACATCACGGACAGTGCGGGCTGGGTCGCACTTTGGGAACCTGAGCAGGCGAACCAAAGCGTGTTTTTCAAAGTGCAATCGCCCGGCTATCAGGTCGCGAAGGATGGTTTCGGCATCGAGGGAGTTCGACTCAAGATCGAACCCGACAAGTCCGCCACGATCACGATCACTCGCACTAACCTGGCCGAGCGGCTTTATCGGATCACGGGGCGGGATTTGTATCTTGACAGCGTGCGGCTGGGGCATAAAGCGCCGCTGAAACATCCACTGGGCTCGGGCATGGTCGTCGGTCAGGACTCCGTGCAACCCATTCAAATCGGTGAAAAACTGCATTGGTTCTGGGGAGACACCAATCGGCTGTCGTATCCGCTCGGTTTGTTTCGCACGGCAGGCGCTGTCTCCGAACTGCCCTCCGCCGGAGGCCTGGATCCGTCCGACGGCATCTACTTTGAATACTTCACGAATCCCGACGGCTTTGCCCGCGCCATGATCGACGTCCCCAATAAGGAGGGAGTCGTCTGGATTCACGGCGTCTGCTCAGTCAAGGACACGGACGACAAACTACAGGTCGTCACGCAGTATTCACGGCGAAAGGGACTGGAGGAAGCGCTCGAACAGGGCCTGGCGATCTGGAATCTCGAACGTCAAATCTTTGAAGTTCTGGACGTGATTGACCTGGATGAATCCTGGCGAATCGTCCGCGATCATCCGATTCAGCAGACATTGGACGGTATCGACTATCTGTGCTTCGGCAATCCGTTCCCAATTTCCCGCGTCCCCGCAACTCTTGAGGCCGTTCGTGATCGAAAGGCCTACGAATCGTTCACCTGCCGCGAAGATCTGCCTGATGCCAATCCCACTCCGGCGGCTTTGCAAAAAGCGAAACCCCTGCGTGACGCCTCCGGGAAACTTTTTTGGCGATGGGCGAAGGCTCCGCCGGTCACGCAACAGGACGAACGCCGCTGGGTGAAAAATGGCCTGATTCGCATCGACGAAGCCCGCTTTCTGCCTCGCGACGCGGATGTGAAGGACCGGATCGTGGAGCTCCATGCAGGAACGGTTCACTTCAACGGGTTTCGAAACCGCTGGGTCATGATTGCCAACGAACAGGCGTGGGATAAAAATAGCCCGTCGTTTCTGGGCGAGGTGTTCTATTCTGAAAGCGATTCGCCGCAGGGACCATTCACGCGCGCCGTCAAAGTCGCCACGCATCCCGGCCAGAGCTTTTACAATCCCTGCCATCATCCATTCTTCGATCTGAACGAAGGGCGCGAGATTTACTTCGAAGGCACGTACTGCAACACATTTACCAATTCACCGGCGACACCGCGGTATAACTACAACCAGCTGATGTACCGTCTGGATTTGTCCGGGCCACGCATCATCGATGCGTTTGGTTCAGCGGCCCCCTGAAAATAAAATGCGATTCAGCCCGAACCGGGTTTCGCGGCCTGGCATCGTGCGGCTTTTTAGAGTCGCCTTTCGATCCGAGTCTGTGAAAAAATGGGTCTGGCTCCGAACTTCGCTACTGTTTTCGTCGGAGATTCGATTGGTTGTGAGGTGCCTGACCCAATTTTTCACAGACTCTCCGCAAAAGCAGCGTATTCGCAACTTTCGCAGAGCGAAAGGCGACACTTATTTTTCGCTCGACACTTACCGTACGGGCAATGCTCGTGAATTTGAAACTGGTTGGATGTGAGGAGCTGGGATGACTTCGAATGGCTCGCCCTGCGACACTACTTCTTCGGTCGTTCCGTGCTCCTGAGGCATCCGCTGTCGCTGTAGGGAGGCGAGTTCCCGTTCCACTTCCGCAAGTCGCGTCTCAGCATCGGTCAATGACGGATCAGCAGCGATCGCAATTCGAAAACGATTGGCACAGGATCGCAGATTGTTTTCGTACTCGATCATCCCCAGATTGTAGCTGGCGGCGGCTTCCCCAACGGCCTGTGTCAGATGCGTTTTTGCTTCCAGTGAATTGCCTGAACGAGCCAGCGCTGCGCCGAGTGCCAGCTGGAGAGAATTGTCGTCCGAATTGACAGCCGCAGCTGCGGAAAGAATCTGAACGGCCTCAAACCATTGTTCGCGAGTGGAGTAGATCGAAGCTAAATGAACTGCAAGTTGCGGTTGCAGCCTGGCCAGCTGAACCAACTGCTGCAACTGTGTACCCGAAGTTTGGCGGAATTCCGCGAACGCCGCGTCCCCTGGAGACGGAACTGACAGCAATGGCACGACTGATGCCGCCGGGCGCAAGTCTATTTCCGCATTTGTGACGATCATGCAGTTCGGAAGCGATTCTTTCAGCGTACGCACTCCGCTTGTTGTCAAGTCCGTATTGAGAAGGCTGAGCCCTTTCAGGCTCCCGATGGATTTCAGATAGGGAATCGCCGCATCAGACACGTTTGTATTGTTGAGTGACAGGTAGCGGAGGCGTGTCCAGTGTAAGGCCACAGCCAGGCCATCGTCTGACACATCCGTGTTCGAAGCATCCAACAGAACGAGCGAGGTAATCTCAGCCAGCGACTGCATTCCTTCACTGGAAATCCGTGTTCCCTTCAACTTCAATGCCTGAAGTTTTTGCAGTTTTGCAAGGACAGCAAGGCCTCTGTCGTGGATTTGAGTCCCGGTCAAATCCAGTTCGCGAATTTCCGGAAAAGCTTCAAGTGAGACGAGTTGATCATCTGAGACATCGCTAAACGAAAGGTCCGCCTCAACAATCACGCCGTCGTCGCTGGCTCGCAGTTTTCCTCGTACGCGACTGATAAGCTCCTTCGCCTCAGATTCCGAGATGATGACGGGGCTGAGTTCCCCGGCGAAGAGATCATTCGCACCATCAACCTCAGTTGCGGGCAATATGACATCTGACGCCGAAAAACTAAGGGACTCTTCCTGATCGTTTTGCACAACCGGCATCTGCGAGGGGAGATAAGAAGGCCGCGCTAGAGGTTGAGGATCACGACGATTTGCTGCGCTGTGGCATCCCAGAACAGTCACTGCGCTCACGGCGAGAAGCGTTATCCAGCCGGCGCTAAAATGCACGCGACGACGGTTTGTTGTGGGCGTCCGTCCCATCTTCCGAAAACCTTCCTTTGGTCCGGGTGTTCCGCGTGTGGAAACCGCTGAATTGCGAAATCAGAGACCAGAACCAATCTTTCAATCGACCACGCACGCCGACCACGCCAAGTCGAAGCCCTGATTGTTGCCACAGAATTCAAGTTCGCGCCTGATGCATCATGCAGTCGTGTTGCCTGCAACACAACGATTGAACAGTTTGTGCCGACGAGACCGGTCGGTACAGGGCAAGAAACGCTCACGAAATCCATCGGATCGGTATCTTCGGAGCAGGCATCTCCACTACGCATCGTCGGCTCAATCGATCCAGACGTCAAAACACCATCCATGTTCCGTTTCGGAATCGAGTGCATGCGGTGATGCTCCGGCAATTCGTGGTAAATGACATAGGCTCACGATGGATACGTTGCGATGCTTTCCGCAAATCGCGTTCGGGCTGCTGAAAAAAACTCCGTTCCCGATGTTTCGTTAGAATTCAACCATGTCGAGCACCTCCTGAAATGACTCATACATCAACCATGCACTCATGCACTGCGCTGAGATTTAGCGCGGTGGTGATCGTTACCGCGCTGTTCGCCATGACTTCTTCAATATCCCTGGCAACAACGCTGGCCGACGAGGAAAACCCCGCCGAATGCCGCAAAGTCGCGGTGACTTATGAACTGCTGGAAAACGCGCCGGAAGGCGCGATCCTGGGCCGCCTGCTGGATCACCAGCTGACACTCAGCAACTTTCGCTGTGCTGCGGGAAAACACCACCCGGCATTTTCCGTGAATCCCACCGACGGCTCAATTCTTGTTGTGCATCCCGATCTGCTGAATGCCAAAACGCAGCCGGAGCTCCGGCTGTCAATTTGGGCCGATGAAGAATTGGTGGCACGGGACGACTTCCAAAACGACTTCCTTGCAGGACTTTTGGAGGAAGGCGTGTCAGTGGGAACTCTTAGAGATCTTTCCACGCGTACCGTCGTCATCGAAATCACGGTGCGGCTCCGCGAGGTGCCAAAACGCCCGGTACTTGAAGACACTCATTTTCTGGTCCAGGTCATGGAAGAGTCCGCTCTGGAATTCGGATCCACTTCCGTCGCCAACCAGGCACAGTCCGAAGATCTCCGCTACTTTATCGTGAGCGGCAATGAAGACGATCTCTTTCAGATCGATCCAGGGAGCGGGGCGTTGAGGATGTGCGGAAGCGAAGCGAAGCAATACGAGATTTTTGCTCCTCACGAACTAGTTGTTCTCGTCGAAAACAC
>JBBQSE010000214.1:0-13126 GCA_038214195.1 Planctomycetales bacterium
TCCCTGGTACAACGGCCCGGTGCCACTCGTTTCGTGAAACGCATGCCAGCGTTGCGTATGAGTTACCGTCAGCCAGTGCATGTAATTTGACAAGTCGTCATCCCCACGCGGCCACAGGACGAGGTGCCAATGATTGGGCATAACGCAATAAGCCAGCAACCTCATCGGCATCTGCTGTCGAGATTGTTCGAGAGCCTTCAGGAACGCCTGGTAGTCGCCATGGGTCTCGAACAACGTTCCGCGACCCACGGCTCGATTGAGCACATGAAACACGTAACCGCCCGTTGCAAATCTGGATCTTCGCGGCATGTTCTTCATCTTCTACGTGAGGGCGTCGGGAGTCTTTTTCTGGCCACCAGCCGTTTACGATTATCAGAGCAAAACCATGCGGCCAGAAAAAGACTCCCGACCCCTTCGTTCACGTCCGGCCAGCGCCAGATCGCCGGTGAGCGGCAGGTGTCAGCCTGCCGGTACATTTCGATGCCTGCAACTTTGATCACAACAGTAACGCTGTCGTACCGGTGGGCTGACGCTACACCGCTCACCTGTTTATGGAGACGGTTTGGTTTCCTGTGGAGTGCCTGGACTCTGCGGAATCCACGTCGCTCCATGAATCTTGCCATCGTGCCCGCTGGTGTCCTTCAGGACATCGCCGCTCCCATCCGTGCATGAGTAGAGCAGTACTGTGTCCGACCCTGGTTTTAGCTCGGTCGGAATTCCATTCATCGTTGGAGGGTAAGAGCCACGTTGAATTTGAAATGCGTGCAGCACCCCTTGCAGATATGCTGATTGAACGTCCGTATCTCGACGCGTTCCAGAGTAATTGAATCAGACGAGGTACGTTGAATATACTCCTGTTCGTACGTCGTCGATGTGGCCAATCGACCATCGATGTACACGTCAACTCCCTCTTCACGCCAAACGACGGTTCCATGATGCGGTCGTTTATCCTGGGGCCAGTTCACATCGAATGCTCGCGTCGTTTCGCCGTCGATAGAGGAAACCCGTAGAACGGGGAGTTGGTTGGAGAAATAAATTTTGATTCATCGCATTTCGTTTTCTGACTGGTTTTCCTGCATTTCACTGCCCGAAATCATTCACGGAGCGTGAAAGATGCGCGGCAATCCGAATTCTGACGCATCCTACTACGGGGCGGCTGGGACGCTTTGCAGGTCTTTCAACATGCGTCTCGCACCGCTCCCGAGGAACAGGACATCGACGCCGGCGACGATGAGCGAATAGCCCTTGTCCATCCACGGCTTCACTGCGTCGAAGGAAATACCGAAGTAGCCCAGCGGAAGTCCGATGGCTTGGCAGGTCGTCGTGATACGGTCGATGCCGGTCAGAACTTCTGGATCGGAGATCTGCCCCATTTTTCCGTAACTGGCAGACAGATCGTATGGGCCGAGCAGCACGGCATCGACGCCGGGGACTTTGACGATTGATTCGATGTTCTCAACCGCAAGGCGATGTTCGGCCTGAACGATGACGGAGACTTCCGAATTGGCACTAGCGACGTATTCCGCAAAGCGGAAGCCGTAACCGTGGGCTCGGGCCAGTCCCACACCACGGCTGCCTTCCGGTGCATAACGCGCGAAACGCACGACGTCCGCAGCCTGTTCGGCGGTGTTGACCTGCGGAACAATGATGCCTGCCGCGCCGAGGTCGAGAACTTTCTTGATGGCGACTTCGTCACAGGCCGGGACGCGAGCGATGCAGGCGATGCGATGACCAACGGTCTGCAGGATGCCAAGAATATGTGATGTCTCCAGCGGGCCGTGTTCGCCATCGATGAACAGCCAGTCGAAGCCCGCATCTGCAAGGATCTCGGCTGTCGATGCTGTTGGCAGAGTGACCATCGTTCCCAGCAGGCGGTCGCCGCGCTTTAGTCGTGTGCGAAAACTGTCGGACATGGAGGTGCTCACTTTAGAGGAACTGATGGGCTACGCCGCTGACTTGCCACCGATTCGCATGTTGTAAAATGAACGATGCACGAAGACTGACGCGATGATGAATAGTACTGCGGCAATCACGATGTTCATCGGCAGACCCGTGCGTTCGTAGAAGTCCGCAGACGTTTGATTCTTCGAGATACTCACGGCCAATTCGACGGCGAGCAGGCCGAACAGCGTTGTGAACTTGATCACCGGATTCATCGCGACCGATGAAGTGTCCTTGAACGGGTCGCCGACGGTATCGCCGACAACGGTAGCGGCGTGCAGGTTGGTGCCTTTTTCCTTTAGGTCAACTTCCACGACCTTTTTGGCGTTGTCCCAGGCACCGCCGGCATTTGCCATGAACATCGCCTGATACAGGCCGAAGATGGCGATCGATACAAGGTATCCGATAAAGAAAAACGGATCCGCAAAGGCAAATGCCAGGGTGATAAAGAAGATGCAGAGGAAGATATTGAACATGCCTCGCTGAGCGTAGATCGTGCAAATTTCCACGACCTTCTTGCTGTCTTCCACCGACGCTTTTGTCACGCCGTCCAGCTTGATATTCGCCTTGATGAACTCGACCGCGCGGTAGGCTCCGGTGGTGACGGCCTGAATTGATGCACCGGTGAACCAGTAAATGACCGCGCCACCCGTCACCAGTCCCAGCATAAACGGGGCGTGCAGCAGCGAGAGTTTATCGAGATCGGTGGTGAGTTGTCCGGTGAGATTCATGATGATCGAAAAGATCATCGTCGTGGCACCGACGACGGCGGTTCCAATGAGCACAGGTTTTGCGGTGGCCTTAAACGTGTTGCCCGCTCCGTCGTTTTCTTCCAGCAGATGCTTGGCACGTTCGAACACGGGTGTGAAGCCAAATTTCTGCTCGATTTCCTGGGTGATGTTGGGGACCGTTTCGATCAGCGAAAGTTCAAACACCGACTGAGCGTTGTCAGTCACAGGGCCGTAGGAATCGACTGCAATCGTGACCGGCCCCATGCCGAGGAATCCGAACGCCACCAGCCCAAACGCAAACACGCCCGGTGCCTGCATGAAGGCTCCCAGGCCGTACAGCGAAAAGACATAGGCTGTCGTCATCAGACCGACGATGCTCATTCCCAGCCAGTAGCAGGAGAAATTTCCGGCGACCAGGCCCGAGAGAATATTGAGCGACGCTCCACCTTCGCGCGACGACTGCACGACCTCGTCCACATGTGCCGACCCGGTCGAGGTAAATATCTTGACGAGTTCCGGAATCAGCGCCCCCGCCAAAGTTCCACAGGAAATAATGGACGACAGTTTCCACCAGAGCGATGGATCACCTGCCAGCGGCCCGGTTGCCGCAGATGGTCCGACGGTGATGTAGGAAACGGCGTAAGTCATCAGAATCGACACGATGGACGTGATCCAGACCAGCTGAGTCAATGGTGTTTCAAAATTCATCTTGTCCGCGTCGCCGCTTTTGGCGCGCGAGATTGTTTCATTGACGAAATAAGACAGCGCGGAGGCGATGATCATCATCACTCGCATCACGAAAATCCAGACCAGCAGCTGGACCTGCAGGCCTTCGTGGAAGCCGATGGTGCCACCAGACAGAGTCTCAACGCTTTTCGGATTGATGGCCAGCAAAATGAATGTGATCAGCGCGACACCGGTCACGCCGTAGGTTTCAAAGCCGTCAGCGCTTGGTCCGACCGAGTCGCCGGCGTTGTCGCCCGTGCAGTCCGCGATCACACCAGGATTCCGGGCGTCGTCCTCTTTGATGCCAAAAACAATCTTCATCAGATCGGAACCAATGTCTGCGATCTTCGTAAAAATCCCACCGGCAATTCTCAGCGCGGCGGCACCCAGACTTTCACCGATCGCAAAGCCGATAAAACATGGCCCGGCGTAGTCGCCAGGGATGAAGAGCAAAATGCAGAGCATGATCAGGAGTTCGACGCTGATCAGCATCATGCCGATGCTCATTCCGGCCTGCAGCGGGATGGCGTAACAGGAATACGGCTTACCGACGAGACTGGCGAAAGCTGTGCGTGAGTTTGCAAAAGTGTTAACACGAATCCCAAACCACGCCACCAGATAACTGCCAGCGATTCCAACCAGCGAAAATGCGAGAATGATGGCGACCAGGCTTAACGGAAAACCATGTGATTCAACGTGAGTCACCGGGTCGCGATAGAGAGCCAATTTGCCGAAGTAGACCGCGACAACGGCAGCGATAAACCCCCACAGGACCAGAATGAATTTGCCCTGAGTGATCAGATACGTCTTGCACGTTTCATAGATCAGGTCAGAAACATCCAGCATCGACTGGTGGACTGGCAGATTCTTCAAACGGGCAAAAATCCAGATGCCAAACATCAGACCCATCACACTGATCACCAGCCCAGCCAGCAGCAGCGTCTGTCCGGTCATTCCGAGCGCAATGGGGCGATCGAGCGACGGGATGATGAGGTCCGCTTCGCCGGCATGAGCCGCATGCGGCAGCAACGTGGCCACCAATACCATGAAAGGGGACAAAACGAAGGACTTCAACATTCGTGGAAGGCTGTTCGTTTGCATTAGAATCCTGCAGGTGGGATGAAAAAGGTGGAGGGTTGTTGACAGCTCGTGCTGCGGAGTGTGAAGGATGTGAACAAGTTTGCAAGGCTTCGGTTCCACATGCCTCGTGCTTTTCTTGGAGGGAGACCGGCCAGACCCGTAAAAGAAATGGGAAATGGTGAGTTTTGTAGCCGAACTCGTGAGAGTTCGGATCAGAAGCCTTACGACTTCAGTCGCGGCTATTGCGACACGGCCCTGAATCAGCCGCCAAGTCCCAGTCGTTCGCCACGATACTTGCCGCTTTGCACCCGTGCGACCCATTCTGGATTCTCCAGATACCAGCGAACCGTGAGTTCCAGGCCAGACTGGAAATCCTGCTGTGGTGTCCATCCCAGCTCACCGGCGATCTTGGAAGCGTCGATGGCGTAACGCCGATCATGTCCAGGTCGGTCTTTGACGTAGGTGATCAGGGATTCGCAGGAAGCGTGGGCCAGGTTCGGTCGCAGTCGATCGACGGTGGCGCAGATCATTTTGACGATGCTCAGGTTCGTTTGTTCGTTCAGGCCACCAATGTTGTAGCATTCACCAATGCGACCGGCGACCAGCACACGCTCGATCGCGGCGCAATGATCTTCGACGAACAGCCAGTCGCGCACATTGAGTCCGTCGCCATAAACTGGCAGTGGCTTTCCCTCGATGGCATTCAGGATCATCAATGGAATCAGTTTTTCCGGAAACTGGTACGGGCCATAGTTGTTCGAGCAATTGGTGATGAGCGTGGGCAGCCCATATGTGTGATGGTAGGCTCGCACAAAGTGATCGGAAGCGGCCTTGCTGGCGGAGTACGGACTATTCGGAGCGTAGGGAGTTTCTTCGGTAAACAGGCCGGTGTCGCCTAGCGATCCGTAGACTTCGTCCGTCGAAATATGCAGAAACCGAAACCCGTCTTTGAGCGGGCCGGACAATTGCGAATAGTAGCGGCGAACTTCTTCGAGCATGCGGCAGGTGCTCAAGACATTCGTTTCAACGAATGTCAGCGGACCGTCGATGGAACGATCGACATGGGACTCCGCCGCAAAGTTGATGATGGCCGACGGCTGGTGCGTCTCCAGCAACTGACGAACGAGAGTTGCGTCACCGATATCGCCAACGATCAGCTCGTGCAGAGCACCATCGCCGGACGGCAGGGAGTCCGGATTACCGGCATACGTCAGCTTGTCGAGATTGATGATCCGCACATCGGCCCGCGCCACGGCGCGGCGGATGAAGCAACTGCCGATGAAGCCTGCTCCACCAGTGACTAGGTACGTGTTCATTGAAATTTGGTTTTCAGTTCCAGGGTTGCAAGTCGCGGTCGCCGAATTGCTGCGTTAGTTCAGACCAAGATCTTCGTAGATTGCGTTGTTGATCATCCGATTTCGTTTTTGGTGTTGCCCTTCTCCGCAGAATCCGTTTGCCGACCAGGCTACGACGAGTTCCCGCTCAGGATCGCAGAATCCCATCGAACATTGCGAGCCACCGTGACCAAAAGCGGACGGGCTGCAATATTTTCCAAAACCATACGGAACCGTCTCAGAGCCGTATTGATTGGAATTGCAGATAACTCCCAGACCGAAGTCAATGACATGCTGAAACGTTTGGTCAAATTCTCCGACCCGCTGACGATGGCACATATGCTGAACTGTCGCAGGTGACACAATCCGCTGTCCAGATGCGGTCAGTCCGCCGCGAAGCAACACTTCCAAAAATCGTCCGAGATCCCGCACGGGACCTCGCAGGCTGGCACCCGGCGATGGTTGCGTGAGCCACGGTGCGCGACTGTAGTTTGACGGAATGAGCTGTCCTTTGTCGCGTTCGTAGAGGACCGGCAATTGTGCCGCAATCGAATCCAGTGAATCCGGTGCGAACCCGCAGGATGTTTCTGACATGCCCAGCGGGTCCAGCAATTGACGCTGAAGGATTTGCGGGAACGACGATTGAGATTTGTCCTCTTCAAGCCGACTGAGAATTTCGCCCAGCAAAAACCAGCTGGTTTGAGGGTGATATGCCGCTGTGCCGATTTCCAGCTGGCGGGGTTCCTGCAGAATGACGCGCAGGCTTTGAGCCCAGGGCTGATGCGGCCAGCCCGTGTCTGTCTGAGGAAACCCGGACTGATGCGTCAGCAGGTCGAACACTGTGACGTCGGCTTTGTCTGTCATGCGGGACTCTTCAATCAAGTCGCAAAGTCGCGTCGCAAGCGTCAGGCACCCGTCTTCAACCTGTTGCATAATCAAAACGGCTGTGAGCGGCTTTCCCGCGCTCCGCCAGGGCATCAGCGTGGATGTGGTCATTGCAACACCGGGGGCTGATTCACCGATGGCCGAGTCGAGGACCGTAACGCCATTGACGGATGCGTAAATTTGGACGCCGGTGTGAAGTGATCGATCGATCCCTTCCTGAATGGCGGTGGCAGTGGCGGGGAACTCTGAGGACGGGAACATGTAAGGCTTCCGGGCGCACCAGCTAAGCATAGAGCGGTTCATAATTGCTTTATCAGCCGGAACGCGCTAGCGTCCGGTTCTGTGAATACCGTGAGCTGGCGTTCGACGGCTGATACAATCACGACACCTATTGGCCATTTGACGCCCTAATCAACCGGCAGCCCTTTTGCGATGCGAATCCGGCGGACTTCCGCCAGAACTCCTTCGACGATCGCCGAGTTTCTGGCGATCGCCATGTATTGGGTCAGATTGACCATCAAGTTCACAATCAAGGCGGAGATCGCGGCTGTAAAGTGCAAAGTGGAATCATTGATACCAAGTGATTTTTCCAGTGATATTGCTGTTGCAGGATCCGCAACAGCACCCAAAGCCCCCGTTGCAATCAGCATCAGAAAGCTAATGCAGATGCCCGGCAGGATGCTGTACTTCGTCTTCTGATTTTGGCGATGCCATTCCCCGGACAGACTGTAAGCCTGAGACGTCTCTTCAATCCAGCGCCCGGTTCCCATGAAGTATGTAAAGAGCAACGCATGAACCAGCGTCGCTCCTGTCAATGCGGCCAGTCCGAATAGAATGTGGTTTCCGATGCGGGCATTGACTACCGCGTCCCGACCACCCAACAGCATCGGATCTCCGATCTGCCAGCCCTTCACAAAGGCAACCAGCAAAGCGATGTTTGCCAGTACTGCAAGCGTCAAAAAAATTCGCTTCACGTTGAAACCCCAGGCCAAAGAAAAAAGCCGCACAAGAACTCTAGATGTTCTCGTGTGGCTTTTCAGCGGAATCCGTCAAAAGTCCAAAAGCTGGTGCAGAGGTTTTCCAAAGCAGGAATCGACGGTTGGCTTGCCAGTGAAACCCGTTTGCAGTGGTCGAAGACGAATCAGGGCGACAGGACCATGGAAGTCGTCTGATGAACAGTCTGGTCGATCACCTGACCAAGGGATTTCACTTGCATGTCCATTGTTAAGTCAAGGTCCGATCTTGCAATGCGGCCTTTTGCAATATCGAATCGGACCAGGCCGCGTCCTTCGGCGTGATTGAGTGTCAGGCTGATGGGAGCCCCTTCTTTGGGCGTCACCGTAATCATTGGCTTCATGGATATCAGAGCGTAACCGCTCGACGGATCGATTCCCTCATAGCTCAGTTGCGACCTGACAACCATCGCGCCGAACGGCATATCAATTTGCTGAACGCTTTCCCACTTCTCGCCCGGTGGAACTGGCTTTTCGGGAAGCGTGATCGCTGACTGAGTCATCATCTGCTTCAGCGTTGATTCATCCATTGCATTCCCAGCGGATCCGGCCTTCTTGAGCCCCTCGATCAGTGATGCAGGGACCTGGACGCTTTCAATTTTTCCGGTGGATTTCATCCGCACGTCGAATTCTTTGCCAATCATTACCTTGAAGACTTCCGCCAGCGATTTTCCAAGCGGCGTGTCCGGAACGGTCTCACTGGCGGAATCAAAGGAAACTAAGCCAAATGGGGGACCTTCCGTGTTCATCTTCAGGCGTTCAACGGTCTGTGACATTTTGACGTCGCCATTACTGGCGTCAACCGTTGCGATTTTCCAGTGCATATCCATGATCTGAGTCATCACAACATTCTGCTGTTTGCCAGCGATAGTCATCGCCATGTCCATCTTCTGATTGACAACGTACTTCAGAGATTCGCCCGGCGTGAAGCGCCATGCCAGTTGTTCCTGGGCGGTGAGGTTTGAACCACCCGCGAACAGCGTGATCGTCGTCAACAGGGTCAAGTAGCGAAACAACATCAGTGGGTCTCCAACGAATAAGGTGAGTCTGAGAATCACTCGGTTCAGTTCCGCGATGAAATCGGAGACAGCCGACGTCTTTTCCGCAATCTGCAAACAGAGTCGAATCGCAAACGACTCTTTACGATAGCAGAATCGGCAATCTGGACAGAAGGCCGATTCCCGGCATACCGGCTTATGCCCCGTATTTCTCCAGACGTCCAGCGTGGGACAGTGCCTGCAGCATCAGGTATTTAGCCTCGAACAGTCCCAGTTCTCCAACGCGGCATGCGGATTCTCCAAACTGGCGTGAGCCGTCAAAACGGCAGTTTTCCGCGACCAGCATCGTCGGGACCGGATGTCCGCTGTGGGATTTCATCTTCGCCGGAGTGCTGTGATCACCCGTAATGATCAAGACGTCCGGTTTGAGTGCGTTGATTTTAGGAATGGCGGAGTCAAATTCCTCCGTTCGTTTGACCTTGGCGTCAAAGTTGCCGTCCTCGCCAGTGCTGTCCGTGTACTTGAAGTGAATGAAGAAGAAGTCGTATTTCGACCAGTTTGCCGCCAGACACTTCATCTGATCATCCAGAGTCTGGCCCGCATCGAGAATGTCCATGTTGACGAGTCGCGCCAGTCCCCGATACATCGGATAGACCGCGATAGCCGCCGCGCGGGTTCCATAGACGTCCTGAAACTTCGGAATCGGGGGCATCTTGGCAATGCCGCGCATCGTGAGCAGATTCGCTGGCGCGTCGTCCTTCAGGATGATGGCGGCCTGACGCTTAAACTCCGCGAGGATCTCAGCGGTCTTCTGTGATGCCGGGTCGGACCCCTGCGGCTTGAGTGGAGGAACACCGGTGCGCTGCGGGTCAGTGTCGTTGACATGTCCACCAAGGCCTTCACCTCGGATGACGATCACCAGGCGATACTCTTTGACGTGCCGCACAAAAACTTCGACGCCGGGAATGGCGATTTTGTCGAGCTTTTCGCACAGTTTCGCGGCGATATCGCTCGCGATTCGTCCCGCGCGACGGTCGGTAATTTTTCCCTCCGCATCCACAGTGCAGAAGTTACCACGCACGGCGACATCGCGGTCGGTCAGCGCGAAATCAATCCCCAACGCTTCCAGAACTCCTCGACCAATGTCGTACTTCAGTGGATCGTAGCCGAATAGTCCAAGGTGTCCCGGACCACTTCCCGGAGCAATCCCGGGTAAAACAGGAATACTCATCCCCAGCACGCCGCGCTGTGCCAAAGCATCCAGATTTGGCGTGTTTGCCGTCTCAAGCTCCGTTTTGCCGCCCGGCTGCAACGGCAGGCCACCCAGTCCGTCGGCTACAAACAATACGATCTTAGAGTCGCCAGAACGCTGCAATCGCCGCGTTAAATCATGAATGTCGGTCATTGATAACGTCTTCCCTGAATCGCTGGGGCGTTGAAAATTGACGCTGTGATTCCGCAGGTTACTAAGACGTCAGAAGATTCACAGCCAGTGCCGACAGGATTACCGTTGGCGGGTATGGCGGCAGATTTAGCCCGCTCAAATCGCATATTTGGTAGCATTCTTAAACGTAAACCCCCTCTTGAATGTGGGTTTGGGAGAGATGACCGAAGTCTTTCGACTACCCTGACGGGTTTGCCCGTGTTCAGCGGCGATCCGGAATCTGATCAAATCAGGGCAAGAAGTACTCGAAGTTCGCGGAAAAAGTTGTAAATTCGTCGCAATCGAAATTGAATGCGGCAGACATCTGTCTGTTTGTTCAGTTTTGTGGTCGCCAGAGGCATGGAGTCGCTTGGAATGCATGTTCCGCGTGTGTTCGTTCGCGAAGCCTCTCCGTACGATTCCGCGGAGCAACAAGATCCAGGGCCCCTAACAATGGAGTCGATGACACATGATCACGGCTGAAGCCGAAATTGAGCGTTTGTATCCTGCCGGACCAGTTCCAGCCTACACTTACTATCCCGGTTCCGGGATGCCCCATCCGATTCGCGATCCCAAAGGTCACAGTCACGGTCGAAAACACGCCCCCGGACAAGGTCCACGGGCGTTGAGCACCGAAACGTGGCCGTCAAATCGCAACTATCTGCTGGGACTGGACTACTTCAACCTTGGTTTTTATTGGGAGGCTCACGAAGAATGGGAACGCCTGTGGCGCGTTTCCGGAGCAGACACGACTGTCGGTCGTTTTCTGAAGGGACTCATCAAACTTGCAGCAGCGGGCGTTAAAGTTCGCGAACGAAGCATTCACGGAGTACGGCGTCACGCCGCATCCGCCGGTGAAATGTTTGCGGACGTGGCGGCTGAGGCTGATATTGATTCGTTCTGCGGACTGGAATTCATCCGTCTGCAGTTCGCAGCTGACCGAGCTGCTCAGCTGGCCTACAAGAAACAGCATGATCCGGGGGCCGCAGTCCGCGTCTTCCCGTTCGTGCTGAAGCCTGAAGCGGCACCGGTCACCTGATCCAAATATCAGGACGATTCCGTCACTGGTTCGAAATCACATCAAACTCGCGGTAATCTGCCGCGAGTTTTTTGTTTTTTGCCCGTCGGCGAATTTCCATCAAGAAACCTCGTGCCTGACCGCGTAAATAATCGGTCCCATCTTTTCACAGCCTAGCAAAGCAAATTGTTCTATGAAAATTCTCGTCGTTGGCTCGGGCGGTCGCGAACACGTTCTGGTGTGGAAACTCACGCAGTCGCCACTTGTCGAAAAAATCTACTGCGCGCCGGGAAATGCCGGTACTGCCCTGGATGCAGAGAATCTGAACATCGCGTCCGATGACATCAGCCGACTTGCAAAGTTCGCGCGAGACAACGCGATTGATCTGACGATTGTCGGACCGGAAGCGCCACTCGTGGCGGGCATTGTTGACGAGTTTCGACGCCAGAATCTGACCATCTTCGGTCCAACGGCCGCCGCTGCACGACTGGAAGGCAGCAAAGTCTTCACAAAGAAACTGCTTCGAAAGGCCAACATTCCGACTGCGGGATTTGCCGTCTTCAGTCGGATGCCGGAAGCCATGCAGTATCTGGAGGAATGCGAAGAGCAACCGCTGGTGGTCAAAGCCGATGGACTCGCCGCAGGCAAAGGCGTCTTCGTCTGCGCCAATCGCGCGGAGGCCCGCAACGCCGTCACCTCAATCCTGCGGGACCGAACATTCGGAGCGGCCGGGTCGCAGGTTGTGATCGAAGAGTGCCTCATCGGTCATGAAGCCAGCATTCTTGCGCTCGTCGATGGCGACACGATTGTGCCTCTGGATGTCGCTCAGGATCACAAGCGAGCCTACGACCACGACCGAGGTCCCAACACTGGCGGCATGGGAGCCTACTGCCCTGCCCCGCTTGTCACGTCGGACATTATGGACGACATCATCCGCCGAATCCTTATCCCGACGGTCCATACGATGAAAATCGAGGGCTGCCCGTTTTCGGGCGTGTTGTACGCAGGGATTATGCTCACGGCCAACGGACCGAAAGTTCTCGAGTACAACGTGCGGTTCGGCGACCCCGAAGCTCAGCCTGTTTTGATGCGACTCCGCACCGATCTCGCGCAGGTCCTGCTGCTGGCCGCGACTGGTCGATTGGCCGAACTGGAAGATTCACTCGACTGGGATCCTCGCCCCGCCGTTTGCGTCGTGATGGCATCTGAAGGCTATCCTGGCGAATACAAGAAGGGTCATGCGATCACCGGAATCGACGAAGCCAACGCCCTGCCAGATGTGAAAGTTTTCCACGCTGGCACGGCCCTCAAGAATAGCCAGATCGTCAACACCGGCGGTCGAGTCCTTGGCGTCACCGCCATGGGCGACACGATTGCCGACGCCAAACAAAACGCCTACGCTGCTGTCGATAAAATCCAATGGCAAGGTGGCTGGTGCCGTCGCGATATCTCCGACAAAGCCCAACTGTAAAACAGTTGTCCCAACTGTTCCATGAGCCGTTTCTCCCGACCCGGAGTCGTGTCTGAACCACGAACCGCAGCGTCTTGCCTTGCGCATTGTGATTGCAGATTCTAATTTCTCTGTGTCTAATTGCCGTTGGGCAGTTGGCAAGCTGCGAGATTCGGGGCAGTGAGATACGGGATGGATGGAATTCCGTTTCGAAAAGAGAGTGTGGTCAGTTTGAGCGGTGGAGAGTTGAGACATGCGCGTTAATTGCCCGAATTGTCATACCAAACTCAACATCGTTGACGACTCATTGTCTGCGGAGACTTCGTGCCCGTCCTGTGGCAGCAGAATTCCACTGCTGGATTTTAAAGACAAAACCGTCACGTACCATCCGAGCATGGCTGACCGGGTTGGACCGTTTGAACTGCTGGAGAAAGTGGGAGCCGGTCAGTTCGGGACGGTGTGGCGGGCGCGCGACACACGATTAAAACGTATTGTTGCAATCAAAGTTCCTCGTATCAAGACGCTCG
>JBBQSE010000215.1:0-13082 GCA_038214195.1 Planctomycetales bacterium
GCTTCGTACATGAGCTGCAGGAAACCCGCTTCGTCTTCGGCGTGCTGGACATCGACGCTCACGACTTTCCAGCCATCTTCGCTGAGCAACCGTTCCGTCTCGGCGACGACTGACGATTTTCCGACTCGGCGAGGAGCCAGAATCAGCACGTGATTCCCGTTTTCAAGCGTGCGTCGCAGCGTCTTGAGTTCCGACTGACGCCCGTGAAAGTCTGCTCCAGAAACCGGATTCCCTGTGATATTGCGCATTTTTTCAGCCATTTGCAGTGATCCTCCAAAGTCGCGTTGCGATACATTGTTGTATCGATACGAAAGTGAATCAATCTTGATGGCTGCATTTATTCAGAATTTCAGGAGTGTTTGGCAAGATCCTGACAGTCGTGTGACCCAACTCCAACGGTGGGATGGCCGGGGCTGGACTGAGCAAAGCGAAGGAAGCCCCGGAAGATTCGACGTGTTACGTTGCAGACACCAGGGTTCCGCTGCGCTCCAACCTCGGCCATCCGAGAACTCGAGTTCTCATTCTGGACTTGGTTCAGATGTACCAGCGGTCCTTAGCGGATTCTGGCGAACAGAACTTGCTCTAATTACTTCGGCATTGTGAACACGATTAATGCATCTTCCGCAAATGTCGCTTCGCCTGTTTTTCCGTTGAGTTTGTACTGCACCTTGAGCTGCTTCACGCTGCCAGGTGCCGGGTCGCCGCCGAAGCTGGCGTTGTAACTGGCAGACTCGAGCGTGAGCAGCGGGAGGTCACCCACCTGTTTCTGCAGGATGGCGGTGACGTCTTTCTGGGTCGCTCCAGCTCCGTATTCGGCTTTGATGATTTCGAGTTTGACCTTGTCGAGGCCGGCCGCTGCAAGCATGGATTTGACGTCAATGTCTTTGCCGCCGAGTTTTGAAGCTATCACAAGCGTGGCCTGAGTCGCGTCTTCTTTGAGGTCCGCGACTTTCATGGCCTTGATCGCCTGCTTGAGCGTTTCCTCGCTGGGGTAGCGTTTCAGGACATCCAGAACGAGCTTCTTTTCGGCGGTCTGTCTCGCGGCGTCGAAGGCGGTTTGGCACATTTTAGCACGCTGGTCGTCCGGCAGTACGAACTGTCGCGCGATGCGGATGTAGCCTCGGAGGGCGCGGATGTTGTAAGGGTTGTCAGGGATTCTGGCGATATCGAGCAGCACCGGGGCGGCATCTTCAGTCATCCATTCGCCGAGCAACCGGGTGCTGATGTCCTGCAGCTGGGGATTCTTGCTTTTTCCGGCGGCACCAACGGCATCAACAGCCTTCGTTCCGCCAACAGCTCCGAGAATTTCCAGGAGAGAAATCTTCGTCGGGATCGAGGATGAGTTGTCAACTGCGGCGGAAAGTTCCGACGCGCAGGCTTCCCGATCCGGCATACGAATACTGGCTTGTTTTAAGGCCGTTGTCGCGACGGGGACGTCTTCCGGATGTTTCGATGAAGTCACCTGAGCGATGAGCACAGTGAGTCGTTTCTGGCGAACTGTTTCACCGAGCGCGATCAAGGCGGCGCGGCGGACGTTTTTGTCGGAATGACCAATGGCCACAAGCAGCTCCGGCACAGCGTCAATTCGTCGCTGGCCGACAGTCTGCAGCAGCAGTAGATACATTTTGCCTTCCGCTTTCGGTAGCAGGGCGACGACCTGGGCATCGATTGGCTCGCCGGGAATCCGAGCCAGCGTGTCTTTCGCCGCAGCGGCCAGATCAGGATCGGACTCAAGACCACTCTTCAGCAGTGATGGCAGACACGAAACGTCTCCCACGCGAGCCAGCGCATCAATGGCAGAGAGTCGCACGGGCAACGCGCCTTGGTCGGCGGCCTTGAGCACTGCAGCCAGGACGACGGTTTGTGGGCGATCGGCCATCGCCTGAACAATCAACGCCGCTCGTTCCGGCGGCGCGGCGATCATTTCCTTTGCCAGAACTGCGTCCACTTTGCCACCCTGGAATTCTCGCGCTGTGGCGAGTGCGAGTTGAAACATCACGTTATTCGATGATTGCATTTGTTCGATCAGCAGTGGAATGCCATCATCGCCCCGCGCCAGAATTGCGCCGCGTGTGCCTTCAACGACTCTTTGCAGGGGAACGTCCGCGTGTCGCACTTCATCGTAGATTGCGATTGCTTCGGCGGACTTGTCGTCGGCCCAGGATCGTTCCGCGCACAGGATCAGACCTTCCGCGACTGCTGACCGGACATTTTCCGGAACCGAAGCCAGCGCACCGCGAAGTGACTGCGTGGCGTCGGCGTTACCGATGCGTCCCAAAGCCACGGCTGCTGCGGAAGCAACCTCAGCGTCTTTGTCCTGCAACCGCGTTGCCAGGGCCGCAGCAGCTTTTGCGTCGCGACGCACGCCAATGGAATTGATCGTACCGACCAGAAGTCGCCCGTCGAGCGAAGTCATCGCCGTCTGCAACGCGTTATCCGCAGCTTCACCCGGAATGGCTTCCAGCGCGATCCTGGCCCATGACGAAAGCTGTGGGTCCGGCAATAGTTTTGCCAAATCGGAAACCGCCGAGTCGGACCCGTAGATCGCCAGATTCTTGCAGGCGAGTGCCTTTTCAGAGGCTGGTGCTTCGGACCGCAGGACAGCGAGGAATTCGGCTTCCTTTTCTGGTGACGCATCAGGGCCTTGAAATGCCAGTGCGGAAGGCAGCGTCACAGCGATCGATGCTGCAAGAACAACAAGAGCGCGTATCAGAATCTGAGGTGACTTCATGGGTATGTGATCCGGACGAAGTGGGGGATTTCGGAAGACAAGTAGTGTACGTGATGCGGTGTCAACAACAAGTTGCAGCCGTCTTTTGCTTACGCTGTGTCGTGAATCAGCATCTCCATCACCAGTTTTAGTTGTGCGGGAAGCCACCGCAATGTGGTCGAAGCGCCGTGTCCCATCAAACTGGATTCGATTGGACGCCCCGCCGGTGTGACGTCGCCGCTGGGAACATAGTCAACCAGAAGATTGATGCCATCGGCGTGGCACCGTGTACCAGTCTTCCAGTGGAGGCACGTATCACGGACTTTTTTGGGCATGATGAATCGCGTGTCGAGTCCGTGCCGCGGTTCCGGCAGGTTGGCTTCCAGGATCGAACTCAGGTTCTGATTGACCGTTCGAGTGGGCATGCTGGAGACATCTGTTCCAGCGATCGCGAAAGCCTGGACCCAGTCTCCCCATTTCGCATTGATGACGTCGTCGATTCTGTAGGGCGGGAAGAGGGGTCTCGCGATCTCTGGAGACGCTTCATCATAGACTCGATGATGAGTCACATTCAGCAACTTCGCATAACCATTCGTGTCCCAGCCATATCGAACGGGCGTACCAAAGCCAGCGATGATGACACGTTGCGCGAGCGGATGTGGCGACGCCGCAGTTTCCAGATGCTCTCTGACGGCATCCCAGTGAGGCTGCCCGCTCTGATCAGCGGCGTCGAAGAATTTCGCCACCGTTGGTTTGTGATTCGCCAGCAAATTTGTCAGCAGAGCGAATGCATTGCCCGCGTGCGAATGTCCCCACAGGAGGACATTCTGATCCGGCAACAATGGACGCAGGAGTAACTGATGAATAAGACGAACGGCAAGATCCGCTCGGGCGAGATGATGATTCTGCCCGGACCAGGTCGGACTGAAGAGTTCGACCAGTGGATCGTTGCCCACGAGTTCCTGAAATCGAGCGCGGTAGGCCTCGGTGTAGTTTCCGATGTCGCCGGTTAGACCTAAGGTAAAAGGCCGCGCCTTTTCGAGCGACAACTCGGCGAGGTAGTTAAACTGTCCGGCCAGCAGAGGCACAGATTCGGCGACCGCTTTGAGTATTTCGGCGATTCCGAACGGATCGTCTCCCACAAACGTCCCATGAACCACGACCACACGACCGATCTTCAACGCGGTATGCAGTCTGTGAAAATCGGCCTCCTGTCCCACTTCGGCCTTCAGAACTCGGAAGGCCGGGGCGACTGCCGTTTCAGGTGGATAAAGCTGATGCTGAAACCGATTGTCAGCAGGCATTGCGGATTCCAGGTTGGGAAAACTGACTTGAACTCTGTTCAATTGTAAACGCCGTTACACTTGAGCACCAATGGCGTGGACCTAGTGAGCGGCAAGGCGCTAGCCGCCGGTGAATTTTGTTGAAAATACTGGCTATACCGGCGGCTAGCGCCTTGCCGCTCACAAAACCGGCGTTTAAGTCCACGCCATCACGCCTGAACACCGCTTTGCAGCGTGCTGGTTTTGATGATTGGGACAGTAATTCAGCAACTTTTGAGCCGGTTTTGAAAGCGGACATGACAAATCCTTGAAGTTCGCCGGGTCGCGCTGAATAATTCCAGCACTTCCGGAGGCCATCTATTGGCCTCCAAAACCGCCCTTGCCATGATTTGCTGGATTCTGACAAAATGAAGCCGGAAGAACTGAAAAGTTTTCGGACAATGCTGAAGCTGCTGCAGGCACGCCTTCGAGGCGATGTCGAGCAATTGCAGGAAGAGGCGTTTTCCGGCTCTGAGGCCGGGAATGAACAGCGTTCGTCGAATCACATGGCGGAAATGGGCTCAGATGCCTGGGATCTGGATTTTTCGCTGCAATTAGTCGAAAGCGATCAGGGAGTTCTCGAAGAGATTTCTCACGCATTGAAGAAAGTGGATGAAGGGAATTTCGGGCTCTGTGAACTTTGCCTTGCGAATGGAGTCTCAGAGACGAAGGCTCGAATCCCCAAAACACGGTTACAGGCAATCCCACACGCTCGAAATTGCATCGATTGCGAGCGCAAGAAGGAACTTGGTCTTTGAATCTGAATGTCCCCAAGAATCGAATCCCCATATTTGCTGTCGTCACCATGCTGGCACTTGCGGCGGATCTGGGAAGCAAGGAAGCGGCATTTCGAACGCTGGGACTCGGTGGTCACTCTCGCCTGCTGATTGATTCGTGGGTCAGATTTGAGTTCCTCACCAATCTCAATCATGGCGCTCTCTGGGGCATGGGCCAGGGACTTGCCCCTGTGTTCGCATTGCTCAGCGTTGGGGCTTTGGTCGGCGTCATTTACTGGCTGTTCTTCTGTGGCGCAGCGTCGAGTCTGTGGATCACGATCGCCTTGGCACTCGTTTCAGGCGGCACGCTCGGCAATCTCTACGATCGACTCGGGCTGCATGGAGTTCATGCCCAGGATTCATCGAAGCCTGCTCTCGCTGTCAGAGATTTTCTGCACTTTCAGTTCGGCAACTACGACTATCCGATCTTCAATATTGCTGACAGCTGCCTGGTGGTTGGGGCGATCATGCTGGTGCTGCAGTCGCTGAAGCCGGTTCCCAAAGAAGAACTTGCCGAAGCGAAGCCCTCGAGCTGAACAATGTACGACATTATCGGCGACATTCATGGCTACGCGGACGAGCTGATTGAATTGCTCGACCAACTTGGATACCGCGAAACCCACGGCGTGTTCAGGCATTCGGCCCGCAAGGCGGTGTTCTGCGGCGACTTCATTGATCGAGGCCCTCAGATTCGGGATGTACTGTCCGTCGTGCGATCCATGTGCGAACATGACGCGGCGCTGGCGGTCATGGGAAATCATGAACTGAACGCGCTGGCATTCCATACTCCTGATCCGGCAAATCACGACGAATTCCTGCGACGTCACTCCGTGCGGAATTTGCATCAGCATCAGGCAACGCTCGATCAGTTGTCCGCGTCTGAATTGCGGGCCGCGCTCGAATGGTTTCGCACGTTGCCAGTATCCTTTGACGGTGGCGATTTTCGCGTCGTTCATGCCTGCTGGGATGCCGCTGATCTGGCGACATTGGTATCGGCTACCGAACAACTGGGAACGATGTCGGTGGAGTTTCTGCAACACGCCACAGCGAAGGGTGATCCTGTGTTCGAGGCCATTGAGCGCGTTCTCAAGGGGCCGGAAATGAAGTTGCCCGGTGGTGTCGAAGTCACTGACAAAGAAGGCAACCGCCGGACTCGCGCACGGATTCGCTGGTTTGAATCACCGGACGATTACCAGTGTGGAAGTTATTGCCTTCCGCCGCAGTCGCTCCCCGCGCTGGCGAACATCGCGGTACCGGAACACGCCCGCCCCGCTGTCTATCCCGGAAAGGCACCTCCCGTGTTCTTTGGACACTACTGGCTGCCACCGACGAATCCATCACCGTTGCGTGCCAACATCGCATGTCTGGACTACAGCGTCGCGAAGAACGGCTTTCTGTGCGGCTATCGTTTTAACGGCGAATCGATCCTGACGCCGGAACATTTCCACCGAGTTCAATCCAGAACTCGCCTGAGCCACGCAAGTTCACCGTAGAATCCCGCCAGTCGTCGGCTACAATCCGTGTCGCTCAAAGACTACAGTCTAATTCCATCGTGGGCCGATCAGTATTTTTCATCCGGAGCATTCATCATGAAGTGGGAAGGTCGTGACCAAAGTACAAATGTCGAGGATCGTCGCGGGATGCGCGGCCCGGCGGCTGCGGCGGGCGGTGGTGGATTGCTGCTGATCGTGATCGTGATCGTGATGAAGCTGATTGGGGCTGATCCGCAGCAACAGCAGGCAGTCGTCAATATTGCGAAGAACGTCCAGCAACGTGCGGCGCAGGCACCACCGGCGGAAGCCGGCGAGGGCTTTGATGACAAGAGCCGGGAATTCATCGCCGTGATTCTTCACGACACGGAAACTATCTGGACGAAGCTTTTCAGGGAACAGATTTCGGAAGTGAGTTATACTCCCCCGAAAGTCATCATGTTTACCGACTCCGTCGCGTCCGGCTGCGGCAACGCCAGCGCGGCAATGGGACCGTTTTATTGTCCGGCTGACGAAAAAGTTTACATCGATCCCGCTTTTTTTGATGAACTCGCCACCCGTCATCATGCGAGCGGCGATTTTGCCCAGGCCTACGTGCTTGCCCACGAAGTGGCCCACCATGTCCAGAACCTGACGGGCTACAGTGACATTGTCAATCAGGCCCGGTCCAAAGGTGACGAACGAGTTTCCAATCAAATGTCTGTTCGCCTGGAACTGCAGGCCGACTTTCTTGCCGGGGTTTGGGCTCACCACGCTCACAAGGCCTACGACATTTTGGAAGACGGTGACATGGAAGAAGGCATCAATGCCGCCAACCAGATCGGTGATGACACACTGCAGCGCGAATCAATCGGACATGTTGTCCCGGAACGCTTCACTCATGGAACTTCCGCGCAACGCGTCAAATGGTTCAAGCAGGGGCTGATTTCCGGCAGGTTCAAGGACTGCGAGCAGTTGTTCAAGATCGCGTACGAAAAACTTTAGAATCGCTCGATCAATAAGTGAGCGGCAAGGCGCTAGCCTGCATTGCGCACCACGCCCCTCCGCTCGGCTGAGTTTTTTTTCGTTTCCCTGATTCATGACCCGGCGATCAGTTGAACGGCCGAAGTGTGCTCGCGACTCCGATTTGGAGTGAAATTTTGCCGATTTTCGACCGATCCGCGCGGACCGTCAGACACGGCACCGGTCGAACCGATTCCGGAGCGTTCGTCGCATGACGTCTATTTGAGCGGCAGTGGAGCGAAGCAAATGCAGGATCGGTCGCAGGCGTCATACTCCGCGCGGGCGGCGAACAGATTTTGACTTTGCCAGCGTTCCAAAGTCGTCGTCACATACGACTGCACAGCCTTCGCCGCGCGAGTCAGCAGCGTCGCGCCGGGCCAGTGGCTGGCCACCCTGAACCAGATGTGACGATGAGTCGCCTGCACCAGAGCACCGACTTTGAACAGGCGAGTTCGAGCCGTGCCGACTTCCATTTTGTTCAGCTCCGGCGTCTTCTCATTGGCTTCGCGAAACAGAACGTACAGAGCGTACGCCAGCAGGTGCGTCATCAGCTTGTGACCGTTCGCCAGGAAGCGATGCGAACTCAGGCGATCCATGTTCAGACCGTTCTTGAGTTCACCAATCGGACGTTCGGGGACATTGCCACGCTGCACATAGAACCCCTGATAGATTCCGCCCGCATGGCCGCTCATGTTCGTCACTACATAGCGGACATTCGTGCTGCCCAACTGTGTGATTTCGACCTTCGTAATAATTCTCCGCACGCGAGACCACGTTCTTGCCTGATAGTCTTCAAAGGTGTGAAATCGCTGCAACGGTTTGCAGCCCTGCATCCACCAGAACAACCTCGCGTTGTCTTCCAGTTCCAGTTCAGAAATCCTGTGTTTTAACGTGGAATTCGTGCCGTAACCAAATGCGTACAGAATCCCCTGCGACTCGCAGTACTCATACATTTCAGGGCCAGCCACGCCTGCATCGCCCCGAACAAAAATCATGATGTCCGGCCAGTGCTGACGCATGCGTTCCACAATTCGCTGAATCATTTCCACCGCGCCGAGCCCCGCGTGCGCTGTTCCGTGCCGCAACCATGCGCCAAGCGGAAATCCGGTTTCCCCTTCGAACAGCATCATGGGAAGATACTGGTGCTGATCGTAGAAGCCGTTGAACATCGTCAGTTGCTGCTGGCCGTGAGTCGGATCGGCTGTGGGATCAAGATCAATGATGATGTGAGAGGGGTGCTTCTTTCGAGTCCGCACAAACAGATCGATCAGAAAATCATTGATCGCGTTGATGCGTTCGATCTGAGCGCGTCGCACTTCGAAAATAACGTCGCGTTCATCAACGGGCTTCTCCGCTTCCCGCCGAGTGAAGGCGTGCAGGAATCGATTGATCGTCGATCCGCTGGCGAGCGATTCCTCTTCGCAACGCGGGTCTTTTCCTACGATCGTTTTGAACAGGGGATCATCTCGCAGGAGTTGAGCGTCATTGCCGTCCGGGTAGCCGGCGAGAATCTGATAGACCTGCTGAGTCAGGATATCTTCAGTGGTATGGGTGACTGCTTTTTCCGTCCTCGGATCTGGCAACCGCCGCGCCGCTTCGGCCAGAATACCCAGCTTCTGATCAAGCTCGCGAATTGGCAGCAGCCCGGCATCGCTGACGATCTGGCCGCCGTCAAAAGTCATCGTGACCTGCTGCCGACCCACTTCAAAAAGTTGCAACTGTTCCGTACACTGTGTCTCGGACATCGATCCGCCTCCCGTGCGTGTTAAGTGATGATTCTACAACCACTTATACGCACGCGGAGGCTTTTCCGTTGGGGGCGTGGTGCGCAATTCAGGCTAGCCGCCGGTGATATAGACTGCAGGACACCGGCGGCTAGCGCCTTGCCGCTCACTTCATATCGACAGTTATTTTTTGAGCGATCCTTAGTTGAATATGAGGCCGAGTATGGCGATCGGGAAGAAACTGGTCCTGCTGAGCCTTTGGTTCACATCAACGGCATTGCTGTCTCCAGCAGCCGATGTTAGACGGAACGTTCTCTTCATCGCCGTAGACGACCTTGCCAATGTCTTGAGCACAACGGGGAATACTGGGGCGAAAACTTCAAATCTGGACCGTTTCGCCGCCAGCAGTGTTCGCTTCGAACGCGCCTATTGCCAGATTCCGTTATGCAACCCCAGCCGCGCATCGATGCTGACGGGTCTGCGTCCGGACACGATCGGCGTGTTTGATCTGGATCGTCATTTTCGAGCGACCGTGCCGAATGTGGTCACGCTGCCGCAGCTATTCCGTAACAACGCCTGGTTTACCGCGCGTGTTGGCAAGATCTATCACTACGACGTCCCAAAGGGCATCGGCACAGATGGACTCGACGACAAGCCATCGTGGACGCAGGTCGTCAATCCAAAAGGCCGTGACGTCGCCGAGGAATCGCTCATCACCAATCCGACGCCGGAAAAACCAGTCAGCGCGGCGTTGAGCTGGCTGGCGGCAGACGGCACAGACGAGAACAAACAGACGGCATGGTCGCCACGGAAGCGATCAAGCTGATGGAAGCACATCGCGCAGAACCGTTCTTTCTGGGAGTCGGCTTCTTCCGACCTCACACGCCCTACGTCGCTCCGAAGAAATACTTCGACCTTTATCCGCTCGGCCTGGCGGAGAATACCATCGTCGTCATCTGGAGCGACCACGGATATCATCTCGGCGAGCATCTTGGCGTCTGGCAGAAACGTTGTCTGTTCGAGGAATCCGCTCGTGCCCCGCTGCTGATTCGCGCGCCTGGCGTGAAAGGAAACGGTAGTGCCTGTTCCCGCATCGTTGAGTTTGTAGACATCTATCCGACTGTAGCGGATCTCGCCCATTTGCCAGCTCCGACCGAATTGACCGGACGCAGCCTGCGGCCCCTGCTTCACGACCCAGCTGCCGACTGGAACCACGCCGCGTTCACTCAGATTCTGCGTCCCGCCGAGAACAAACCACTCATGGGCCGCAGCATCCGCACCGAAGACTGGCGTTACACGGAATGGAACGAAGGCCGCGCGGGAATCGAACTCTACGATCATCGCGATGACCCAGGCGAGTTCAATAATCTCGCGAACGATCCTGGCTCCGCAGGCGTGATGGAGACACTGCGAATTCAGCTGAAAGAACGTGTCTCCGGAACAAGGGCGCAACGTCATCGTCAATCCACGGCGGTTATAAAGCGAGCGGCCAGCGGCGATTTCTTCAAAGTGTTAGCCAACAACACCAGCAGACCTCATAGGTATCCGTATCTTTCGCAGGCCACAATCGACGCTGACACCTGTCACGCTGTCCGCAGGCAAAGGTGTGCGCTTCGAGGCTGCAGGTGCCAGCTTTCAGTCTCAACTGCAGCCCGTCGATGAACCGAAGTATTGTGGCAGAATTGTGTTGATAGCTTCGGAGATGGTAACCCCATATTCGCAAATGCAATTTTGCGATCTATTTTTCCACAATGAGACGCCAATGCTGAGACCTGGTTCCTCGCCCTGATGCTTTCGCCAATCCGACTGCAATTTCCGGCGTGCTACTGGGAAGATTCTCTGCCGTAAGTACCAAACTGGACGCTCGGTTTCGAATGAGGTAGATGTCGATCGTGTCGCCCACTGGAACAAATTGCCATTCTTGGATTTTAACTCCTTCTTCATTGTCGAGCGCTGCACCAGGGCGGATCACAGCCAACATGGGCTGCTTCCAGGTAAGGAGAGTCTTGCTATTGCTGTTCTCAACTTTGTAGAAATCATCGCCAGACGCCTTGAATCGCCATTGTTCCGCTGCCTCTGGGAATGGTGCTCCCATAGCCAATGTTGCTCCGCTGTGTTTTGCACCCCCTGAAACAACTAACTGCCGTCCCGTCGCACGATTACTAATTCTCAGCCACCCTGTTGCGTCGGCTGGCAAATGAGGGTCCGGAACTCTCGCTCGGAACTGATCGAGTTCATCTTCAAAGATTTTGGCATCAGCATCATTCTTGATCTGCAGCATTCCTTTTATCGCTTTCAGATACGCTGACTCCAACTTTAGACGTGCCTTAGAAAACCTGGATCGAATGATATTGGGCATCGCATTCGGAAGCCTTCCTTTTTCGGCCAATGCCCTCCGGTCTGCTGCGAGTTGCTCTACAAAGTCTTTGTTTCCATCGGTCCGCGCGGCTGATTCGGACTTCTCAAACCATTGAAGTGCCGCAGCACGAGCATTTTTCATATCTTCTTCAAAGTTCAGTTTCGCCGTAACCAGAGGTTGCCTTATTTTATCCGCTTTCTCATCTGCCAGGCAGACTCCAAACTGCAACGCGAAACATAACAGGCAAAGAGCTCGAAACATAAAACGCTTCCTCGATAGATTCTTTCACCAATCCAAACAATGTTTTCCCGCGACCTCTTCCGATATTCGAAACGACTTGCCACAGTGATTGCAAATGATATCAATAGGCATCGGCCTGCAATCGGTAGATTGCACTGTGAGGAAGACCAGACTTGGGAAGAAATGTTGAGTTGCAGAAACAATGCCAAAGATCAGTCTAACCGACGTCCACTACGAATCCAGCCTCCGCCGAGCACTCGATCTCCGTCATAGAAGACGGCGGCCTGTCCCGGTGCGACGCCAAAGATCGGCGAGTCCGGATAGACGGTAACGGTGTCGTCTGCGCCGGGATCGATCACACAGGGTTCATTGGTCTGTCGATAACGAACTTTCACAGCGCAGGTGGTCCGGGTTGTGGGGCGGTCTGACAGCCAGTTGCAGTCCACTGTTTCGACGCATGTCGTCGCCAGATCTTCGCGCAGTCCGAGCACAACCTGACGCGACTCCGGACGGATTTCGATCACGAATCGCGGATCTCCAAATGCAATGCCCAGGCCTTTTCGCTGACCGACGGTGAAGTGTTCGTAGCCTTCATGCGATCCCAATACCTGTCCCTGCAGATCGACAAAATTTCCGGCTGTTCCTTCGTGGCCTCGATAGCGTTTCAGAAATCCGGCATAGTCCTGATCGGGTACAAAACAGATTTCATACGAGTCTTTTTTGTTCGCCACTCGGAGTCCTGATTCGCCGGCGAGTTTTCGAATCTCCGGCTTCTGATACGTTCCGATTGGCAGCAGAACATTCGGCAGTAATTCGCGGCGGATTCCGAACAGGACGTACGACTGATCCTTATTGTCATCCAGTCCGCGGTACAGTCCCCATTCGCTGGTCGTTTCATCTTGCATGACACGGGCATAATGTCCAGTCGCGATATACTGCGCATCGACCTGCTGAGCGAACTCCCACAGTCGTCCAAACTTGAGCCAGTTGTTGCACTGCACGCAGGGATTGGGAGTTCGTCCGGCGAGATATTCGTCGGCGAAGTAATCTTTAATCTTGCGAAACGCATCCTGAAAATTGAGTGAATGAAAGGGGATCCCCAGACGGTCGGCCACGCGGCGCGCATCGGCTGCGTCTTCGGAACTGCAGCAGCCCTGGCGGTTGGAGGCAGGATTGGCGATAGGCAGCAAGCCCGAGGCTGGCACGGCGCAGACAGATTCGGTTTCACCGGACCGCATAAACAGCCCGATGACTTCATAACCCTGCTCATGCAGCAGCACGGCGGCAGCGGAACTGTCAACTCCGCCGCTCATTGCCAGGACAACACGTTCGCCCACTTGGAAATCCTTTCGCGAGTTTGTCGATAGTCGTGGGTGGCGCCCCCCACCCAACCGTTACAGAAACCCCCGCTAGGGGGCGGGGGGGAACCCCCCAACTGTGGGGGAGTAAAGAAAACAAC
>JBBQSE010000216.1:0-13049 GCA_038214195.1 Planctomycetales bacterium
CGTAGTCGTCCGCGGTCGATGCGGTAACTTGTTGACTCTTCGACGCGCCCGCAGCCCCGACTCGGAGATTCTCCAGCAGATAAAGCCCACTGCGACCGGGACACACAAGATCGAGATCGCCGTCGCCATCAACATCGGCCACCTTTGGGTCCAGGCCAAATCCAACAGCGTCCCCCGACCAGATCCGCTGACGTTTCCATGTCCTTGATGCGGGCAGATACTGATATGAACAGACCTGCGGCGGATTGTATTCGCCCGGATCTTTGCCATCGTGGCCCATGTAGCGACTGCCCGCGATCAATTCCGGTTGTCCGTCGCCGTTCAGGTCGGCCCACAACAAACCGTGAGCCTGCGACCAGCTGGTATCAATCGCATGACGGGTCCACTGCCGATCGCCCGCGTCGTCTTTGGATTGTTCCAGCCAGTAAACGCCAAATCGATGACCACGGCCCCAGATCAGATCGTTGTCACCGTCGTTGTCCACATCCTGCACCAGAATCGGGATCGAAGCATCCTGCCACAAATCGAACTCAGGATGAAACGGCCAGCGCCCTGAGCGACGATCTTCGGGAGCCTCGGCCCAGCCATGCGGTCCCACGATGTCGCCTCGTCCGTCTCCGTTGACGTCACCAAATCCGATGCCGTGTCCGGCAAGTTCGTCGGGCAGCGGATGACGATTCCAGCGAGGCGATTCACCCGGATCGATGTCCCACCAGGCCGCGAACTTTGTTCCATTGGGAAGCAGGTCCAGTCGTCCGTCACCGTCAATGTCGTGCAGACGTCCGGTTTCCATCGCCCCCGGAGTTGCCGCCACCGTGCGTTCCCAGGTTGCGTCTGAATTTACGGCGTCGCCTGGATGCTTCACCCAGTAAATCGACTCACTGCGATAGTTAACGCTGATCAGATCCAGTCGACCGTCGTTGTTCACGTCAAATGGTAAGTTGGAATAGTCATCGAATCGCCCGCGAATCTCTTCGACCTCCCGCAGGAAATGTTTGTCCCAATTCGGTGCCGCATACCACCAGCCACCGGAGACGATATCCAGTTTTCCGTCCGCGTTCACATCCATCACCGCGCAGGCGGAATACGTGGAATCGGCGTTGATCACAATCCGTCGAAAGCAGAGTTCATCCGCCTGCGAAAACAAGGAAAACCAGAACATTCCCGACAGCGCGAGCACACTCAACATTCGTCGCATAGATCACCTGCTTCCGAGCGATACCATAGCATCTCAGCACACGGCGGACGATGATACCGTGTCAGATCAAAAGTGTCGCGGCACCCGGTACGCGGACCCGTTCGATGCCTCGCACTGTCTGGCTTGAAATGTTTAACAGCGACGCGATCGGCATGCACGCCTACGCCGATCGCGTCAAACTGGCAAACCGCTCATTCATGCCCACCCGATCACTCCGGGTTTCATTTCTAACCTGGGACAACCACTACTTCACAGGAGCAACATCCTGATTCTGTGACGCAAGGTATTCCATCAAATCGATAAATTCGGACGGCGCGACAGTGGAGGCTGCGCCTTCGGGCATGCTGCTTTGCTTTTGAATCACTCGTTCCTCGATATCAGCCTTGGCGATCTTCCGGATGGCTTTGCCGTCAAACAGTTCGACTTCTGTATCGTTTTCCGACACGACAAGTCCCCCAGTTGGCATTCCGTCCGTAGTGACGATCAAAGTCGCGCGGTATTTTTCGGCCACTTCCGCATTCGGGTCGACAACGGACTGCACGATCTTGAACTTGTTCATTCGCTTGGCGACGCCTGCGAGATTCGGGCCGAATTCACGGCCTTCACCGTTGCCGACTTTGTGACATGCGGTGCAGTTGCGAACGAACACCTCGCGACCTCGATTGACGTCGCCTTTCAGATCCGCCAGCGCCGTCATGGCCTTGTTGCGTTCTTCTTCCGGCTTTGGCTCCTGAGACAGCAGCGTCTGCAGAAACGGAAGCGCGGTCGCTCCGGATTTCGACGCCTCCATCAGCTTTGTGACGATTTCCCCAGCGCGGGGACTCAGGTCCGGAATCTTCCCGGCAATGTAAGCACCACGCCAGATGTTTTCGTTGGCTCCCAATGCGTGTTGGACCGTGTAATCCACCCAATAGTCAGCTGGCAAGCTGGCCATTGAGAGCAATGCCGCCGCCGCATCGATGTTGTCAAAGAAGCTGAGCCCACGTGCGGCTTCGGTGCGAACACGGGGATTTTCGTCTTTGGATGCCGCCACCAGTAATTCCTGGGCGTCGGCAATTGATGAATGCTCGTCCGAAACGATGCGAACTGCCGCCGCGCGAGCGTCGGACGTTTCGGCTTGCAAGACTGCGGTCAAAAGATCATGGTCAAGCTGGTGATGCGCCTGCTGAACCCACAGAGCTTCCGTCCGCAGTCGATCGAATTCGGGATCATCGGACTTCAGCCCCTTGACCCACGCCGTGACAACAGGAATGACATCCGCAGTCGCTCGGTCATGCAGTTCGCGGCGAGCCCGGTAGTGAGTTCGCCATTCGTATTCGCGAAGCTGTTCCAGAATCTCGGGGATTGATTTTCCGAACTGAGTCGCCGGAGTCACCAAAGGGCGGCTCGGATACACCAAACGGTAAATGCGGCCCCGCGTGTGATCGCGATTCGGGTCACGCTGGCTGTACTGCATGTGGCCGATCAGAGCGTTCGCCCAGTCACCGAACCACAGCGCTCCGTCAGGACCAATTTGCGGATCCGCCGGACGAAAGTGTTTGTCAGTTGAGCGGATCAGATCGTCCGGACTGCCATCGGCGTTCTTCAATCGGTCTCCATGATATCCGCCTCCATCATTGTTCACGCTGAAACGCGGAAGTCCGTTCATATTGATCACGCAGGCGTACGTAAACTGCCCCTGCACGTCATCCGGGAAATTGCGGCTGACCAGAAACTCGCTGCCGAGTGCGGGTCTCATCCCTTCATTGTTAAACACGAAGTTCAGGCCGGCACGGCCACCAAACTGAGCCCCGGAAAGCGGTGTGTCCCATGCCTGATTTGCGGTTGTTCCGTCACCCACGATGCCCTGTCCCCAGTTATTGAAAACATAGCACCACATGTTGTACTGACCGGGCAATGCAAACTGTCGAATCTTCAGCGTCCGTGGATCCATCACATATGCGCCGCCCGCTCCCTGACTTCGATGAGGTCCCCACGGTGTTTCCAGCGTCGTGCTGGTGGCGATTCCTTCCAGCATGTGCAGCTTGCCGCCATGGCTCCATTCAAACGCGCTGCAGGTGTGATGCGTATCGTCGGTAGCCCAGCCGTCCAGCAGATGAATCACCTGATCGGCTTTGTCGTCGCCGTCCGTGTCTTTCAGAAACAGCAAACGCGGTTGATCGACGACAAGCACTCCGCCGTTCCAGAATTCAAAACCAGTCGGGCACTGCAACTTGTCGTAAAACACTTTGCAGGAATCCGCTTTGCCGTCTTTGTCAGTGTCTTCCAGAATCAACAGACGGTCGTTCGGCTTGTGATCGCCTGGCTTCCACTGAGGATAGGTCGGCATACAGGACACCCACAGGCGGCCCTTGTTGTCGAAGTTCAGCTGCACGGGCTTCGCAAGTTCCGGGAACATGGTTTCGTCGGCAAACGGCTGAAGCTCAAAGCCATCTGGAACATTGGTCTGTTCCACCAATTGCCGGGGAGTCAGATAGCGCAGTTCGTCCGCTTCAGAATACTTCTGCCGAGGTTCACCGAACCGGGTTTGCGGTTCAAACAATTCCCCAGTTTCGGCGTCATTGGGCGCATCTGGAACAGGTTTACCCTGGGCCATGTCCCAGATGTATCGATCTCGAACGTCAGCCATTTTGCGGATCTTGATGTATTCGCGTGGAAACGTTTCGGTGTCGAAAGTGCGTCGACCTCCGTAGACGTACCAGCCGTTGAGCATGCGATAGTCCTGAAAATGCACCCAGGACTTGTCGTTGATCGCAGCCCGCAATTTTTCGTACCCCGGACTGCCGAAGCTGGCTGAAGATGCGCCGCCGAAAGTAGTCTCGTCGAGCAATCTCGCGACTTCTCGATCTCCGGCGTCATTGAGGTGACATCCGTTGATTGAGTACTGTAGCCCCGGCGTGCCATTGAGGATCTTGTCCGATGCCGGGAACACATCCACAAAAGCCAGCTTGCGATCCGCCGCGACTTGGGCGACGGCAGCCGAATACAGTTTCAGATTTTCATTTTCCTTCGCGCCGTCCGGCAGCAGAGGATCACCAGTGGATTCAAATGCGATTGGTGAAACCAGGATAAAACGCGGCGCGGCGTTGGTTTCGTCACGAGGATAACGTTTGGCGATCATGTCCAGATAGCTGGCGTAGCGATCTCGGAACGCATCCACGCCTTCCGGTCCGGCAAACGATTCGTTGAAACCAAAGAAGCAGAAATACGTGTCGGCACCGAACGCCAGTTGCGGATCATCCAGAGCCGTATAATCGGACGAACGCTGCTGAACGCCAACTTCTTCCGCAGGCCGCGCGAAGTTCCGAATGACCAGTTCCTTTTTCGGAAATCGCGTGTGCAGCAGAGTTTCGAAGTGTCCGAACAGATTCATCCGCTCGGCGAGCGAGTTCCCAAGGAACGCGACATGTTCGCTCTGTAAAAATTCCAGCGGCAACTGACTCGGCGGCAGCTCTGGACGCTTTGGACGCGGAGGCAGCGACATCAGTTTGATGGCCAACTCTTTGGACGGCCCCTGAGCGATCACTTCGCTGCAAAAACCAGTAATCAACAATCCTGCAATGAACAGGACGAAGCGATTCACTTGAGGCACGTTGGGGCGACTCCAAAATAGAAAGTGAGGAACAAATGTTCCGATTGGTTGGGAGGCGGATTTCACCTCGAAAATCCATCGGCCGTCTCGCGCCAACAGACATCGAAGACAAATGCTGAGTTCAAGTGGGTACGGTACGCAGTGATCGGACCGGGGGCAACCATACGGGGTTCAAAGACAGGGATTTCAGAAAGTAGGCCCTGCTACCAGCCCGGAAACCGGACGTGAGCCAGAATTGCGCACCACGCCCGTCGGCGCAGCGAACTGAATTTGAATTTGCCAGTCTTTCAGCGTTGGTTCCGAGACTGTTTTCTCGCGTCATCTGCTGGTCGATCCTGGAATTGTCTCAATTGTTCCTGTTCACCCGATGACTTGACGGGCACAATTCGGATCACATTTTTCTAACACTGTTGAATCAAGGAAATTGTCGTGAAACTGGCTCGTATTCGAATGAATGATGGTTCACATCGCGTTGCCGCTGTCAATGAGACCAATGTGCAGTTGCTGGATCTTACCCAGATCGATGACTGTCATTCGCTGATGGACATTCTTAACTCAGCAGATCCAGTGGGACTTGCGCGATTCCTCCTAAATCCTTCTTCGACTCCCATTGAATTTTCGGATATTCAGTTTCTTGCCCCGATCGATCTTCAGGAAGTCTGGGCCGCTGGCGTGACCTACAAACGCAGTCAGGTTGCCAGAATGGAAGAATCTGAATCCGCAGCGTCCCATTACGACAAGGTTTACACAGCGGATCGTCCGGAATTGTTCTTCAAGGCAACACCCAATCGAGTCTCTGGTCCCGGCCAGCCGCTCCGCGTGCGATTCGATAGCACATGGAGCGTTCCCGAACCGGAATTTACTCTGGTCATTAGCAAAACCGGAAAAATCGTGGGCTACACGATTGGCAACGATATGTCAGCCCGCGACATCGAAGGCGAAAATCCACTGTATTTGCCTCAGGCGAAGTTCTACAAACAATGCGCCGGACTTGGACCGTGTGTGCTGCTGGCAGAGAAGCCGCTGGAACCCGAATCGATCGACATCCAGTTGGAGATCCGCCGGGGCGGCGAAGTTGCATCCAGGGACGCCACGAAATTGAGCCAGATGAAGCGCACACCAGAAGAACTTGTCGCTTGGTTATTCCGCGAAAACGAACTGCCAAACGGGGCGTTCCTGATGACCGGAACAGGTATTGTGCCTGAAGACAACTTTACACTGGAAGACGGTGACGAGGTGACTATCACAATCACCGGTATCGGACGTCTTACCAATCCGATCGTCAAGGATCGCAACTGATGCGGTTGTATTACCTGATCGGTCGCAGCGCTGCCGATGCTTAGACTGTGCGGCAAGACTTGCGTTCGCCGCTCCTGGATCGGAAAAAGTCGCAATCGGCCGCCGTTTTCGATGGGCAGCGTTGCGTTCCGACAGTGAAGCACTGATCGAAGACGGGACAACTTTCCCGCGCGGGGCAGATTGCCCCGGAAATTGCAGCGGGAAATTTGATTGTTGCAGGGTTTGATGCAGAAACGCCAGGACTTTCGAGTTGGCACGAGGATTGCGTACGAAGAAAATCATGCGTACTCGTCACGAACTTTTACAGTAAGGAATTCCCATGACTGTGCAATCCGCTACCCGCGATCGAGTCAATCAGCTGACCGAGGAAATCAAAAGTCACAATGAGCCATTTCAGCGAATTGTAGGTCAAGTCAATCAGGTGCTGGTTGGACAGGAAAAGCTGGTCCATCGGATGCTCATCGGTTTGCTGGCGAATGGTCACCTCCTCATTGAAGGTGTGCCCGGTCTGGCCAAAACGACCGCTGTTGCCAGTCTGGCAAAAGCGATCCACACCGGCTTTCAGCGATTGCAATTCACTCCTGACCTGCTGCCGGCGGACCTGATTGGTACGCTGGTCTATCGTCCCCAGGATCAGACGTTTGTTGTTCAGAAGGGACCGATTTTTTCCAACCTGATTCTGGCCGATGAGATCAATCGCGCTCCCGCCAAAGTTCAGAGCGCGCTGCTTGAAGCAATGCAGGAACGACAAGTGACAATCGGAACAGAAACATTTCCGTTGCCGCAGCCGTTCCTCGTCATGGCGACTCAAAACCCGGTCGAGCAGGAAGGCACGTATCAGTTGCCTGAAGCTCAAACAGACCGTTTTATGCTGAAGGTAATTGTTGACTATCCGAACCGCGCTGAAGAATTGATGATTCTTCGCAGGATGAGTGTCACCGGCGCAAAATTTGATATCCAGCCAGTGACTTCGCCTGAGGAAATCATGCTCGCTCGGGAACTCGTGGATCAGGTGCATGTCGCTGAGAAAATCGAGAACTACATCGTTGATCTGGTGATGGCGACTCGAAAGCCTGAAGCCTATGGATTGAAGCTCAAGGATCTCATTCAGTTTGGTGGTTCGCCTCGTGCCACCATCAACCTGACTCTGGCGGCAAAAGCCAATGCGTTTTTGGCGGGACGCGGCTTCGTGCTGCCACAGGACGTGAAAGATCTGGCTCTCGATGTGCTGCGGCATCGTGTTGTGATTACGTATGAAGCAGAAGCGGAAGATCGGACGAGTGAATCGATCGTGACCGAGATTCTGAATCATATCCCCGTGCCGTAGTCCGAAAGCAGAAAATCTGAGTAAATGATTAGCCGTGCCAGGAGACTGTCGATGTAGTGAGCGGCAAGGCGCTAGCCGCCGGTGGTTGTTTGAAAAATACTGGCAAAAAAACCGGCGGCTAGCGCCTTGCCGCTCACGATTTTCGATTAAATCGACAGCCAGCTAGCGCCCGGCGGCTGATGAGGACAACAATCACCGTTGACAATTGCGGACCCAGGACCGGTCCTCCCGTAAAAAGGAACATCTCATGATCCCGCGTGAAGTCATCCGCAAAATTCGGCGAATCCAGATTCGCACGTCGCACAAGGTCAATGAACTGCTGGCTGGCACATGGCATTCGGCTTTCAAAGGACGCGGAATAGAGTTCGAGGAAGTACGGCCTTACCAGGTTGGCGACGATGTGCGAACCATCGACTGGAACGTGACCGCCCGCAGCGATCAACCGTATGTGAAGCTGTTCCGTGAGGAGCGGGAACTGGCTGTTGTGTTGCTGGTGGATCTGAGTGCGTCGCAGAGCTTTGGCACAAACGACCAGACCAAACGCGAATTGGTGGCGGAACTCGGGGCGACCCTGGCGATGTCGGCCATCAAGAACAATGATAAGGTCGGGCTGACTTTGTTTACCGATGAAATCGAAAAGTCCATTCCGCCCCGCAAAGGTTCTCGACATGTATTGCGCCTCATCCGCGAACTTTTGTACTGCCAGCCGGTGGGAAGCCGAACGAGTCTGCGTGAAGCCCTCGAACACCTGAATCGAACGTCGAGACGCCGCACGGTAGTTTTCCTGATCAGTGACTTTCAGGACAGCGGCTTCGAATCGACACTTAAGGTGGCGCGCCGAAAACACGACATCATCCCGGTGGTCATCAGCGATCCGCGAGAAGGAGAAATGCCCAACGTGGGACTTGTTCGCCTGCGGGATGAAGAAACCGGTGATGTCGTCATGGTAGACACCGCGAGTCAAAAGAATCGCGCCATTTTTTCCAGACTGCATCGCCAACAGAGCGACGCGCGTGACGCGATGTTTCGACGGCAGAGACTGGAACCCATTCATCTGGAAACCGGTCGCGATCTTGTCGATCCATTGCGTCGGTACTTTCACAAGCGGGAGAGTCGGCAATGAACAGCAGAATTTGCAAATCACCCGGGATCCGACGGATTAGTTTGATCTGGCTGATTGCTGCGGTTTCAATGGGGACCGTGTCCGCAGGCGAAAGTATCCGCAAGAGCGATGTTTCATCGCCTACAGTAACAGCCAACGTCTCCGCGTCTTCGGTCCACGTCGCTGAACCACTCACAATGGACTTAACGGTCGTCGCGGCTGCGGGCAGCAAAGTAGAATTTCCGTCAATCGGAACTTCGCTGGGGAAATTTGACGTAACCAACATGATCGACAGAGCGGATGTGCCGTCTGCCGATGACGTCAATCGAAGAATCTGGACCCGGCGACTGACACTTGACAGTATCGTCACGGGTAACCTTGAAATACCGGCGCTGGAAATTCAGGTGCGTGGCGGTGGTGAAATTCAGACACTGAAAACCGAAGTTATTTCTGTTCATGTCATCAGTGTTCTCGAAGACCGCGCGGATCCGACAAAGTTTCGCGATATCCATTCCGTCGTCGATGTGAATGTTCCACAAGTTGCTTCGCGTGCCTGGCTGTGGTGGACACTGGCGGGGTCCGGCGGAATCGCAACAGCTTTGGCGCTGACGCTCGTGGTGGCGAAACGCAGGACATGGATGACGCCGAAAGTCTGGGCGATTCGTGAACTGGATCAGTTGCGCCATTCGGAAGCAATGGAATCTTCCGACAGCGAGGCAGTGACCCAGAGTCTGACAACAATCGTTCGTGATTATCTGGAACTGCAATTCGAGATTTTCGCTCCAGTCCAAACGACCAATGAACTGCTGCAGGTCCTGGAGACAGGTGAATACATGAATTCTGCTGTGATCAAACGGTTTGGTGCGTTGTTTGAGAATTCTGATCTGGCTCGGTTCGCAGGAGTACAGCTCACGCCTGCTGAACTGAAACAGGCGATTGACGATGCTCAGCAACTGATTGAACAGACATCCAGTACACTACTATCGAATGCAACGACAGCTGAAACTGCGGAGGTCCGCTGATGTTTAATTCTCCCTGGTATTTTCTTCTGCTCCCGCTGGTGCCGCTTGTCGCCTGGCGACTGTTTGCGTCGCGGCGAAAATCGGCAGTTCGATTCAGTTCCGTGAGTCTGGCGAAGCAAATGACGCCAACGCTGCGCCAACGGCTGGCGTGGCTGCCTGGCGCTCTGACTTTGGGTGCGGTGCTGGCCATGATCGTTGGACTCGCCCAGCCACGCGAAGGACGAGAACAAACAGTGACTGACAGCGAAGGGATCGCGATTGAAATGGTTGTGGACCGCAGCGGCAGTATGCAGGCCATGGACTTTCAGGTGGACGGCGAACACGTTGACCGTTTGACGGCGATCAAGAACGTGGCAGGGAAATTTGTCGGTGGAGGCGACAAGCTCAAAGGCCGTTTCAGCGATCTCGTCGGACTCATCACGTTCGCCGGATACGCGGACGGCGAAACGCCACCAACGCTGGATCACGCCTTTCTGGTTTCGCAGCTGAACAATACTCAGATCGTCAACAACCGCGGTGAAGACGGCACGGCCATCGGTGATGCAATCTCGCTGGCGGTGGAAAAACTGAATGCCCTGGATGCACGGCAGAAGGATAAGGTTCAGAGCAAAGTCGTGATCTTGCTGACCGACGGTGAAAACAACGCAGGACAACTGGAGCCGATCCAGGCCGCTGAATTGGCGGAAACGATGGGCATCAAGGTTTACACGATCGGTGTTGGAACAAAAGGGCAGGCCCCAATGCCCGTCGAAGATCCATTCACGGGCCGACGGGTCATTCAATGGGTGCCGGTCAGCATCGATGAAGAGACACTGACAAAAGTCGCGACGATCACCGGTGGCAAATATTTCCGGGCGACGGATACAGATTCACTTGAAAAAATTTACAGTGAGATCGATCAGCTGGAGAAGACGAAAGTGGAGGCCCGCCACTTTGTCGATTACCGCGAACTGGCCATTCAGCCGTATGCGGTCGCCGGATTCACTTTTCCACCGGTCCTGCTGATTGCTTTCGTGCTGCTCGCGGCACGGCTGTTGCTTGAACAGACGTGGCTCAGGGAGATGACATAATGGAAACTCAAATTGGAAATCCCACGAATATCTGGTTTCTCGCGATCGTGACCGTCGGTCTCGTGCTGAGCGGATACGCCATTCTCGCTCGGCGGCGCGCGGCGCTGAAATTTGCCACGGCGAGGCTTCGCGGCCAGATTCTGCCGCCCGGCACCAAAACTCGGTACTGGATGTCGGCGATTCTGATTGCAATCAGCATGACATTCCTGTGCCTTGCGATGATGGATATTCGCTGGGGGAAGACGTGGCGCGAAGTTCCGCAGAAGGGCATCGAAGTCATGTTCGTGCTGGACGTGTCCCGAAGCATGCTGGCCGAAGACGTCACACCGAACCGCCTGAGTCGTGCCAAGCAACAAATCACGGACATGATTGACGAAATGGTCGGAGATCGAGTCGGTCTCGTCGTTTTCGCTGGCGACACGCGGCAATCGGTTCCGTTGACCAGCCATTACGAAGATTTCCGGCAGACGCTGGATTCCGTGGGGCCACATTCTGTTCGGATCGGAGGTTCCCGCCTGGGAGATGCCATCAATGCCGCCGCCAACGGCTTCATCAGCAAGACCAACGATCACAAAGCGATTGTGGTGTTCACTGACGGCGAAGATCAGGAAAGTCAGCCCGTCGAAGTTGCGAAAAAAGTTCACGCCGAAAACGGAATTCGTATTTTCACGGTCGGACTTGGCGACATGGATCAGGGGGCGCGCATTCCTGAGACCGACGATCGTCGCGGCGGGTTTGTGCAGTTCGATGGTCAGCAGGTCTGGTCAAAGATGAACGGACAGATCCTGAGTCAAATCGCGACTGAGACGGATGGTGCCTACATCCCGGCGGGAACTCGCCGAGTGAACATGGCAGACGTCTATCACGGCTACGTCGCGAACGTGGAACAGACAGAATTCGAGACCGCAAAGATCAACGCCTACATCGCGAGGTTTCAATGGTTCGCAGCACCAGCCCTGGCACTGCTTTTGCTGGAGGTTTGGATATCGACGCGAAGTGTCAGCGCGCGACAAAGAGTTGAATCAAAGAGGTCGAAGGCAAGACGTCCGTCAGAAAACATGCAGGAAAAGCATCGCCCCGATGCGCCTCAGGCCGCTTGAGTGTAACTTTGCAACTTGTTCCGAGGCTCCTGCCTCGGAACACACTGTGCAGAGGCTCCTGCTTCCGGTGGAGACTAAGCATGCAGAGCCTCCTGACAGTGCGTTCCAGGGCTGGAGCCCTGATACGAGGGAATAATCAGAAACGAGTTTCGCCATGAAGAACAGCATCTACAGAACAATTCTCCACAGTTCAGTCGCCCTTGCGGCGTGCTTGATCGCGTCCGCGCCGACATTCGCCCAATCACCGCTCAGCGAAAAGGAGGCGGCCACGCGAATCAACGCAGCCAATGGGTTGCTGCGGGAAGGGAAAGTCGATGATGCCATTGCTGCCTACCGTGAAGTCGTTCCCGATCATCAGCAAAAGTACGAGTTAAATTACAACCTGGCTGTGGCGGAATACCGCAAGGGAAATATTGACTCGGCGGAACAGCTGTTCAATGAAGTCGCCGGCTCCGGTAATGCAAACATTTCCGCAGACAGTCGCTACAACCTTGGCAACTGCCAGTACGCAAAGGCCATCACATTGGCCGACAAGGACAAGCCCGCCGCCGTCGAACGTCTGCGACATGCGATCTCTAACTATCGCGGCTCGTTGCGGGGAAATCCGAACAACCCTGACGCGCGTGCCAACATTGAACTGGCCGGAGAGCTGATCCGCAAACTCGAAGAGGAACAAAAACAGGAGGAAGAGAAAAAACAGGAGCAGCAGCAAGACGAGCAGAACGACAAAAACAAGGAAGATCAGCAGCAGGACAAACAGGACCAGTCTGAACAGCAGAAGTCTGAACAGCAGCAAAAAGAAGACGAGCAAAAGAATCAGCAGGACAAGTCCGAAAAGTCCGAGTCGCAGCAATCTGATTCAAAGCAGGGTGAGTCAAAGGAACAGAAATCTGAGGGAGACAGCGAGCAGCAGAAATCCGATTCGCAGGACCCGAAGTCAGAGAACAAATCCGATGAGCAGAAGAAACAGGACAAAACGTCCAACGAGCAGAACCAGGACCAGAAGCAAAAGCAACCACAGAACCAGAAACAACAATCCGGTCAGCAGCAGCCTGAGGATCAGGGGCAGCCTGAAGAACAGGAAGCAAAGAATCAGCAAATCCCGGGTGGTGAACTCAAGGCCGCCGGTGAACAGGATGAGAACAAGAAGCCCGACGGTTCAGTCGCGATGGCCGATCCGAATGCAAAGGACGGCCTGATGACTCGAGAGGAAGCTCTTAAAATGCTGCAGGCGGTGCGTGACCGAGACATGCTTCGTCGCATGCAGCAACAACGGCAGGAACGATCGCGACATGTGTCGGTTGATCGTGACTGGTAAATTGAAAGTTCCTTCTCCCCC
>JBBQSE010000217.1:0-13015 GCA_038214195.1 Planctomycetales bacterium
ACGCGAGCAATTGGGCTTGGCATGAAAGTGATCGGTTATGACCCGTATGCCCCTGCGGAATTCGTGAAGCAGCACGCGATCACAATGATGTCGCTGGAGGACTTGCTGAAGCAGTCGGATTTCGTGTCGCTGCATTCACCAGCGACACCCGTGACAAAGCACATGATCAACGACAAGTCGTTGGCGCTGATGAAACCGAGCGCGGTGATCATCAATACGGCTCGCGGCCCTCTGATCGATGAGGCGGCGCTGATTCGGGCTCTGAAGTCCGGCGCCATTCGGGCGGCGGGGCTGGATGTGTTTGAAGTCGAGCCACTGCCGCTGGACAGCCCGCTGATCGGCATGTCCAATGTGCTGCTGGCCGGACACGTGGCCGGGATGGATAATGAGTCTCACGAAGATACGTGGGCTCTGGGGGCGAATATCATCATTCAGCTGCATCGCGGCGAATGGCCTGCGGAATGTATTCAGAATCTGAAGGGCGTGACGGGATGGAAGTGGTGATTTTGGAATGACCAATGACCAGGCTCGACTGACCGATGAGTAGAAGCCCGGCTTTTCCCAAAAGCCGGGCTTCTTGCCTGAGAGATTCGAATCTACGCGGCAACTCGCCGGCGTCCAAACTTCGATCGGATATCGAGGACAGCTTCGATCACATCGGCGACGTCCTGGTCGGACATGGATGGTGAGAGCGGGAGGCTGACCATTTGCTGGAAGGCGGCGTGGGCGACCGGGAAATCGTCGGGTTGGTAGCCGTACTTGTTCTTGTAAAACGAGTGCAGATGGATCGGGATGAAGTGGACCGAGGTGCCGATGTTGCGGGCCGTCATTTCCTGAATGAACTGGTCGCGGTCGATTGTCAGTTCGGACGATCGCAGACGCAACACGTAGAGATGCCAGGCGTTTGTCACATGGGCTCGTGTGGTTGGCGTGAGGAACGCTGAGCTGCCGCCGAACGCTTTGTTGTATGTTTCGACGATCGCGCGGCGGCGTTCCTGCATTCGATCGAATCGGCGAAGCTGCTGGATCCCGATCGCCGCCTGAATGTCGGGCATGTTGTACTTGAAGCCGGGCTCGACGATGTCGTACGCCCATTTGCCCCCAGCGGAATATCGTCCCCAGGCTTCGCGGCTCATCCCGTGCAGGCTGACGATGCGAGCCTGGTCAAGCAATTCGGCGTCGCCGGTGAGCATTCCGCCTTCGCCGGTCGTGAGGTTTTTGGTGGCGTAGAAACTGAATGCCGTCAGGTTGGATCCAGACCCGATCGGCTGGCCTTCGAAGGAAGCTCCCACGGCATGGGCAGCGTCTTCGATGAGGTGCAGATGGTATTGCTCGGCGATCGATCGCAGCGCGCTGAGTTCCACAGGATGGCCAGCGTAGTGAACGGCGATTATGGCTTTGGTGTTCGCGGTGATCGCCCGTTCCACGGCGTCCGGTTGCAGGTTGAGGGTATCGGGTTCGACATCGACGAGGACCGGTTTGGCTCCTACATGTTCAATGACGTTGACGGAGGCGGCAAAGGTCATCGGAGTGGTGATAACTTCGTCGCCGGGGCCGATGTTCAGGACTTTCAGGGCGACATGCAGTCCGGCGGTGCAGGAATTCAAGGCGAGGGCGGCGGGAGCACCGACGGCGTCGCGGAATTCCTGTTCAAATTGTTTTGTTCGGGGGCCGGAGGTCAGCCAGCCGGATTTCAGGGCGGCGACAACTTCATCGATTTCTTCGTTGCCGATGAGTGGGAGTGAGAACGAAAGAAACTTATCGCGCACAGGTGACCTCCGTGTCGTTGCGCTGGGGAATGTTGGGTGTGGTTTCCAGAGCGGGTCGCTCAGGTGACATTGTTGGTTGAGATTTAGCGGTTTCGGCAGATTTTGGCCAGAGGATGTTGCGGAGATCGAACTGTGGAATGTATGGATTGAGGGATTTTGCATTGGTTTTCGGCTTTGGAGGCGGAGCCTCGGGGGCAGTGCGTTCCGGGGCTGGAGCCCTGGAACGAGGTGGGGGCCGCTTCACGGCTTTCGGCATAAACTGCCGAAACTGCTTGTGTTCCGCAGAATCCGCAGACGGCAGATCTTTGCCGCTATGCACAAACGGTGCGTTCGTTGCCCGAAGTTCAGGACGGACCCGATTGCGGGTTGCCTTGGCAGTGCCGGATGAAATGATGGTAGCTGTTCGGCTGCGCGGTTCATGGATGAGCTGATGTCGGCTGGTTGGGATGTTGAGTTGTGAATGCAATCCGGGTGCTGGTCAGACGTTTTGACCGACCGACGAAGATCGTCGTGGGTGCCTTCACAGGAACATCTCCTGATCAGTGACTGAAACCATGACACAAAATTCCAACGACATGCCGCGCGGTCAACAGCTCGGCCTCTTCAGAACGTGGCGGCTTTCGGGCCTGTTCGTGGCTTTGGCGTTTTCCTCCGCGCTTTGTTTCGCCATTGCAGGATCCGCCGTGTGGGCAGAAGGGCAAGCGGCGGAATCGCCGCCGACATCGCCGCCGACATCGGCCACGGAGGTCAGTCGTCGAAATACGGCCGTGACGCTTAACTATTGCCGAGCAGCGCTGCACCGAATTCGTCGCGCGCCGTCCAAAAGTGTTCTGGTCGAAGAACAGCAGCGGATTTTGAACAATCTGGACCTGAATCAGATTGGTGATCCGGAAGTGATCACTCTGTATCGCTCAATTTTGGACGAAATTGGCCAGGTGGAAATTAGTGACCGCGAACGCGTGGTGATTGGTGAGCAATTCAGTCGCGGCGTACAGCGTAAACTTGGTTCAGACTTCTTCGTGATTGGGGCACAGGCGGCAACGGGACAACTGGGATCCGTCATTCAGTCGGGAGCGAACAGTTGGTGGGACTATCGTTCGACTCAGATCAAACGCGACTCGGATATGTGGCAGGTTGAGAAGACGCAGTTCACGACATTGATGAGTCGATCCTCCACATTCCTTGACAGCTTTTGGAAGCTGAGCCGCAAGAATGAAATTCCTGACCGTTGGCTGTTGCGGGATCAGGATCTTGATCAACTCGCCGACACTCTCGATGAGAAGGACGCGGAACGACGGCTGCGGATGCTGGCCCGACTTGAACGATTCATGGAATGTTACCCGCCGTATTGGTACTACCTGGCTCGCACGCAGCAGCAACTCGGAAAGACGGACGAAGCTGTGCGGACATTTCAACGGCTGTCGGAAATCGGTCGCGGGCATTTTCGTCAGGACGACATGCTGGCCAGCAGCATGGCGAACTTGGCGCTGATTCAGGAGAGTCGCAAAGATCCTGAAGCACCTCGCACGGCCGCTCGGGCTTTTGATTACTCGACTCGCAACTGGGAAGCCAACCTTGTTTGCTCGTGGGTGCTTGGTCGACATGCGGAGTACCGCGACGCGGAGGATTTGATTTTATGCAACATAGATGAACAGCTTGAAACGGAGCAAAGCACGATAGCGCTGGTGTCGCTCTATTTTCATTCGGCGGAGAAGGGCAAGCTGAAGGCTCTGCTGGCGGATGAAAAGATGGTGCGTCGCATCCCGATTCCGGGCTTGTTGCTGTGTGCAAAGTTGCTGGGGCCGGATCAGATTCCGGTCGAGGCAAATACGTATCTGGCATCGACGCTCACTGCCGTGCCGAGGACTTCCGGTCGCATGAATACGATTTCGGTGGCGGCGGCTCGTGGCTGGAAACTGAATGATGCTGAGGCGACGATTTCCGATGGCAGCCGCACGTTTCAGTATGCCGGGTATCGTGCGGTGGAAGAGGGTTTGGAAGTGAGCTTTACGCCGTCGCTGAACTCGCGGACGGATGGTGACGTGGGCAAGACGCTGCGAATGACGTTGCAGTATCCGGCGACGCCGGCGATTCGCGTGGTGCTGACGGAGGACATCGCCGAAGACGAGGCGGTTGGCGACAGTCGTAACTCCGGTCTCCTTCAGCGATTTGGCGGGGGCTTGTCCGGTGCAGTCCGAAAGCGTGACGGGGAGCGAACGTATCGGGTGCAGGAGATTGAAGTGGACGGGCTGCGGTTGTCGCTGCGGACGATTTCGGAGACGTTTGATGATATCCGTGTGCTGAAGCCCGTGTTTTCGGGTGAGGAGAGTGCGACGCGGTCGTGATGGCGATTATCTGGCAGCTGGCTCTGACCTACAGTTTTCCGGCCGGAGTGTTCTGGGCCAGGTCGGCGATCATATCGCGGGTCGCAGCTTCGATGGCGTCCTGCCACCTTGCTTCGCCGAATTGTTCCGAGTACGGCTTGCGCTGCCATGCAAAGTTGATGCCTCGGGAACTGTTCACCACTGCGCCGAGTCCATCGGGATTGAATGCTCCAGCTGTGTCGGAGGACGTGCCGCCCTGGGCTCCGTAACCGGGGATCAACAGCGGTACTGCGGGCATTTGTTGGCGAAGTTCTGTCAGTTGAGTTGGCCAGGTTGCTCCGACGACGGCACCGACACAGCCAAACGTACCGCTTGCCGGGCGGGTAGATTCGCTGAGGTTCTGGACGGTTTGCGAAATGACTTCGAAAAGCGGTCGTCCGTCGGAAACTCTGTCCTGAAATTCGGCGGCACCAGGGTTACTGGTGCGAACCAAAACATACAGTCCGGCGTTCCGTTGGTAAGCCAGATCGACAAATGGCCGCAATGTGTCGCTGCCGAGGTACGGATTGATGGTCAACGCATCGGCTGGGAATGCGGCGGCGTTCGGATCTTCGCCAGCAAGCCATGCCTGTGCGTAAGCCTCAGCGGTAGAGCCGATATCACCGCGTTTCGCGTCGGCGATGACGAGCAGTCCGGCATTTCGAGCGTATTTCATGACGGAATGCAGCGCCGCGAATCCGGGGACACCAAGCTGCTCGAAAAAAGCGACTTGCGGTTTCACTGCGGGCACCAGCGGCGCGACGATGTCGATGAGCTGTTTTGAGAAGGACTCGAAAGCCCACGCATCGCGTTCCCGCTGGTTTGTTGTTCTGGATTCGGCGGCTGAACGAATCGAGGGCGGCAGCGACTCCCAGCGGGGATCGATTCCCACCAGCGCGGGTGTTTTGAGTTGCAGGATTCGCGCATTCAGACGCGTCGAATAGTCGGGCATGTGTGGTCCGGAGGAATGAGTGCTGTCGTAAAGTGTCACGCGCGGGACAACGCCTGGCAGTCCCATCGCCAAAACACGGAATTGATCGTGACGATCATTTTGATTGTATCGAGAATTGGGCGACGAGAGTCGCCCTACGAGAGCATGAAATTGGAGAATTCCGGCCGCTCACAAAAGGCATGATCTAGGCTTGAAAGGTAGACAGAATCCCCTCATATCTTCCTGGATGATCTTCGATGAGAGTTGTCTCAAGAATCAAGAAGTTTCTGCTCTCGGACGACGCCACGACGGCTGTTGAGTACGCTGTGCTGCTTGCCATGATCCTGATAGCCATCATCATCGGAGTGACGTCGGCGGGTGGTGGCGTCAGCGGCTGGTGGAGTAACATCAGAGACAAAGTTTCCAGCTATTGAACTGGCCCCGAAGACTTGAGAGTAAAATTTTGCATCAATGCCTGATTGCCCTCGGAGGCAACTTTTCCAATACTCGACAGGCTTTCCAGGACGCGCTGGCTCAGTTGCAGCTGCGGGGGTGCGGCATTGACTTGAGCTGCATAAAGCAGACACGTGCCGTGGGATCGGAAGCTGGCGACGACTATCTGAATGCGGCGGCATTGCTCCAGACCGATCAGAATCCTGCGGACTTGCTGTCCACGCTGCATGAAATAGAGGCACTACTGGGCAGAACCCGGACGAAGCACTGGGGGCCGCGGACGCTGGATCTGGATTTGATCCTGTATGAAGACTTTGTGTCGAACACTCCGCAACTGGTCGTCCCGCATCCGGCGATGTGGTATCGACGATTTGTGCTGGATCCCGCGATTGAGGTGGCAGGTGAAATGGTCCATCCGATTCTAGGAGAATCGATCGCGCAGTTACGGGAAAAGCTCCTGGTTCGACCGTTGAAAGTGGAATTGTGTTTTGAACGATCTGCCGCGCCGATGGTCTCCAGTGACGTCGTATTGAATTCTCTCGATGATTCGAGCGGCGATTTGCATTGGTGCAGAGCGGAGGCCGAGGCGACCGGATCACACGATGCATTCGCGCGTGTTATCGTTCGACGGGAGCAACTCCGGACAGGAAATCAGCCGCTGAATTCTGCCGGAAGAGAGATTGTCGTGGTCGGTGAGACGGCGACCGATGTTGTGTCGCAGCTTGAACAGCTTAGGACAGCGATGCTGGGAAACGGCAAGCACGAGAGCGGCTTTTGAAACCACAGCTATTCAGAGACTGCATTGAGAATCACGGTTGGCGGGTAGTCTGCGGCAGAGGTTTTGGCGGTCAGAGTGTCCTGCAGCGATTGTTGAAAAGCTGAGTCCGATTCTGACAACGCCGACTGAACAACGGCACCCATCTGCAACGCAGTATTGAGCGCGGACGCATCGGTACTGAGCGCTGAAAGCAACCCGCTGATCTCCTTGACCTGGGGATCATCTTCAATCCGCTTCACCTGTTCCGGCGTGATATCTGCGGTCGAGGCGGAACTCGTGGACGCCGTCATGAAAATCCATTCGCCTGTTTTCGATTTTCGAATGAGTTGTTTCGTGACCGCCGCCGCTCCGCGTTCGATGTCAAAATCAAAAGACGAAACAACGACGGTCGAATGGCCATTTTTTTCCGCGATGCGAATTGCCGACTCCGGAAGCCTGACCACAGAATCGTGGCCTTTCGCGGCGGCGGGTTTCCCAACGGCACCACCTGTTTCATTGAGCAGGTCCTGAAGCGTGCTGTTCAGTGAGTTGCCCAGGAGTGAACTCATCAAAACTGACAGATCCGGTTTGCCGTCTTCGGGAAGGAAATCGTTGCCTGTCCGAATCAAACGAGTGGCCTTATTCAACCGCACATCAACGGCCGCGAGAATTCTCTCGGCCACAACTTCGGGCGGGGCTGCTTGTTGCGCGGCGACGGGGCGTTTTAGCTGGGCAGGCGGAATTGTCTGCAAACGGGCGGCCACGGATTTCCAGTGCAGGTCTTCGAATTCGTCGATCTCATTCAGCGCCGCGAGTGTCGCGAGTTCGCGGCGGTTTGGGGTAAGCAGTTCCAGACGCTTCAGCCGTTTTGCGTTAATCTCAAGGATGATCCAGGGAGGCACCAGCCTTTGTTTGGGGTTGAGTCGCTCGACCGTTTCTTCAATCAGCCCGATTTGTTGTCGATCGTTTGGCACGTCTTGCTTAAGCTGGTCGATTCGCTGTTGCAGAATGTCAATGAGTTGTTGATTTTGATTGGTTTGCAGCTTTGCAAGAGCGGGTGCAATTTCCTGTTTGAAAAGATCTGGCGCGTCTTTCTCCAGTCGCACGGTTCGAAGTGCGATGCGGGCGGGCGATTCGTTGATCGCAACGCCTGTCAGCCGAGAGCCGTCCGTTAAAATCGCCTGGTCGCAAACGCGATCGCGAAAGGATTTTGCGACTGGCTCCTGATCTGCGGCGAGGAGCATGGTTGGTGAAAACGCGACACCAAGAGATACCAATACGCATGCAGTAAGGTCTGAAATCATGATCACGAAGATGGATGGCTTCATTGGGGCGATGTCCCTGACGTGGATTTGGGTTTACAGGTTATTCCTACCGGGACTTCCGATTTGAAATCTATGATGGGTGGACGAAAGCTGCAGCATCAAGCCTGGCTGTGGTCAATTGACGATTGTTTCTGTTGTCGTTTCGCAACCTGATCATGTTAAGAAGTCTGAACAGCATCCATTCAATTCTCAATCGAATCCGAAAAAATGGTTGTGAATCCTGACTTCGCGCCGATGGCGCAGGGTTTGCTTCACCACTTTGGCCAAGGCAGTTTCCTTTTCGGTGATACTGTGTCCAGAAAATAGTTGTCGTGCAGTGCGACACGTATTCGCAGCTTTCTGATTTTCAACAGGCTATCTGCGACATATCGAGTTGCGATGGATTTCGCGTTCTCCCCGGATTGTCGATGAGGTTTTACAGATAGAAGACAAATGCAATCTCAAACTGAGTCAATGGGCGAACCACCTGCGTGGCTGAAGTGGTTTATTAATGATGCCGTTCATGGAATTGTGGACCGTCATGATGCGGCACCGATTGGATGCCATTTTTATTTTGACAGCGAGTCGGACGTATGGGAGATCTCGATCTTTATGTCACGGACCGAAGTCTATGGCGGCGCGGCCGATGGAAAACATGTTCCCAGTGGAATGCAAATCGATGTGTCAGCAGTGGCTGTTGCGTTTGATTCAGCACCAAGAGTCTACTGGCAGTCGGAAAAATTTTCCTCAGAAGATCAACTGGGAAACCATATGTCATTCGAAGGAGTTGCCAGAGGATGCCAGGTTTGGTTGAGGATTCTGCAGTCGCCGCCAGAATGGGCTACTCCCGGTCGATTGTTGCATGCGGCAAGCGGTCAGATTCAGAATATCTGGTAACCAGATTTTATCGCTGGCATTTGGGACAGAAAAAAGTGGCGCGCTGAGCCTGCACCGTTCGCACGATTTCGGCTTTTCCACAGGACACGCAGCGCAAGTCAGCGCGCTGGTAGACCTTGTGGTGGTTTTGGTAGCTGCCGTCTTTGTTCAGTGCGTTGCGATAGGTTCCGTCACCAAGTGTTGAGCCTTCGTATTGGATGGCTTCCTGCAAAATGCGTTGCGTGGCAGCCACGAGTCGAAGAATGTGCGTCTTCGAAAGACTGGTGGCGGCGCGGAATGGCGAGATACGAGCTTCATGCAGGATCTCGCTGGCATAGAGATTGCCAATGCCGGAAACGCGCGTCTGATCCAATAGCACGACTTTGATCTCTCGGCTGGTTTGCGCCAGAAATTCCGTCCAGTCAGTGATCGAAGCCGTGAGAGCGTCTTTGCCGAGTCGCGATTCGAGTTCGAGGAATTCCGAAGGCTTGAACAGCGTAATCGTCCCCAGGCCACGGCGATCCCAGAACTCAAGCGTGGGAGATTTCTCGCGGGCCGGCGATAGCTGAAGGCACAACCGTCGGTGTTCAGGCGTCGGCGGATCGGCGAGCAGCAGCAGTCCCGTCATTCGCGGTTCGACGACGATCAGATCTCCAGAATCCAGTTCCAGCACAACGCGCTTGGCTAACCGGCGAATATCAATGATCTGTCTTCCTTCGGTGTTCCTGACGAAGACGCGGCGACTGGGATTGATCTGAATCGGTTTTCGGCGGCAGGGTGGAAACTCCGTGCGCTGGATTTGTCGTCCAATACAGTCCGGGCGGATACCTCGGACCATTGTTTCGACTTCAGGAAGTTCAGGCATATTCGAGGATCCGGATGTTATGCGAACCGGCGGAATTGGAATGATCGTTACGACGTGCCGAATTTCATCGCATATTCGTTTGATACGTCAGAACCGGAGTATCGCAGACAACTGGTATGTCAAGGAATTGCTGGAATCTACTTGACGCTGAGTCCATTCGCGACGATCCTAGATACTGGTCAATTCTGACTTTGCTGTTCCTCTGCGCGAAGTGAGTGAGAAAACCGAGTGTCCGAGTTATCGTCGCCTTTCCTGGATTATTTTGAGGTCACGCCGATGCGTCCGTCTCTCTCCGCGTCTACTTCACTGAATTTTGGGTTTCGTCGAATCATCTCCAGGGGGCTAAAGGTCGCCTGCTGTCTGGCAGTTTTGTCAGCCTCGGCGCTCGCCGGAGATCCAGTATCTGACAAAGTGAATGGGCCATCAGCAGATTCCATCTCGCAGGCTGCCCGACTTCGCATGGAAGCACGCCTGTCCGCTGAAAAGGGAGATTTTCTGGCGGCCACTGCGGCACTGGAATCCGCCGCCGATCTCGTTGGTGATCGTGCGACCGCCGTGAAAGCCAGGGAAGCCCATGCCGGACTTCAGGCGCAGGGCGGGTCGCAGATCGCGGACTTTGCACCCTTGATGCTCTTGATACAAGACCAAACCGCACCGCCAGCACGCTGGTTTGACATTGACGGCGAAGGCGGACGGATGAGTCAATTTGCCCAGGGCGTTTTCATGGGGGCTCCGGCTCTGATGGGGGCACTGACATTGGCGGGAGATGATTCCCGACTGCTTACGGCCTTCGAAATGGCCCAATCCGCGAATTTCAATCAGGACGTGCATGCGACGTCAAATCTGCGTCTCGTTTCCCTGCCACGTCTTGAACAGCACATTGGCGAACTGACCAAAGCCGGTCAGCCGTTGCCGGATGACGTCGCTTGTCTGGCGGGCCTTACCGAAGTGCGTTACCTCTTCGTGTTCGCCGAAACCGGCGACGTGGTGATTGGTGGCCCGGCTGGTGATTGGGCTGTTGATGCAACTGGACGCTCCGTCGGGATTGCTCAACACCGTCCCACTTTGAAACTGGATGACCTCGTCACGCTCAGCCGGACGTTTTCGTCTGGAGGGGCTGGCTTCTTCATGTGCTCGATTGATCCAAAGCCGCAACAGGTGAAAGCCGTGCAGGAACTTGTGGGGCAGTTTGGACCGCTGTCGGCAAAAAACGTTGGTGCCTTCACGAAGAAAGCGGAAGACACACTGGGGCTTCAGAACGTCATCGTGCAGGGGCTTGCTGAAAACACGAGTGTTGCCAGCAAAATTGTGGACGCCGACTACCAGATGAAACTTATTGGCATCGGTAAGCGCGAAGGTGCCGAAGGGATGAAGAGCTACTTCGATCTCTTGGGCAGTGCCGAACGAAAAGGATCAGCGATGGACGCACTTCGATGGTGGTTGACGGTTCAATACGACGCGATTCACGTGGCTCCCGGTCAGCAGGCATTTGAATTCTCTGGTCGATCCATTCGCTGCCTTGCAGAGAATCAGATCGTGCAGAATGATGGCTCTCGCGTAGCGACAGGTAAGGCGGAGCAGGCGAATGCTGAGTTTGCTCGGCTGTTCACGGAAAATCTGCCGAAGTTGGCGGAGCAGGATCTGGTGTTCGCCGATCTCGAGAATGTCTTCGATTTGGGTCTGGTTGCCGCGCTCGTCCAATCGCAGGGGATCGGCCACAGGCTGGGATGGCATTCGGAAGTATTCGCTGCGGATGGCACCTATCAACCCGCGGATGTGGATGTCCCGGACGAATTGATGACGGCCGCAAACTTCAAGAAGTATCGCGGTGGAGACATTGTTGTTCAGGTGGCCGGAGGCGTGCGGGGAGATCTCAGGTCAATTGTTCAGAATCCAGAATCATTCGAAATCTCTCCGGAAGTTGCTAAGAAAGCCACAGAAGCCAGTCCCATTGGGCAATCGGGCCGCTGGTGGTGGGACGCTGCCGCTCGATAATCACTGGGAAATCGTGAAAAACCGGGGCGAAGCTGATTCATCAGCTTCGCCTTTTTTCGTGATTTCGCGTGACCATCGTTGATGATCGACGCTTCGCAAAGGGGCGGTCTCGGAATCGGCGGATCAGGTTGCGGTCTTTTCCGGCCTGTCGAACCCGCTATCATTCGCGCTTGCAGGCTGTCGATTTAGTGCGTTTTACTAACCCGAAGCGCCAGCGAGGCGGAATTTTACCGATATTTTGACGCAAAAAGCCTCGCTAGCGCTTCGGGTTAGTATTAAAACGACGGCCTGCTTGTTCGGTTAGGCAGCGCGTCCCCGGTGCAATGGGTGGCAGTAGCTGCGGAATCATGCCCAATGGAAGCGAAACCATGCCCCGCCTGACTCAGGCCGATTTAGTCGATCTGAATCGCACATTTGACGAACGTACGCCGCAGGAACTGCTGCTGTGGGCCAGAGAAATGTTCGGATCTCGCGTCGCGGCGATGTCATCCATGCAGGAATCCGGCAATGTGATCTGTCACATGCTGTATGCGAACTCCCTCAGTATCCCTGTGCTGTTCGTGGACACGGGGGTTCTGTTTCAGGAAACCCTGGACACGCGCGACCGCCTGATGCAGACGTATGGCCTGAACATCCGGACGCTCAAGCCTGCGATGACGATGCAGGAGCAGACTGAGAAACACGGGGTGCTGTACCTGAGTCCCGAGGGACAGAAGGAATGCTGCGAAATGCGGAAATCCGCGCCGCTGGACGCTCTGCGCGGCGAGTACGATGGTTTGATCACCAGCTTGCGGCGTTCAGACGGCGGTCGTCGAGGTGTTTGCCCGATTCTGGCGGTGGATCCTCGGTTGAACACTCTGCGAATCAATCCACTTGCCAATTTTTCGGACGAACAACTGGAGCAGTACATCCAGGAGAACGCTGTTGTACTGAATCCCCTGCATAAACAGGGCTTTTCCACCATTGGCTGCAATCGCTGCACAACTCCTGTACTGCCCGGCGAGCCTAAGAGAGCTGGCCGCTGGAGACATCTTGGCCCCTGGAGTGTGTATTGCGGCATCAATCCCACAGACCTTGATCCTGACCGTTCTCCGGCGATCGATTTTCCTCAGGACTTGATTGATCGTATCCTGGGACGACAGACGGACTTCATCATCTGATCATTTGATCAGTCTGGTGTGACGTCGTCAGACGTCGAACATCCGCAAAATCTATTAGGCGAGCGGCAGGAAAGGATTTACCATCGGCGAGTCATTGGGCCGAGCGGACCCGTGCGACTGAACCACGCCAAAGGAAGCAGATCTGTCCTCAGATCTGCCTACGTAGTCCGACCTGTCTCAGGTCGGATTCCCTCGGCGACGCAATACCCCTGGTAATTCTGTTTCTTCCGCTCGCCTTACGCAACTTCGACGCGGTTTAATTCGAGCGGCAGCGGCCCAAAGGCATTCGATATGTCAGTGCTGGCCGTTTGTAGTTCCGCATTCTGGCGTGATGGGCACGGATCGGGGCCGATACCAATGCCGCAGCAGCGCATCCCCGATTTCACGCATTGAGACAGCGTTCGCCTTCTTGCAGCAATCGACAGGCTGAAGATCCGGCTGGGAGGCGGTTTGCGCGTTCCCGCCGATTCGTCTATGAGCAAGAGAGGCCAAACCTATTGGGTTTTCGCACCTCCAAAGTTGGCACTCCCCTGAAAGTAGCA